>NZ_JANAVH010000009.1:0-235075 GCF_024213215.1 Pseudomonas sp. SBB6 | reverse complement strand
GTCGGTCTTGGTTGCCGTCAGGGTCACCAGAGTATCCGCGGTCAGGCTCTTCGAATCATCCGGATTGGTGGTGTTGGTATGGACCACGGCGCGGAGCTGGTCGAGGGTGACGTCACCGTTGGCGGCAACGCTGACGGTGAACACCAGTTGATTGGTCGTGGCTGTGCGGCCTTCGACCACTGTGCCATTGAGCGACAGGTTGACCGCCTCACCGGTAGCGGTGTCGGTCAAGCCGGAAGCCCCGGCCACCACGCCCAGCGCATAGGTCAGCGTGCCAGCGCCATCGGCGCCAAATGCCGAGGTGAAGTTGGCGGCGAAGTTCTGCGTGGCGTTGGTTGCCAGCACCGTTTCATCGACTGTCAGTATCGGCTCGGTGCCGGTGGTGTTGATGCTTGGCCCATCATCCTTGAACACCAGGTTTTGCCCGATATTCAGGGTGGCCTGGGCGCTGTCACCGTCCCTGTCGGTTTTGGTTGCCGTCAGGGTCACCAGGTTGTCCGAGGTCAGGCTGGTGGAGTCATCCGGATTGGTGGTGTTGGGATGGACCACGGCGCGGAGCTGGTCGAGGGTGACGTCGCCATTGGCGGCGACGCTGACGGTGAACACCAGTTGGTTGGTCGTCGCCGTGCGGCCTTCGACCACGCCGCTGTTGAGCGACAGGTTCACCGCCTCATTAGTGGCCGTGTCGGTCAGCCCGGAGGCCCCGGCTACCACGCCCAGCGCATAGGTCAGGGTGCCGGCGCCATCGGCGCCAAACGCCGAGCTGAAGTTGGCAGCGAAGTTTTGCGTGGCGTTGGTCGCCAGTACGGTTTCATCAACTGTCAGTATCGGCTCGGTGCCGGTGGTGCTGATGCTTGGCCCATCATCTTTGAACACCAGGTTCTGCCCGATATTCAGGGTCGCGTGGGCACTGTCGCCATCCCTGTCGGTTTTGGTCGCCGTCAGGGTCACCAGGTTGTCGGAGGTCAGGCTGGTGGAGTCATCCGGATTGGTCGCGTCGGGATGGATCACGGCGCGGAGTTGGTCGAGGGTGACGTCACCGTTGGCGGCGACGCTGACGGTGAGCACCAGTTGGTTGGTCGTCGCCGTGCGGCCTTCGACCACGCCGCTGTTGAGCGATAGGTTCACCGCCTCATTAGTGGCCGTGTCGGTCAGCCCGGAGGTCCCCGCCACCACACCCAGCGCATAGGTCAGCGTGCCGGCGCCATCGGCGCCAAACGCCGAGGTGAAGTTGGCAGCGAAGTTCTGCGTGGCGTTGGTTGCCAGTACGGTTTCATCGACTGTCAGTATCGGCTCGGTGCCGGTGGTGTTAATGCTTGGGCCGTCATCCTTGAACACCAGGTTCTGCCCGATATTCAGGGTGGCCTGGACGCTGTCGCCATCCCTGTCGGTTTTGGTTGCCGTCAGGGTCACCAGGTTGTCCGAGGTCAAACTGGTGGAATCATCCGGATTGGTGGTGTTGGAATGCACTACGGCGCGGAGCTGGTCGAGGGTGACGTCACCGTTGGCGGCGACGCTGACGGTGAACACCAGTTGGTTGGTCGTCGCCGTGCGGCCTTCGACCACGCCGCTGTTGAGCGACAGGTTCACCGCCTCATTAGTGGCCGTGTCGGTCAGCCCCGAGGCCCCGGCCACCACGCCCAGCGCATAGGTCAGCGTACCGGCCCCATCGGCGCCAAACGCCGAGCTGAAGTTGGCAGCGAAGTTCTGCGTGGCGTTGGTCGCCAGTACGGTTTCGTCCACCGTCAGCGTCGGCTCAGTGCCGGTGGTGCTGATACTTGGCCCATCATCCTTGAACACCAGGTTCTGCCCGATATTCAGGGTGGCCTGGACGCTGTCGCCATCCCTGTCGGTTTTGGTCGCCGTCAGGGTCACCAGGTTGTCCGAGGTCAAACTGGTGGAGTCATCCGGATTGGTGGTGTTGGAATGCACTACGGCGCGGAGTTGGTCGAGGGTGACGTCACCGTTGGCAGCGACGCTGACGGTGAATACCAGTTGATTGGTCGTGGCCGTGCGGCCTTCCACCACTGTGCCATTGAGCGACAGGTTGACCGCCTCATTAGTTGCCGTGTCGGTCAGCCCGGAGGCTCCGGCCATCACGCCCAGCGTATAGGTCAGGGTTCCGGCGCCATCGGCGCCAAATGCCGAGGTGAAGTTAGCGGCAAAACTCTGCGTGGCGTTGGTTGCCAGTACGGTTTCATCGACGGTCAGCGTCGGCTCGGTGCCGGTGGTGCTGATGCTCGGGCCATCGTCCTCAAAGATTATCTTCGAGCCGATTTCGGCTTTCGCAATAGAGACTTGGAGCAGCTTGAAGCCACCGATATCGAAATCGGCATGGTTAGTGCCCTTGGCGTCGATGGCCGCGCCGTTCTCGATGAGCACGCGGTTGTGGTCTGCCGTTGTGGTGTATTCAATCTTGTAGCCGGCTTTAACGCCGGTGATGGTTGCAACCCCGGAAGCAAAGCTGATGACAATGGCCGGATCATTCGCCGAGCCGTCCGAGTTCTCGATCACCAGCCCGGTGCTGATGTTGATGACGCGAACATTGCTGATTGCAACCGACGCATCACCTACATAGCCGTTGATGAAATTCACGCCAGGTTCAGCAGCGGTGCTGAATGCGCTGATTTTTACGATAGCGCTTTTGCCGCTTTGCAACTGCACGACGTCGAACGTGGCCGACCTCGTATTGAAGACGTCGGTAAAGTCGATGTTGGCTTCAACATCTGCTTCGTTCTGATCCAGGTTGGGAATGGTCACATTCTGCCTGGCACCGGTGACGAACGAAAAGCGGATGCCTTCCTGTTCCGTAATCATCTGGTTGTTGGTGCCGAAGGTGGTCGGGCCACCCGCCTGGCTGGTATTGATTGTGTCGCCCGTCGTTATATTGGCGCCGCTTGACTGGTCGGCGGGGTTCTTGCCGGTGGCGATAATGGTCGGGTCCGTGATCCGCAAGACCCCACCGACGTCAACAACGGTCGGGGCCGCCGTCGTGAACATCAGGAACAGGTTCTGCCCGGAGGGCGCATTGGCCAGGCTGAAGACCAGGTCCTGGCTGGCGCCGATGAACACCTTGTTCAGCAGGTTGAGGGCATCGTCCGGGTTACTGGCGTCCGGATGCTTGAGCGGCTGGTATTCCACGGTCCAGATCTTGCCGCCGGTGACCGGCGATCCGCTTTCTTGAATGTAGGCCGCGAACACGATCGCGCCGGCTGGCCCCCCGGCTCGGCCCAGCAGGATGTTGTTGTTGCTATCGGTATAGAGAAGGATATCGGTGCCATTGAGGGTATCGAGTCCGCTGTCCAGGCCATTGAGCGGTGCGCCAGAGGTGCCGACGAAGCTGATATCGGTAATGCTGCCGCCGGGTGCCGCGGTGATGGTGAACGCATCACTGCCGGTGTTGCCCACCGCACCCGTATAGCCACTCAGGGCTGCACCCGCTGCGGTACCTGCCCCCAGCGCTGTCAACCGAGTAGTGAAGGCCGAGGGTAGCGCCGTGAGCAGAATGTCATTGTCGTCAGCGTCTTCTGCAGGGCTTGCGGTGGCCGTGCTGTTCTGCAACCCGGCTGTTTCGTCCAGCGTAACGTTCACACCCGTCGCCACGATACTCAGGGCGCTGTCGGTAAACGACGTTGTCGCGACAACGTCATCACTGGTACCGAACTTACTATCGGCACCTGCAGAGGCCGCGGTGAGCAGGAACGTTGCGCCTGCCGAGTCGTCGGGGTTCACGTACCACGAGGTCGTGACGCTGCCGTTGACTTGGCCGTCGAGATCGCCGGCACCGCCGTCGGTCACATACCAAGGCTCATGTCCCTCGCCGGTGTTGGTATCGAGTACATCGTCGGGGGTACCCCACACGTTATCCGCGCCGGGGCCAGTGGCGTGCTCCACTTCAAGCGCCACTGTGCTGCCGGCGGCGAAGCCGCTGGCCGTGATGATGGCCGTGCTGCCGGGGGCGTAGTCTGCTTGATCAGTAGTGACGGTTGGCGTTTGGAGGGGGGGTGGATCGCTCATGGAGGTATTGCTTTGGTCTTTACTCGCGATGGCGTCCTGGTGGGGGGGGGACAGATCGGTACTGCTGTCACCGGTCAGGTCGCTCGTGGGTTTTATTATTTTTTTGCGTGTAGTCATGACTTTCTCCTGAGCAATTCCAGGCATAGGCGCCGGATCGTGGACCTACTACTGGTACATGCCGCAACTATGGATAAGCGCCGGAGCTCGCGCATCGGCCGATACTCCCAGGCGAGATGGGAGTTTCGGACTACTTGGGAGGGGGTAATGAGATGACTAAGGCGTCAGGGCGTCGGAACGCAAACAAAAGCCGCAGCCGGTAACTGGCTGCGGCTTGCTTGTGGGTTTTGCCAATGTGGCATCAATAGAACAGGCGGGGCTCCGGAGACGCCA
Source organism: Pseudomonas sp. SBB6 (assembly GCF_024213215.1). NCBI lineage: Bacteria > Pseudomonadati > Pseudomonadota > Gammaproteobacteria > Pseudomonadales > Pseudomonadaceae > Pseudomonas > Pseudomonas sp. SBB6. The sequence goes on along the minus strand of NZ_JANAVH010000009.1, from coordinate 230,668 downwards.
GCAAGCTGGCCAGCTTGGTCAGGGCAAAGCCCAGTTCGGCGCGGCTCGGGGCCATCAGGGCAATGCGTACTCCGCTCGTCGCGGTGGTGCGCTGGGCCAGGAACTGACTGCCGCTGACTACTGTTACGCCGTGGGCCCGGGCCAGGTTGGCAAATTCGTCGCAGGTCCAGGGTTCAGGCAACTCCAGCCAGATATGGAAGCTGTTGGGCTGGCTGCGAATCCGATAACCGCCAAGAATGTCCCTGGCCATTTGCTGCCGAGCGGCGGCCTCTTGCTGTTGCACCTTGACCAGTTGCTCGCCCATGCCGCTGTTGATCAGGTTGCTGGCCAGTTGTGCCATCAGCGGCGAAGGCATCCACACGCTGCTGCGTACCATCGACGACAGGCGCGAGAGGGTTTCAGGGGGCGCATACAGGTAGCCGATGCGCAGTGCCGGCAGAATGCTTTTCGACAGGCTGGTCAGGTAGATGGAGCGCTCTGGAGCATAGGCCGAGATCGGCTTGTGCACCGGTTGGGCCTCCAGGAACCCGTAAATGTCATCGTCGATGATGAACACATCATGTTCACGGGCAATCTGGGCAATTGCCTCGCGGCGCTCCGCTGGCATGATCGAGTTGGTCGGGTTCTGGTGGGTGGTCACGCACACCAGCAATGCCGGACGGTGTTCGATGCAGGCGGCCCTGAAAGCGTCGGGCAGCAGGCCGTACTCGTCGATCTGCACGCCTTTGAGGCGTCGATCCAGGCTGTGGGCCAGGGAGATGATCCCGGGGTAGCAGTGCTCTTCGCAGAGAATCACGTCATTGCTGTTCGACAGGCTACTGATCGCTACCAGCAAGCCATGCTGCGCGCCAGACGTGAGGATGATCTGCTGCCACCGTGCCTCTGGCAGGCTGCGTTGTACCCAGCGGGCACCGGCTTGCTTGTGCACGGCATGACCACCGTCGCTGGTGTAGTCCAGAACGCGGCTCAAATCCGCTGACTGCGCGAGTTCGGTAATCGCATCCCGTAGCCATCCGCCCGTGTCGGCGTCATTGGGCTTGATGATCGACAGGTCGATCTGGGCGCTGTCGGTGCTGGTGCTTTTGCCCGGCGTGGGCGAGGCCGGCCTGGCCTTGGCTTGCAGGACAAATGTCCCGCGTCCGACTTCACCAATCACCAGCCCGCGCTTGGCCGCCTCGTCATAGGCGCGACCAATGGTGCCGGGGGTGACTTTCAGGGTTTCAGCCAGGTCCTTGAGTGTTGGCAGCCGATCGCCCGGGCTCAGGTGCCCGGTACTGATGTCCTGCTCCAGGGCATCGGCAATCATCAGGTAAACCGGCTGCGCATGGCCGCTGTATTGAGGAACCCACATAGGGAAAGCACCAGAATCTACATGAGCGCGCAAGCCTAGCATGAAAGCCTGGATCAAGAGTAATCGAAGGGTAATCGAGTCTTATTGAATGCATTTAATCAATTTGTAGCTTGTCTGATCTCGCTTGTTCACTGCTGTGATAGCAACGACAGTGTGAAAAATTTCGCTCATAAATTTCAATTAAAATCAATTAGTTAGTGGCGTTTTCGGTGCTATGGAAGGCCATGGCAGCAGAAATTAATTGAATCGATTTTGTTTCTGTAATTACAATTATTGAGTCGATGTAATTTTTGCTTGCGATCGAAGCATTGGCTGCATTGAGCACACGAAGTCCTTTCCTGAATCATTTCACGTGTACTGGGTAGCGCTATGGATCAGTTAGGGACCTATTGGGCGGAGCATTGGGTATTGGCGATGCTGGTGCTGGGCGCCATTGCCTTCATTGCCGGTTTTGTCGACAGCATCGCCGGTGGTGGCGGGTTGTTTCTGGTGCCGGGTTTTCTATTGGTAGGCCTGCCGGCGCAAGTGGCGCTGGGGCAGGAAAAACTGGTCAGTACCCTCGGGACCCTGGCGGCGATCAGAAACTTCCTGGTCAACAGCAAGATGGTCTGGAAGGTGGCGCTGGTCGGCGTGCCGTTTTCATTGCTGGGCGCATATCTGGGTGCGCACCTGATTGTGTCGATCTCACAGGAAACGGTCGGCAAGATCATCCTGGCGCTGATCCCCTTCGCCATTCTGATTTTCCTTACACCCAAGGACCGGCCGGTGCAGGAGCTCGTGCTGTCCGATGCCATGCTGTTCACCGTGGTACCGCTGACCTGCCTGGTCATCGGCTTCTATGACGGTTTCTTCGGGCCTGGCACTGGCAGCCTGTTCATCATCGCTTTTCATTACTTGCTGAAAATGGACCTGGTCTCCAGTTCAGCCAACTCCAAGACCTTCAACTTTGCCTCGAACATCGGCGCGCTGGTGGCGTTCGTGATGGCTGGCAAAGTGCTTTACCTGCTGGCCTTGCCGTTGGTGGCCTGCAACATCCTTGGCAACCATCTGGGCAGCAGCCTGGCCATTCGCAAGGGCAGTGATGTCGTGCGCAAAGTGCTGGTGCTGTCGATGCTCTGCCTGTTCGCCAGCCTTGGCGTGAAATACCTGACCTGAACTGCTGATAAAGGGGAAAACCGCATGAAAACCGCATTTGTGACCGGCGCATCGGCCGGCTTTGGCAAAGCCATCTGTCGCCAACTGATCGCCGAAGGTTACCGGGTCATCGGCGGCGCACGCCGCATGGACAAACTCATGCAGCTGGGGCAGGAGCTTGGTGAACATTTCATCCCGCTGGCACTGGATGTCACCGACAAGGCATCGCTGGACAAGGCAATCGGGCAGATCAATCAAGCCTCGTTGTCTATCGATGTCCTGGTAAACAACGCCGGCCTGGCGCTGGGCATCGAGCGCGCGCAGCAGTGCGACCCCCAGAACTGGGAGCGGATGATCGCCACCAACATCACCGGCCTTGCCCTGATCACCCAACGCATCCTGCCGGGGATGGTCGAGGCCAATAGCGGGCTGATCATCAATATCGGCTCGATTGCCGGCACCTACCCGTATCCGGGGGGCAATGTGTATGGCGCCAGCAAGGCCTTCGTCAAACAGTTCAGCCTGAACCTGCGCGCCGACCTGGCCGGTACCCGGGTGCGGGTGAGCAATATCGAGCCGGGCCTGTGTTCAGGGACCGACTTCTCGGTGGTGCGCCTGAACGGCAACATGGAAGCGGTCGAAGCGCTGTATAAAGATGTCGAGGCCATTCGCCCCGAGGACATTGCCAATACCGTGTCCTGGATTGCCCGGCAACCCGAGCATCTGAACATCAACTCGATCGAGATCATGCCGGTGGCCCAGAGCAGCGCTGCGCTCAACGTCGTGCGCAACCTGTAGCGGGGCGAACAGGGTGATGCCGGCGGCAATGAGCCATTTTCAGCACGCTGGTCAGGAATCTTGACTACAGTATCAACTGGTGACTGCTAGTAATGTCGCCACCGTGATCGTTCAAGCGACGCCGGCAACGCACCGCGCGTCCACCACCTGATCAGGAGTGCACGATGGATCTCAACCGTCGGCAGTTCTTCAAGGTCGCAGCAGTTGGCCTTGGAGGCTCGAGCCTGGCGGCGTTGGGCATGGCCCCGACACCTGCCTTCGCCGAGCAGGTGCGCCACTTCAAGCTGGCGCACACCAAAGAGACCCGCAACACCTGCCCCTACTGCTCGGTCGGCTGCGGCCTGATCATGTACAGCCAGGGTGATGCGGCCAAGAACGTGGCGCAGAACATCATCCATATCGAAGGCGACGCCGACCATCCGGTGAACCGCGGTACGCTGTGCCCAAAAGGCGCCGGCCTGCTCGACTTTATCCACAGCCCCAGCCGTTTGCAGTACCCCCAGGTGCGCAAGGCGGGGAGCAACGAGTGGACGCGGATTTCCTGGGATGAAGCGCTTGACCGTGTCGCCGACCTGGTGAAAGCCGACCGTGACGCCAACTTCATCGAGAAGAATGCCCAGGGCCAGACCGTTAACCGTTGGCTGAGCGTAGGCTTCCTGGCGGCGTCGGCGTCATCCAACGAAGCCGGCTACATGACCCACAAGGTTGTTCGCAGCCTAGGCATGCTGGGGTTCGATAACCAGGCACGTGTCTGACATGGCCCGACGGTGGCAAGTCTTGCCCCGACGTACGGCCGTGGAGCCATGACCAACCACTGGACCGATATCGCCAACGCGAATCTGATTCTGGTGATGGGTGGCAACGCTGCAGAAGCCCATCCCTGTGGCTTCAAATGGGTGACCGAGGCCAAGGCCCACAACAAGGCCCGTTTGATCGTGGTCGACCCGCGTTTTACCCGAACCGCTTCGGTGGCCGACTATTACGCGCCAATCCGCACCGGCAGTGATATTGCCTTCATGGGCGGGTTGATCAATTTCCTGCTGAGCAACGACAAGATCCAGCACGAGTACGTGCGCAACTACACCGATGTGTCGTTTATCGTCAAAGCCGGTTTCAGTTTCGAAGACGGCCTGTTCAGTGGTTATGACGCGGCCAAGCGCAGTTACACCGACAAGTCCGGCTGGGGCTACGAAATCGGCGAGGACGGCTTTGCCAAGGTCGACCCGACGCTGCAGGACCCACGCTGTGTCTACCAGTTGATGAAGCAGCACTACAGCCGCTACACCCTGGAACTGGCCAGCCAGATCTGCGGTATGCCGGCCGACAGCATGCGCAAGGTCTGGGAAGAGATCGCTACTTGCTCGCAACCGGGCAAGACCATGACGATCCTTTATGCCCTGGGCTGGACTCAGCATTCGATCGGCTCGCAGATCATCCGCAGTGCCGCCATGGTCCAGTTGCTACTGGGCAACGTCGGCATGCCGGGTGGCGGAGTCAACGCCTTGCGTGGGCACTCCAATATCCAGGGGCTGACAGACCTTGGGCTGTTGTCCAACCTGCTGCCGGGTTACCTGACCCTGCCCGCGGATGCTGAGCAAGACTACAACGCCTACATCGCCAAGCGTGCGCCCAAGGCACTGCGGCCGGGGCAGCTGTCCTACTGGCAGAACTACGGCAAGTTCCATGTCAGCCTGATGAAGGCCTGGTATGGCGCCAACGCCACGGTCGAGAACAACTGGGGCTATGACTACCTGCCAAAGCTGGATATCCCCGGTTACGACGTGTTGAAGATGTTCGACATGATGGCCAAGGAGCAGGTCAACGGTTACTTCTGCCAGGGCTTCAACCCGATTGCCGCCTTGCCCGACAAGAACCGCGTCACCGCCGCCCTGAGCAAGCTCAAGTGGCTGGTGGTGATGGACCCACTGGCCACCGAGACCTCGGAGTTCTGGCGCAATGCCGGGCCGTTCAACGATGTCGAGACGGCCAATATCCAGACCGAAGTCATTCGCCTGCCCACCACCTGCTTTGCCGAGGAGGATGGCTCGCTGGTCAACAGCAGCCGCTGGTTGCAATGGCACTGGAAGGGCGCCGAAGGGCCGGGACAGGCGCGTACCGACGTGCGCATCATGAGCGAGCTGTTCCTGCGCCTGCGCGAGCGTTATCAGCGCGACGGCGGCGCTTGGGCCGAGTCGATCCTCAAGCTCAATTGGCCCTACAAGGTGCCCGAAGAACCGACGCCGGAAGAAATCGCCAAGGAGTTCAGTGGCTACGCCGTGGCCGATGTCACCGACGCCTCGGGGGCGCTGGTCAAGGCCGGGCAGCAACTGGCCGGCTTCGCCCAGCTCAAGGACGATGGCAGCACCGCCTCCGGTTGCTGGATTTTCTCTGGCAGCTGGACCGAGCAGGGTAACCAGATGGCCCGGCGCGACAACGCCGATCCGTACGGGATGAAGCAAAACCTGGGCTGGGCCTGGGCCTGGCCGATGAACCGGCGGATTCTCTACAACCGTGCCTCGGCCGACCCTCAAGGCAAGCCGTGGGCGCCGAACAAGCGCCTGGTGTGGTGGAACGGCAAGGCGTGGGGTGGCACCGACGTGCCGGACTTCAAGGTTGATGCGGCGCCGGAGTCGGGGATGAACCCGTTCATCATGAACCCCGAAGGGGTCGCGCGCTTCTTTGCCCTGGACAAGATGGCCGAAGGGCCATTCCCCGAGCATTACGAGCCGTTCGAGACGCCAATCGGCATCAACCCGTTGCACCCGAACAACAAGCAGGCGACCAGCAACCCGGCCGGGCGGGTGTTCGATTCGGTGTGGGACAGCCTGGGGCAAGCCAAGGACTTCCCTTACGCGGCCACCAGCTACCGCCTGACCGAGCACTTCCACTTCTGGACCAAGCACTGTCCGATCAACGCCGTGACCCAGCCCGAGCAGTTTGTCGAGATCGGCGAAGCCCTGGCCAAGGAGAAGGGCATCGCCGCCGGTGACCGGGTACGGGTCTCCTGCAAGCGTGGGCATATCGAGGCAGTCGCGGTGGTGACCAAGCGGATTCGTCCGCTGCAGGTCAACAACCAGACCGTGCACCAGATCGGCATTCCGTTGCACTGGGGGTTTACCGGGGTAACCCGGCACGGCTACCTGACCAACACCCTGGTGCCGTTCCTCGGTGATGGCAACACCCAGACCCCGGAATCGAAGTCGTTCCTGGTCAATGTGGAGAAAATCTGATGGCCAGCCAAGACATCATCGCCCGTTCGGCCACCACCACCGCCCCTTCGTCTATCCGTCAGCAGGAGGAAGTGGCCAAGCTGATCGACACCACCAAGTGCATCGGATGCAAAGCCTGCCAGGTGGCCTGTTCGGAATGGAACGAGCTGCGTGACGAGGTCGGTCACAACCATGGCACCTACGACAACCCACAGGACCTGAGCGCCGAGACCTGGACCCTCATGCGCTTCACCGAGCACGAGACCGGCGAGGGCAACCTGGAGTGGCTGATCCGCAAGGACGGCTGCATGCACTGCGCCGACCCTGGGTGCCTGAAGGCCTGCCCGAGCCCGGGGGCGATCATCAAGCATGCCAACGGCATCGTCGACTTCAACCAGGACCACTGCATCGGCTGCGGTTACTGCATCACCGGCTGCCCGTTCAATATCCCGCGGATCTCGCAGAAGGACCACAAGGCCTACAAGTGCACCCTGTGTTCCGACCGGGTGTCGGTGGGGCTGGAGCCGGCCTGCGTGAAAACCTGCCCGACCGGCGCCATTGTCTTCGGCAGCAAGCAGGACATGCAGGAGCACGCCGCCGAGCGCATCGTCGACCTCAAGTCGCGTGGCTTCGACAACGCTGGTTTGTATGACCCCGATGGTGTCGGCGGTACCCACGTGATGTATGTGCTGCATCACGCCGATACGCCACACGTGTATGCCGGCCTTCCAGACCAGCCCATCATCAGCCCGCTGGTGGGCTTGTGGAAAGGCGTGACCAAGCCTCTGGCGCTGCTGGCCATGGGCGCGGCGGTGCTGGCCGGGTTCTTCCATTATGTGCGCGTCGGCCCGCAACGGGTCGAGGAAGACGAGCACCCCAGCCCGCCGGATACCAGCGTGCATGTGGTCGACCCAGCGGTGCATGTCTATGACCCGAACCGGCCAGGTGGGCAAGGGGAGGAACGACCATGAACGACAAACCGATCCTGCGCTACAACGCCAACGAGCGGACCAACCACTGGCTGGTGGCGATCCTGTTCATCATGGCCGCGTTGTCGGGGCTGGCGCTGTTTCACCCGGCGCTGTACTGGCTCAGCCATCTGTTCGGCGGCGGTCCCTGGACGCGCATATTGCATCCGTTCATGGGCGTGTTGATGTTCGTGTTCTTTCTTGGCCTGGTGCTGCGTTTCTGGCGGGCGAACTACTTTATCGCCAACGACCGCCTGTGGCTCAAACGCATCGACCGGGTAATGCGCAACGAAGAGGAGGGCGTACCGCCGATCGGCAAGTACAACCCCGGGCAGAAGCTGCTGTTCTGGACCTTGCTGCTGTGCATGCTGGTGCTGTTGATCAGCGGCGTGGTGATCTGGCGCGCTTACTTCAGCAGCTACTTCGCCATCGGCTCGATTCGCCTGGCGACCTTGCTGCATGCGCTGGCGGCGTTCGTGCTGGTGCTGAGCATCATCGTCCACATTTACGCGGGCATCTGGATCAAGGGTTCGGCCAGCGCCATGTTGCATGGCGGGGTCAGCCGCGCCTGGGCGAAAAAACACCATGAGCTGTGGTATCGGGAGGTGACCGGCGATAAACAACCGGAGCCGCCGATCAACAAAAAAGGATGAGCGCTTGAGCACCCTTCTTGAACCCGGGCAGATCGAAGCGGCGGCCAGTACGCCGCCGTTTCTCCACTTGCCGCCAAACAATCTGTTCGCTCTGCGCGCACAGCGGCTGGAACAACTGGCTGCGGGCAACCCGCTGGCGGACTACCTGCGGCTGCTGGCCGGCCTGTGCCAGGTGCAGCAAAGCCTGCTGGATCAACCGCCTGTCGCGGCCCCCAGTGACATTGAGCGCCAGCGCTTGTGTGTGGAGCACGGTTTGCCGCCGCTGGCGGCCGACAGCCTGGTGCGCGAAGGCCGTTGGCTGGCCTATCTGCAAGCGTTGTTGCAGCGCTATCCGGCTTCGCATGGCGCGGTGGCGGATGCGGTGGCAGTACTGCAGCGTGCTGGCGACGAACAGCGCAAGCTGTGGGCCATCGCCTTGCTCACAGGCCAGTACAGCCTGGTACCGGCGGCGTTGGTGCCGTTTCTCGGCGCAGCATTGCAGGCAGCCTGGAGCCATTGGTTGCTGAGCCTGCAGGGTGTCGAGTTGAAGGCGGCGGACAGCCTGTGCCAATGCCCGGCCTGTGGCTCGCCGGCGATGGCCGGGGTCATCCGCCACCGCGGCAAGTACAACGGCCTGCGTTACCTGGTGTGTTCGCTGTGTGCCTGCGAGTGGCATGTGGTGCGGGTCAAGTGCGTGTACTGCGAGCAGAGCAAGGACCTCAAGTATTTCAGCTTCGAGGACGACCGCCATGCCAGCGCCAAGGCACCGCTGCAGGCCGAGTGCTGTCCGGGCTGCAACGCCTACCTCAAGCACATCTACCTGGAAAACGACGCCGATGCCGAAGCCCTGTCGGCCGACCTGGCCAGCCTGGCGCTGGATATGCGCCTGGATCAGGAAGGGTTTCAGCGCCTGGCGCCGAACCTGTTGCTGGCGCCGGGAGGGGAGTGAGATAGGGTCTACACTGAGGTTTTGCCCATGCCACCCGAACCCTGTGGGAGCTGGCTTGCCAGCGATGCAGGCGCTGCGGTCCATCGCCAGGACTGTAGTGATGCCATCGCTGGCGAGCCAGCTCCCACTAGGTCAACGCTGAAGTTGAGAACCGTCTGAATGTCGTCCAACCTCGCCAAGCTCCCGACCCGCCTACCCTCCATCGACACCCTGTTGCGCCACCCCGCCAGCCTTGCGCTGGTCGACCGCTACGGCCGCGATGCGGTCCTGGCCAGCTTGCGCCAACTGCTCGACGATCTGCGCGACGATGTCAGGCTCGGTCAACTGGATGCCGCCGAGCTGGCCGCCCCCGTGCTGCTGGGCCGGGCTGCTGAGCGCCTTGCTGCCCAGCACCGCAGCCAGGTCCGCCGGGTGTTCAACCTCACCGGCACCGTGTTGCACACCAACCTGGGGCGGGCCTTGCTGCCCGAGGAGGCCATCGACGCCGTGCAACTGGCTGCCCGCTACCCGCTCAACCTCGAATTCGACCTGGCCAGTGGCAAGCGCGGCGACCGTGATGACCTGATCGAAGGCCTGATCCGCGAACTCACCGGTGCCGAGGCCGTCACCGTGGTCAACAACAATGCCGCTGCCGTCCTGCTGGCGCTCAACAGCCTGGGGGCGCGCAAGGAAGGGATCATCTCCCGCGGCGAACTGATCGAGATCGGCGGTGCTTTTCGTATTCCCGACATCATGGCCCGCGCCGGGGTCAAGCTGCATGAGGTGGGGACTACCAACCGCACGCACGCCCGCGATTATGAAGCGGCGATCGGCCCCCGCAGCGGCCTGTTGATGCGCGTGCACTGCAGCAATTACAGCATCCAGGGCTTCACCAGCCAGGTACTGACGGCAGAACTGGCGCAGTTGGCCCATCGCCACGCTTTGCCGTTGCTGGAGGACCTGGGTAGCGGCAGTTTGCTCGACCTCACCCGCTGGGGCCTGCCGGCCGAACCCACTGTGCGCCAGGCTCTGGCCGATGGCGCCGATATCGTCACCTTCAGCGGCGACAAACTGCTGGGCGGGCCCCAGGCGGGGATCATCGTCGGGCGCAAGGACTTGATTGCGCGGATCAAGAAGAACCCGCTCAAACGCGCCTTGCGAGTTGACAAGCTGACCCTTGCGGCCCTCGAAGCTGTGCTGGGCCTGTACCGCAACCCGGACCAATTGGCCGCGCGCTTGCCCAGCCTGCGCCTGCTGACCCGGCCACAGGCCGAAATCCTCCAGCAGGCTGAACGCTTGGCGCCGGCATTGGCAAAAACGCTGGGCGAACAGTGGGCGGTCAGCGCAGAAGCTGCGTTGGGCATGATCGGCAGTGGCAGCCAGCCGGTGGCGCGCTTGCCGAGCGCAGCCTTGTGTGTACGCCCGCAGGTGTCCAAGCGCCTGCGTGGGCGCACCTTGCATGGATTGGAAGCCGCGTTGCGGGCCCTGCCGCTTCCGGTGCTCGGGCGCATCGATGACGATGCCCTGTGGCTGGACCTGCGCCAACTGGATGACGAAGCCGGTTGGCTGGCGCAGTTGCCACAGTTGCAGTTGCCGCAGGTGCAGGTGTGATCGTCGGTACCGCCGGGCATATCGATCACGGCAAGACCGCCCTGCTCGAAGCCTTGACCGGCCAGGCCGGCGACCAGCGTCGGGAAGAGCGAGAGCGTGGCATGACCATCGACCTCGGTTATCGCTATGCCGCCTTGACCCCTGGCGCACCGCTAACCGGTTTCATTGACGTGCCTGGCCACGAGCGCTTTATCCACAACATGCTCGCTGGCGCCCAGGGTATCGACCTGGTGCTGCTGGTAGTGGCCGCCGATGACGGCGTCATGCCGCAGACTCGCGAGCACCTGGCGATTGTCGAATTGCTGGGTATTGCGCGTGCTCTGGTGGTGATCAGCAAGTGCGATCGGGTCGAACCGCAGCGCGTGCAGGAGGTACAGACCCAGGTCAGCGTGTTGCTGGCTGCCGGGCCTTATGCGGGCGCGGCGCCGTTCATGGTTTCCAGCGTGACCGGCGAAGGTATCGAACCGCTGCGCCGGGCCTTGCTGGCGGCCCAGAGTGAAGTCAGCCAGCGCAGCCGCGAGGGCGGGTTTCGCCTGGCCATCGACCGCGCCTTTGCGGTGGCCGGTGCGGGCATCGTGGTCACCGGTACCGCCCTGGATGGGCGTGTGCAACTGGGCGACACCTTGCTGTTGGGCAAAGCCGGCAAGCCGGTGCGGGTGCGCGGCCTGCATGCGCAGAACCAGCCGGCCACCGAGGCTCATGCCGGGCAGCGGGTCGCCTTGAACATCAGCGCCGAGCGCCTGCAGCTTGAGCAGGTTCACCGCGGTGACTGGCTGCTCGCCGAGTGGCTGCATGCGCCGACCCAGCGCCTGGATATCGAGCTGCAGCTGCTGGCCAGCGAACTGCGCGCCTTCGAGCATTTCAGCCCGGTGCACGTGCACCTGGGCACCCAGGATGTCACGGCTCGGGTGGCCTTGTTGCAAGGCGAGCAGTTGCTGCCGGGCGCGCGCATGTTCGCCCAGTTGCTCACTAACGCGCCGCTGCAAGCGGTGCACGGTGATCGTTTGGTGCTGCGGGATCAGCGTGCGCAGCGCACCCTTGGCGGTGGTCGCGTGCTCGATCCGTTTGCGCCAGCTCGCCAGCGCCGCAGCGAGGCGCGCCTGGCCCAGTTGCAGGCATTGGCGAGCGCCGACAGCCTGGAACAGGCCTTGCCAGCGCTGCTCGCCTGTGATGATGGCGGGCTTGATCCACAGCGCCTGGAGCGTCAGTTCAACCGCCTGCGCAGCAGTTGGCAGTTGCCCGCCAATGCCCAGGTGATCGCCACGCGGCAAGGCCCGCTGCTGTTCACCCGTGAGCATTGGCAGGCGCTGCAAAACACAGTGTTGGAGGGGCTGGCGCGCTTCCACGCGCAGGAACCGGATCAGCTTGGCCCTGATCGTGACCGCTTGCGCCGCTTTGTCGCCCTGGCGCTGGAGCGTCCGGCATTCATCAGCCTGGTGGATGAGTTGCTCGCCGCCAACAGGATGAGTAGCAGCGGGCCGTGGCTGCATTTGCCGGAACATCGGATACGTCTTAGCGATGCGGATGCGTTGCTGTGGAGCCAGTTGCAGCCGTTGCTGGTGGACGGCGCCTTCGATCCCCCCTGGGTACGTGACCTGGCCAAGGCGTTACCCGTCGATGAAGCCGAGGTGCGGGTGTTGCTGCGCAAGCTCGGCCGATTGGGGCAGGTGCACCAGGTGGTGCGCGATCTGTTCTATCCTGAGGCCACGATCCGGCAAATGGCGGCTATGCTCTTGCAGCTGGCCAGCGATGACCCGGTGGTGCAGGTCGCAGCGTTTCGCGATGTCTTGGGGATCGGCCGCAAACGCAGCGTGCAGATACTCGAGTACTTCGACCGCATCGGCCTGACCCGGCGTGTCGGTGATCGGCGGCAGATCCGCGCCGACAATGCCCTGGCGCAATCGCCCGGGCAGTAATCCGTTCAAGGAAGGCAATCGCGCCCGGTGGCGCGGCCGGGCTTCAAACCCGGTTGGGGACGGCAGCCGTTCCCGGGCAGGTTCGACTCCCGCTGCCTTCCGCCATTTTCTACTGCGCGCGTTCGCCGCACAGGTCCAGGGCGAACCAGTGCTCCGCCGCCTGCACATCCAACCCGGCACCGAGCAAGGCGAACATCTTGCCCAGCGCAGCTTCGCGGGTCATGCCGCCGGCACTGACCAGGCCGGTATCGCGCAAGCGGCTGCCGGCCGCATAGGTATCGAAGTGCACCGCGCCTTCCGGGCACTGGCTGATCGCAGCAATCAACACTCCAGCTTGGCGAGCGTCGTGCAACGCATCAAGCAGGTCCTGATCGTCCGACGGCCCAGTGCCGCTGCCATAGCACTCCAGCAGCAGGCCCTGGACGCCGCTGGCCAGCAGGCTGCGCAGATGACCGACCTGCAGCCCCGGGAACACCGGCAACACCATCAGGTTTACCGGTTGGCGCGCCTGGCGGTAGTCCAGGCAGGACGGGATCGACTCGGCACGTTGCCCATTGCGCTCACGCGCCAGCGCGGCAAAGGCATCGAACGCTTCGCTGCGCAGCTTCGAGGTCCGCGCGCCATGCAGTAGCTGGCCGTGGAAATACAGCTGCACGCCGTCCTCGATACCGGTCGCCATCAACCGCAGGGCGCCGCAGAGGTTGTCCCAGGCATCGCTGTCGGGGGCGCCGGCCGGCAACATCGAACCGGTCAACAGCACCGGTACCGGCAGGCCGAGCAGCAAGAACGACAGTGCCGCGGCGGTGTAGGCCAGGGTGTCGGTGCCGTGCAGCAACAGGATGCCGTCATGGCCATCGCGCTCGACCGCGTCGACAATCGCCTCACGCATCGCCAGCCAGTTGCCTTGTTGCATGTTGGCGCTGTCGATCAACGGCCGTAGTTCGCGCAGGCGCCAGTTCAGCATTGGCGCGTCGGCCAGTTGCTGCAAGTGTTCTCGCATGCGCGCCTCGAAGCCACCGGCTGGCGCCAGGCCTTGCGGGGTTTGCAGCATGCCGATGGTGCCGCCGGTGTACAGGACTAGAAGGTTCTTGACTGCACGCATGAGAAATTTCCGGGCAGGTGAGAGAAAAGCGGGGGAGGGGGAAGCCGCCCACGAACGGGGCGGCTTTTTCTGCAGTATGGATCAGCGCTGGGTCTGAGCCTGACCGACAGCCACTTCAGCCTCGGCCTCAGCAGCCGGCTTGACCGGCCAGGCTTGCGGGTCCAGGTCGAGGTCGGAAAACTTCGACGCATCGAACACCGGCTGGGCGATACCGGCGCGGCGCTGTTCGTCGTAGTCGCGCATCACGCGCAGGCCGACCTTGAACAGCAGGGCCAGGGCGATCAGGTTGACGAACGCCAGGCAGGTCATGGTGATGTCGGCAAAGGCGAACACGGTCGACAGGTTCTGCACCGAGCCCCAGAGGATCAGCAGCAGTACCAGGCCGCGGTAGGCCAGCAGCACCAGGCGATTGCGGGTGAAGAACTGCAGGCTGGTTTCACCCAGGTAGTAGTTGTAGAGGATGCAGGTGAAGACGAACAACGACAGGGCCACGCTGACGAAGATCCGCCCCCAGTCACCGACCACAGCGGCCAGGGAGTTCTGGGTCAGGGCGATGCCGTCACCTTCGAAGCCTGGGGTGTAGAAGCCCGAGAGCAGGATCAGCAGCGCGGTGCAGGTGCAGATCACGAAGGTATCGAGGAACACCGAGAAGGCCTGAACTACACCCTGGGCCGCCGGGTGGCGTACCGCCGCGACGGCGGCGACGTTGGGCGCACTGCCAAGGCCGGCTTCGTTGGCGAACACGCCACGCTTCACGCCCATGACGATGGCGCTGCCGAGCAGGCCGGCAAAGGCCGGATCAAGGCCGAACGCGCTCTTGATGATGGTCTCGAGCATGGCCGGCACGTGTTCGATCTGGGTGAAGATCACGTACAGGGTGACGCCGATGTAAGCCAGGGTCTTGACCGGTACCAGCAGATCGGACACCGAGGCAATACGCTTGATGCCACCGATGAACACCAGGCCGAGCAGGGCGGCCAGGGCGATACCGGTGTACTGCGGCTCGAAGCCGAAGGCGTTCTGCAGCGAGTGGGTCACGGTGTAGGACTGCAGGCCGTTGAAGGTGAAGCCATAGGTCACCAGCAGCAGGATTGCGAACACCACCGCCATCCAGCGCAGCTTCAGGCCGTGTTGGATGTAGTAGGCCGGGCCGCCACGGTACAGGCCATCACCGTCGCTACGCTTGTAGACCTGGGCCAGGGTGCACTCGAAAAAGCTGCTGGACATGCCCACCAGTGCGGTGACCCACATCCAGAACACCGCGCCCGGGCCGCCCAGGGTAACCGCAATGCCGACACCAGCGATGTTACCGGCACCGACACGGCCGGCCAGGCTCAGCATCAGCGCCTGGAACGAGCTCAGTTGGCCTGCCTGGCCGCGAAGGGATTCCTTGAAGACGCTGAACATGTGGCCGAAATGGCGGAACTGGACGAAACGGGAGCGCAGGGTGAAATAGCTGCCGAGTCCGACGATAAGCACGATGAGGAGTTTCCCCGAGAGGAAATCGTTGAGCGCTTCGAGCATGTAATACCTCGATTCTTATTCTTCGCATGAAAGACGACAGGCCGGCGTCGATGCGCCGTATCCATGGGGGCGCATGGTTGGTCATGACAAGGTTGGTTACAATTTCGCGGGTTGCTCTCAATTGATGCGACTTGATGCTAAACTGGCGCCTATCGCATCACCTGGAACGGCTCATATGAGCGAACATCTCGGCACCAATCTCAAGCTTGCCTGCAGCCACTACCGCTCTATCTCGGAAGTTTGCCGGCAGTTATCGATCAACCGCGCACAGTTCAACAAGTACCTGAGCGGGCAGAGCCAGCCGACGGCGTACAACCTCAAGCGCATCGGCGATTTCTTCGGTGTCGAGGATTACGAGCTGGGTTTGCCGTCGGAACAGTTCGCCCGCCTGATCGGTGCCCGCAGCGCCATCAACCTTGCGCAAAGCCAGGACGACCCACTGGTCGAACTGCTGCGGCCGTTGCGCGAACATGCCGGCAACCTGTCGCGCTACTGCGGTTACTACTTCGAATATTCCAATTGCATGTCAGTACCGGGCTCGATCCTGCTGTCGCTGGTGCACCTGCGTGAGGAGCGCGGCAGCTTTTTGTTCGAGCGCCAGGAGCGTCAGGAGCGCTCCAGCAGCACCGACGTGCAGGCCGAAGACTGGGTGCGTTGTCGCTACCTGGGTGCGGCGTTCCAGCTGCAGGACCGCTTGTTTTTGCTCGACTACGAATCGCTGACCGTCAACGAGATGAGCCAGACCATCCTGATCCCCAGCTTCAAGAGCCGCATCACCCGCCTCAACGGCCTCAAGACCGGGGTTTCCAGCGGTGACCGACGCACCCCGGCCTGCACTCGGGTGGTGTGGGAATACCTGGGCCCCGAGATCAACCGCATCAGCGCTTACCGCCAGGTCAAGCTGTACCGCCCGGACGACCCGCGGATCGACGACGACGTACGCGAACGCCTGAGCGCCGGGCCGATCCGCAACGGCCTGTTCGAGATCGAGTAACCACGCTCAGCCGAGAATGAACTCCGCCACCACCTGCGCCACCTGATCGGCCACGGCCGGCTTGTCACGCAGGTGCGCGGCGATGCCGTGATCGCAGTCGGTCAGTAGCAGGCACTCAAGGTGCGGCGCCGGCACTGCGCGCAGCAGGGCCTGGGTGACTTCTTCGGGGATCGGGCTGTAACGCTGGGCACCGGCCAGCCACAAGGTGCCGGCCGAGGTGCCTTCGCCTTGCCCGTAAGCCCTGGAGTTGAGCCCGTCGAACTCGCCGATCACCAGCAGCACCCGGCCTTGGAACTTGCGCAGGAATTCGTAGCTGTCGCAGTCGAGAAACCCGTAGGGCTGGCGGATCGCCTCGGTGAAGGCCGGGCCGAAGGGCGCCTGGTGGGCGGCATCCGGGTAAACCGCCGGGCAGGTCAGCACCAGCTTGTCGATGGCCGGTGTTTGCGCGGCCAGTTTCAGCGCGATGGCGCCGCCGAGGCTGTGGCCGAGCAGGGTCTGGCAGCGCTCGGCGATATGCCGGTGAAAGCGCTGCGCCTCCTCCAGGTTGGTGGTCAGCGACGGTTGTGGTGCGCCGGGCTCGGCCGCCAGGCTGTGGCCTGAGAGGTTGCCGGTCAGCGAGCCGATACCCTGCTGTTGCAAGCGATACAGCAGCGGGTTGAGGCGGGTGAAATCAGAGCGCGCACCACCGATCACGAACAGTGGCGCGGCGCGCTCCTGATCGGGTATCAGCAGCCGCGCCTGTTGCTGGAAGCCGTCGAAGGTTTCACTGATGAAGCGCTCGGCAGCCGGCGCGGGTTCATCGTATTGCCAGGTGGAGCGTTGCGTCGAAATCGTTTCAAGGTGCATGGACACCGCCTAGAGGAACTGATGATGCAGCCATTCGCCAAGTGGGTTGCCGGCGCTGAGCAATAGCTTGAGAGCCATGATGCAGCATACGCAGACCAGCAGCGGCTTGATCAGTTTAGGACCGAAATGCACCGCGCAGCGAGCCCCCAGTTGCGCGCCGACGAAGGCCGCGCAGGCCATCGCCAGGGCCAGGGGCCAGACGATGGCCCCGCTGAGCGAAAACACCGACAGCGCGCCGAGGTTGCAGGCGGCATTGAGCAGCTTGCTGTTGCATACCGCACGCAGCATCGGCTGGCCAAGCAGGATCACGCAGGCAACCATGAAAAACGAACCCACCCCCGGGCCGAACACCCCGTCGTAGAAGCCGATCACAGGCGCCACCGCCAAGCAGAACAGGCTGATCGAAATCCTCGCCTTGCGCTGCTGTTCGTCCGGCTTGGGGCTGAAGGCAAAGTAGGCAGCCACCAGGATCAGCAACACCGGTACGCAGGCCTGTAGAAAACTCTTGGGCACCAGGCTGACCGACAACGCCCCCAGGGCGCCGCCGGCAAACGACATGGCGGCCATCGGCAGGCCGCGCTTCCAGTCGATCATGCCCTTGCGGGTGAAGGCAACCGTGGCCGAGACCGTGGCCGACGCGGCCTGGAACTTGTTGGTGGCGATCGCCGCCAGCGGGTCGATGCCGGCAACGAACAGCACCGGCAAGGTGATCAGGCCGCCACCGCCGGCGATGGCGTCGAAAAAGCCGGCCATCAGCGCCACCGACGCCAGGGTCAGTAACAGGGTGATATCAATTTCCATCATCTGGGTGTTTTCCTTGTTCAGCCACGCACCAGCAGCGGGTCGTCATTGAGCACTATCGGGCTCGCGAAGCGCGAGTACCCGAACAGGCGCACCAGCAGCCGCCGGTTGTCCTGGAGAATGTCGCGCCCGTGCAGGGCGCGGTTGTTGTTGACCAGCAACGCGGTGTCGGGCTGGAGCACGAACGGCAAGGGCTGGGCGTCCTTGACCAGGGCCTGGAAGGCGTCGAGTGCGCGGGCGGCAGCGTCGCTGGCGTGATCATTGAGCGAGAAACGATACGAGTTGTAGCGCAGGCTGAAGCCGCCATTGGGATCGAATTGCAGCATCGTAGTGGCCTTGCCGGCTTCGCCTTGGCCGGCAACGAAGCAGTCGCTGCGGGTGAAGTCGAAGGACGCCGAAGTCAGCGCCAGTGCATGCAGGCTGCCCAATTGTTCGAGGATGCCGCGCAGCGGGATGATCCGGGTCGGTTCGTTGGCCGGGTTCCAGCGGGCGGAGAGGATCAGCGCCGAGGGGGCTGGCGAGCGGCCTTCACGGGCGACAACCGAGCAGTTGTAGGGGGCTTCGGTGTGCGGCCCCAGGCGCAGTCCGGCGTGAGAGCTGAGTTCGATCCGGGTGTTGTGCTCCTCGCCGGGCCGGGGCACGCTGCCGCCACCCTTGAAGTTACCGACCAGGCGCACGATCTGGCCCTCGTTATCGATATCGAAGGCAAAAGCACGGTAGCTCACCAGCTCCAGCAGCAACTGGTTACGCGAGGCCAGGTACAGGCAGCGTTCGCTCTGGGCCAGGGGGGCCAGCTGCGGCAGGTGTTCGGGAAGAGGGTCGCTCCCCGGACAGGTCATCTGCGAACACATCAGGGCTGACAGCTGGCCATCGGCAAAGCGTTGCAGAACGGCTTTCTGGCTGGCATCGAGGATAGGCTGCAGGCGCTGCGCCCACTGGCGGGCCTGGCTGGCGACGCCGGGTGCCTGAGGGCCGCCAAGGTCTGCGAGATACTGGCTGGCAGCAGCCAGCGTACGGGCCTGGTCCTGATCGAATTTTAGGTACGCGACTTCCGAATCCTGCATGGGAAACATTCCTTTGTTATTGGTTTTATCTGGCAATCCGTGCCGACCGGGTGTCAGGCTGAGCGTCTGGCCTCCAGCGAACGAATAAGCTAACTATCCTCCTGGTTAATCCATTCAGGACAGTCAGCTAATTCCGGGCGCAGTATAGGCAGTTTCCGGATTTGTGTAAGTGCAGAATATTCTTCAGCCTTGACGCAATGCCGCGTGAGCTGCGCACCCCTGTGTTGGACTTCCCCTGCCGGAAACCGCAAAATGAAGGCTTTCTTCCAATAATCTGATCGGACCTGCTGACTCTATGCGAATGCGCCTGATGCTGTTGGGTGGTGGAAGTGCCCTCGGGCAAGCGCTGATTCGACTCGGGGCCGAGGAAGATATCGGCTTTCTGGCGCCACGCCCGCCGGACAGCGGCTGGGATCCGGCCAGCCTGACCCAGCTGCTCGACGATACCCGCCCCGATGCGCTGATCAACCTGGCCTACTATTTCGACTGGTTCCAGGCCGAAGCGGTCAGCGAGCAGCGCCTGGCCCAGCAGGAGCGTGCCGTCGAGCGCCTGTCCGAACTGTGTCAGCACCACAACATCATTCTTGTCCAGCCGTCCAGCTACCGGGTCTTCGATGGCTCGCGGGCCACCGCCTACAGCGAGAAGGACGAACCGGTGCCGTTGGGCCTGCGGGGCCAGGCCCTGTGGCGCATCGAGCAGAGCGTGCGCGCCACCTGCCCGCAACATGTGCTGTTGCGCTTTGGCTGGGTCCTTGATGAGAGCATTGATGGCGTGCTCGGGCGCTTTCTGACCCGCGCCGAGCAACCGCAGGAGTTGTTGCTGGCCGATGACCGGCGTGGCAACCCGACACCGGTGGATGACGCCGCGCGGGTCATCCTTTCGGTGCTCAAGCAGCTCGATTGTGCCGCACCCTTGTGGGGTACCTATCACTACGCCGGCAACGAGGCGACCACGCCGCTGGCGCTGGGACAGGCTATCCTCACTGAAGCTGCCCAGTTGCATACGCTGGCGGTCCAGGCACCGACTGCGCAGGCTCACGCCGCGCGCCCGGACGCCAGTGAAGAGCCGCAGCATGCCGTGCTGGCCTGCAAGAAAATTCTCCATACCTTTGGCATCAAGCCTCGCGCCTGGCGCGCCGGTTTGCCGCCCTTACTGGATCGCTTCTATCGTCATGGCTGATGCCCCTATTCTGATCACCGGCGGTGCCGGCTTCATTGGTTCCCACCTTAGCGATGCGCTGCTGGAAAAAGGCTATGCGGTGCGCATCCTCGACGACCTGTCGTCCGGCAAGCGCAGCAACCTGCAGATGGACAACCCGCGTCTGCAACTGGTCGAAGGCGATGTCGCCGATGCCGAACTGGTCAAACGCGCTGCGGCCGGTTGCCAGGCTGTCGTGCACCTGGCCGCTGTCGCCTCGGTGCAAGCCTCGGTGGATGACCCGGTGAAAACCCACCAGAGCAACTTCATTGGCACCCTCAATGTTTGCGAGGCCATGCGCCTGAACGGCATCAAGCGCGTGCTGTTTGCCTCCAGCGCCGCGGTCTACGGCAACAACGGCGAAGGTCAGTCAATCGATGAAGACACCGTCAAGGCGCCGTTGACGCCTTACGCCGTGGACAAGCTGGCCAGTGAGCAGTACCTGGACTTCTACCGTCGCCAGCATGGTCTGGAACCGGTGGTGTTCCGTTTCTTCAATATCTTCGGCCCACGCCAGGATCCTTCCTCGCCGTATTCCGGGGTCATCAGCATTTTCTGCGAGCGTGCCCTGAACGGTACGCCGATAACCTTGTTTGGCGATGGCGAGCAGACCCGCGACTTTCTTTATGTCGGCGATCTGGTCACGGTAATGGTCCAGGCACTGGAGATGGCAGCAGTCGCAGAGGGGGCGGTGAACATTGGCCTGAATCAGGCAACTTCATTGAACCAGTTGCTGGCGGCGCTGAAGTCGGTGGTCGGTGACCTGCCAGCGATCAGCTACGGACCGGCGCGTTCGGGTGACATTCGCCATTCGCGGGCGAACAATCAGCGCTTGCTGACGCGTTTTGACGTTCCTGAGCCGACGCCATTGGTGGTCGGGCTGGCGCGTCTGCTAGGACGCTGAAAAGCATCGCGGGGCAAGCCCGCTCCTACATGTCTGTGTAGGAGCGGGCTTGCCCCGCGATGTGCGTTTAGACGACGCTTAGAACTTGTAGCCCACACCCACCATGTAGACCCATGGATCGACATCCACGTCGACCTTGGTCTTGCCGACGCCCAGGGCGCTTGGGCCGTCGATGGTGGCCTTGGTGTCGATGTCGACGTACCAGACCGCGGCGTTGATCAGGAAGTTGTCGTTGATCATGTAGTCCATGCCCAACTGACCCGCCAGGCCGACCGAATCTTTCAACTTCATGTTGCTGAAGCCTTGAGCCTTGCGGTTGCTGCTCAGGTCTTCGTCAAAGAACATGGTGTAGTTCAGACCGATACCGGCATAAGGCTGGAACTTCGACGAAGCTTCCATCGGGTAGTACTGCAGCGACAGGGTCGGTGGCAGTTGCTTGATGTCGCCCAGCTTGCCGTCCAGGCCAGCGCCCAGGCCCTTGACGCCAACGGTGTGCTGGAACGGGGTGGCGGCCAGCAGCTCGAGGCCGATGTGGTCGGTCAGCATGTAGGCGAAGGCCAGGCCCAGCTGGGTGTCGCTGTCCAGGGTTGCCTTGGTGCCGGACATCTTGGTGCCGTCTAGCTTGATGTCGCCGCTGTTCTCGTTGGGAGCGGTGGTGATCGCGCCGGCACGCAGGATGAAGTCGCCAGCCTGGTGGGCGTGGGCAACAGGGGCTGCAAGCGCCAGAGCAACGAGCGAGGCGCCAAGCAAGGACTTGTTCATGGAAGCTCCCAAAGGACGTTTAGAATTTAATGAGTCCAATGGTAAGGAGCTGACGGACGGCGATTTTTGATTCAGCTCAATGAAATCGCTAAAGCCCTGCAAGCGGCCATTTATTCTAGCTCGTATGCGTAAATTTTCTCGGCTTCCATCTGATACCCGGCATCGGCCAGCTCACTGCTCGTGGCCTTGACCTGCATCTGGCCTTCGATCCAGTAAGGCTGGTAGAGGTCTTCGACCTTCACCCCGATCTCGCTGAAGATGTGAACGATCTGGTTCGATGGCGGTGGCGGCACATGGATGCAGGCGCCGTAGTAGGGCACCAGCAGGAACTCGGTGGTGCGGCCTGCTTCGCTGACTTCCAGCGGCACGATATAGCCCGGCAGTTTTACCTGTTGGCCATCCAGGGCCTTGACCACCGGGGCATTCGGCGCGGTTTGCCGCGCTGCTGGCGCCGCTTCCGCGGCCAGGGCATCGCTCAATTGCGAGAGGTCGTGCAGCGGCGCCAACTGCGGCTGGATCACCGGCGCCCCGGCCGGGATCAGTTGCTGCCATTCCAGGGTACGGGGTTCGGCCGCCCATGAAGGGGCGGCGATCAACAGCAGTGACAGCAGCAGGGCGCGGGTCATCGAAGTGCTCACAGGTGAATGGACAGGCCGTCGGCCAGTGACTGGCGATAGGCGCGCCAGGCCGGCACGCTGCCCATCAGCAGGGCGGCGCCAAGAATGATGCCCAGCAGGGTCCACTCGTGGGCGCTGGGCCAGGCCAGCGGCAGCAACAGGCCGTAGTTGGCTTGCACGTAGCCCTGAGCCAGGGCGATGCCGGCGTACAGCAAGCCCAGCCCGGCGACGATACCCGCCAGCGCCAGGGCCAGCGCTTCGAGCACCAGCAGCCCGGCAATGTGCCAGGGGCGGGCGCCCACCGAGCGCAGGATGGCCATTTCCCGGCGCCGCTCATTGAGGCTGGTGAGGATCGCCGTGAGCATGCCGATCAGGCCGGTCAGCACCACAAACAGCGAGACCACGAACAGCGCCTGCTCGGCAGTCCCCATCAGGCTCCAGAGCTCTTGCAGGGCTACGCCCGGGAGGATCGCCAGCAGCGGTTCGCCGCGGTAGTCGTTGATTTCCCGTTGCAGGCTGAAGGTGGCCACCTTGTTGTTCAGGCCCAGCATGAAGGCGGTGATGGCTGCGGGCTTGAGGTCCATGTTGCGTGCCTGCTCGGCGCTGATACGTCCGGCACCACGGGCCGGCATGCCGTTGTGCCAGTCGATGTGGATGGCTTGCATGCCGCCCAGGCTGATGTGCAGGGTACGGTCGACCGGGGTGCCGGTGCGTTGCAGCACACCGACCACGGTGAAGGGCTTGTCGTCGTGCTTGACCAGGCTGATGGCCGCCACCCCATGGGCCAGCACCAGCTTGTCGCCAAGTTTGTAGTGCAGGGCGTCGGCCACTTCAGCACCCAGCACCACCTCGAACGGATCACTGGCAAAGGCTCGGCCTTCGGCCAGTTGCAGGTTCTGCTTGCGGCCGTACTGGTAGTGCTCGAAGTAGCGCGCGTCGGTCCCCATTACCCGGTAGCCGCGGTGCGAATCGCCCAGGGAGATGGGGATGGCCCACTTCACCCGTTTGTCGCTGGCGTAGTGCTCGAAGCTCTCCCAGCGGATGTTGTTGGTGGCGTTGCCGATGCGAAACACCGAGTACAGCAGCAGGTTCACCGAACCTGAACGGGCGCCGACGATCAGGTCGGTGCCGCTGATGGTGCTGGCAAAGCTGGCGCGGGCTTCGGTGCGCACCCGCTCGACCGCCAGCAGCAGGCAGACTGACAGGGCAATGGCGAAGGCGGTCAAAAACGCGGTGAAGCGGCGGTTGGCCAGGCTGGCCAGGGCAAGGCGGAGCAGGTACATCAGGCCTCCAGGTCGTTGCCCGGCTGGGCCGCGCGGTTGAGTTCGGCAAGGGACAACTGACGGTCGAACAATGGCGCCAGGCTCTGGTCGTGGCTGACGAACAGCAGGCTGGAGCCGGCCGCACGGCACTCGGCGAACAGCAGGCGGATGAAGGCTTCACGGGTGTCGGCATCGAGGGCGGACGTCGGCTCGTCGGCGATCACCAGTTCCGGCTGGCCGATCAACGCCCGGGCGGCGGCGACACGCTGCTGTTGGCCGATCGACAGGCTGTCGGCACGGCGCGCGAGCAGCGCCGGGTCCTTCAAGCCCAGATGAGCGAGCAGGCTGGCGGCGGCCTGGTCGATGCTGCCGTGGCGCTCGGCGGCGCGTTGCGCGCGGCTGCGCGAGAAGCGACAGGGCAGTTCGACGTTCTCCCGTACCGAGAGAAACGGCAGCAGGTTGAACTGTTGGAAAATGTAGCCGGTGTGATCGACCCGGAAGCGGTCGCGGGCGGCCAGCGTCAATTCGCTCAAGTCCTGGCCGAGCAGGCGGATGCTGCCGCGATCGGGTTTTTGCACGCCACCGAGCAGGCCGAGCAGGGTGGTCTTGCCGCTGCCGCTGGGGCCTTTGAGAAACAGCGATTCGCCAGCGTCCAGGCGCAGGGCGGGAATATCCAGCAAGGGGGCTTGGCCCGGCCAGGCAAAGCCCAGGTCGGTCAGTTCAATCAGTGCCTGGCTCATAAATGAACGCCCGGGTTACCCCGGGCGTTTCGCTGCAAAAGGGCTATCAGAAGTTGATCGTGGCCTTGGCCGGGGTCGCTTCGACTCCTTGCTGGCCGTTCGGTCCGATCAGTTGTAGCGCAATTTTCTGGGTGGCAGGGAAGGCCTTGAACAACGGGCTCAGGTCGAGGCTCTTGAGCTCGCCAGGATTGTCGCAGGCCAGCCGGTAATGGGCATGGATTTCACTGTGGTCATGGCCTTCGTGCTCGTCACCATCGTCATCGGCTGCCGGTTTGTCGCCGAACAGCGGGCTTTCCAGCGCCTGATCACTTTCGCTGCAGTTGGCCGCCTTGGCCAGGCCGAACAGGGCCAATGGTTTTTCCAATTGTGTGCGCACGCTCGCGACCTTGGCCTTGTCGGCGACGCTGGTGGCCGGGTGCTCAAAGCCCACCAGGTTCATCGCCGGGCTGTCCAGCTCCAGCTCCAGGGTCCTGTCGTCCAGTACCACATTCAGGCGGGCGACGCCGTGCTCATGGGCGGCGAGGCTGCCATGGGCGTGGTCATGATCATGGTCGTGATCGTCGTGGGCATGAGCGACGGCCAGGGGCAACAAGGCAAACGGCAAGGCAAGCAACAGACGACGCATGGATGGACTCCGCGGAGGCACTGGATGGATTTGGTAATGTTATAACAACTTGTTCGGCGCGCGCCAGTGTGCTTGGCGATGAGGCGTTGGCGTGGGAGCATGGGCCCATTGATTGCGCACAAGGACAACCCCATGCGAATTCGCGGACACATCGGCGACTGGCCGGTAGACCTGACCCTGGAGCTGGACCCGGCGGAATGGGCGCAACTGGGCGGTCAGTTGGCTGCTGTGGCGCCAGCGCCAGCGCTGGCTACCGCTCCCGTGGCAGCGGCGCGGCCGGATGATGCGCTATGGCAGGCGGCGCGCGAGGTGCTGCGCAAGGCCGGGCAGCTCAACGGGCCGGAGTTGCTTGAGCATCTGGAAGGGTTGGCGGGCAATACTGCGGCGGGCAAGCGGCTGCTGGTGCGTCTGCGCCACAGTGCCGAGGTGAAGGTGGAAAGCGGGGCGGATGCGCCGGTTTATCACTGGCTGGGGTGACAGGGGTATCGCGGGGCAAGCCCGCTCCTACAAGATCAGTAGGAGCGGGCTTGCCCCGCGATCAGCTCAATACAAGGCCGCAAACAACTTGCGGCGGTAGGTGCCGACCAGCGGATGGTCATTACCCAGCAGGTCGAACACCTGCAGCAAGGTCTTGTGCGGCAGCCCGCTGTCATAGCCACGGTTGCGCTTGAACAGCTTGAGCAAGCCTTCCAGCGCCGCCTCGTATTGCTGGCGCGACAACTGCTGGATGCACAACTGGTACGCGGCTTCATCATCTTCGCCATTCTGCGCCAGGCGCGCTTTCAGGTCGGCGACTTCCGGCAAATTGGCGGCCAGGCCCAGGAAGGTCAGTTGCGCCTTGGCGCCGGCGAGGGCGGCCTTGTGCTCATCGCTCTTGACTGCGTCGAGCACGATCTGCGCTTCACCCAGCTCGCCCCGCTCAGCCAGGCAACGGGCGTAGAGGATCAGCGCGCCGGCATTGCTGTTGTCTTCAGTGAGCAGTGCCTTGAGGGTGCTCTCGGCTTCGCTGAAGCGCCCTTCGGCAAACAGTGCCTGGGCCTGTTCCAGCGGGTCGGCGGCAGCGGGTGGCGGCAGTTTTACGTGGGGTTCGAGCAGGGCGCGAATCGCCGACTCCGGTTGGGCGCCGGCAAAGCCGTCCACCGGCTGGCCATCCTTGAACAGCACTACGGTCGGCAGGCTGCGGATGCCGAAGCGGGCGACGATGTCCTGCTCGATATCGCAGTTGACCTTGGCCAGCAGCAGTTCGCCCTGGTAGCTCTCGGTGATCTGCGCCAGCAGCGGCATCAGCGCCTTGCACGGCGCGCACCACTCGGCCCAGAAGTCGACCAGCACCGGTTTGTGGAAAGAGTTCTGGATCACCGACTGATCGAAATCGGCGGCAGTGGCGTCGAAAATGTACGGGGTGGCAGGGTTCATCGCGACTCTCGAAAATCCGTGAATGGCATCACTATAAAGGCTGGCGGCTGGCGTGGTACAGGCTGACCCGGCGGAATTCGTGGGGCTCGGCCAGGTCCGGCAAGGTCAGGGCATCGAGCACCCCCAGCGACTGGTACAGCGGATGGCTGAAGTCCCGTACCCGTGAGTCGGCCACCAGGGCCTGCTGGCCACGGCTGAGGAATTCATCCAGCAGCGGCAGGTTGGCGCGGTCGTAGAGCACGTCGGCGACCAGGATCAGGTCAAAACGGTCGGCTTCCTGGAAGAAGTCGCTGGAATAGTTCAGTTCCACTTCGTTGAGCGCGGCATTGGCCCGGCAGGCCTGCAGCGCCAGTGGATCGAGATCGCAGGCGACCACTTCACGCGCGCCGGCCTTGGCTGCGGCAATGCCAGCAATGCCGGAGCCTGCGCCAAAGTCCAGTACCCGCTTACCCTCGACCCAGTGCCGATGCTGGTCCAGGTAGCGCGCCATGGCCAGGCCGCTGGCCCAGCAGAAGCTCCAGTACGGCGGCTCGTGGAGGATGCGCCGGGTTTCTTCGGAGCTGAAGGCGCGGTCCATGTTCTGGGCATCGATCAACCACAACTTGAGCGCGCACTCGGGCAGTTCACTGACCACCAGTTGCGCGTCACCCAGCAGTTCACTCAAGGCCAGTTGCAGCGGCGCCGGCGCCATCATGGCGCCTTTTCGAAGCGTAACGGGCCAGTGGCCTGGGTTTGGGCCTGGGCGATACGCAGCGGCGGCAGGTGCAAAATCAGTTGCCCGGATTTGCTCGCGCGGCCACGCAGTTCGACCCGCGCACCGGCCGGGAAGGCCTCGGGGTTGAAGCGCAGGCGAAACGGCAGGTCCAGGCCATTGCCGCTGAGCGTGCTGCTGGCCAGCAGGCCTTGCGGGCGCCCCCGTTCATCGATCACCAGCAGGGCCAATTCGACTTCGGCGCCCACCGGAATATTGAGCAAGGTCCCGCTCAGCTCGCGCTGATAGGCCGGCAAAGGCCCGAATTCTTTGGCCGGTTTGCTTGCTACAGGGGCTTTGGGCGCCGCTGCAGGCTTGGGTTTATCGCTGCTGCACGCGGCCAGCACGGCAGCAAAACTGAGCACGACAAGCGCTCTTAATGGCATGGGGAATTCCTTCGCGGCATATTTCCTCACTGGATGGTAACCCCTTTGGCTTGTCTTGCCAGTGGGATGCGCTACCATGGCCCTCCCTTTTTTTGTTGCCTGCCACCATGCACTGTCCCTTCTGCGGTGCCAACGACACCAAGGTCATCGACTCGCGACTGGTTGCCGAGGGCGAGCAAGTGCGCCGTCGGCGCGAATGCGTTGCCTGCGGTGAGCGCTTCACCACCTTCGAAACCGCCGAACTGGTTCTGCCCCGGCTGATCAAGCAGGACGGCAGCCGCCAGCCTTTCGACGAGGAAAAACTGCGCGCGGGTATGCAGCGCGCCCTGGAAAAACGCCCGGTCAGTGTCGAGCGCCTGGAAGCGGCGCTGGCGCATATCAAGCACAAGTTGCGGGCCACCGGCGAGCGCGAGATCAAGTCGCTGGTCGTCGGCGAGCTGGTCATGGCCGAGCTGCAGAAGCTCGATGAAGTCGCCTATATCCGTTTCGCCTCGGTGTACCGGCGTTTCCAGGACCTCAACGAGTTCCGTGAAGAAATCGACCGCCTGGCCCGTGTGCCGGCTAAAGAGTGAGCATGTCCAGCGAACGCGCGGTGCTTGATGCGCACTACATGGCCCGGGCCATCGAGTTGGCCCGCAAGGGCCTGTACTCCACCCACCCGAACCCGCGCGTCGGTTGTGTGATCGTCCGTGATGGCCAGGTCGTCGGCGAAGGCTGGCACGTGCGTGCCGGCGAACCCCATGCCGAAGTACACGCGTTGCGCCAGGCCGGCGAGCTGGCCCGCGGCGCTTGTGCGTACGTCACCCTTGAACCGTGCAGCCACCACGGGCGCACGCCGCCCTGTGCCGAGGCGCTGGTCAAGGCCGGCGTGGCGCGGGTGGTGGCGGCCATGCAGGATCCTAATCCGCAGGTTGCCGGCCAAGGCCTCAAGCGCCTGGCTGATGCGGGTATCGAGGTTGCCAGCGGTGTGCTCGAAGCCGAGGCCCGCACTTTGAACCCGGGCTTTCTCAAGCGCATGGAGCACGGCCTGCCGTTCGTGCGGGCCAAGCTTGCGATGAGCCTGGACGGGCGCACGGCCATGGCCAGTGGCGAGAGCCAGTGGATTACCGGCCCGGCGGCGCGCTCGGCGGTGCAGCGCTTGCGTGCGCGCTCAAGCGTGGTGCTGACCAGCGCCGAAAGCGTACTGGCCGACAACGCGCGGATGACCGTGCGCGGTGACGAGCTCGGGCTGGACCCGCAAACCACCGCGCTGGCCCTGGCCCGTGCGCCGCTGCGGGTGTTGATCGACGGCCGTTTGCGTGTGCCGCTCGATGCGCCATTTTTTCAAGCCGGGCCGGCCCTGGTGGTAACCGCCGCCGAAGCCGACTTGCATTATGCCCAGGCCGGCCATGAGCTGCTGCGCCTGCCCGGCAGCGAGGGTCGCGTCGACTTGCCGGCATTGATGCTCGAGCTGGCAGCCCGTGGGGTCAATGAAGTGCTGGTCGAGGCCGGTGCCGGCCTGGTCGGTGCCTTTGCCCGCCAAGGCCTGATCGACGAGTACCAGATTTTTGTCGCCGGGCGCATTCTCGGCTCCAGTGCCCGGCCGTTACTCGACTGGCCACTGGAAACCATGAGCCAGGCGCCCTATTTGCAGATCACCGAAATGCGCGCGGTAGGCGATGACTGGCGAGTCACGGCCGTGCCGAAGCCCGCGCCCGGCGTATAATTTGCGGCTAGCGCCCCGCGCAGCCCTGTTCTCGAGGAGGACTCCATGTTCACCGGCATCATCGAATCGATTGGCAGCATCCGTTCCCTGACCCCCAAAGGCGGTGACGTGCGGGTGTATGTCGAAACCGGCAAGCTCGACCTGGGCGACGTCAAGCTGGGCGACAGCATCGCCGTCAACGGCGTGTGCCTGACCGCGGTCGAGCTGCCTGGCGATGGCTTCTGGGCCGACGTCAGCCGCGAAACCCTCGACTGCACCGCCTTCAACGAGCTCAAAAGCGGCAGCCGGGTCAACCTGGAAAAGGCCCTGACGCCGACCACCCGCCTGGGCGGTCACCTGGTCAGCGGCCATGTCGACGGCGTTGGCGAAGTGGTGTCGCGCAGCGATAACGCCCGCGCCATCCAGTTCCGCATTCGTGCCCCCAAAGAGCTGGCCAAGTACATTGCCCACAAGGGCTCGATCACCGTCGACGGTACCAGCCTGACGGTGAACGTCGTCGATGGCGCCGAGTTCGAGCTGACCATCGTCCCGCACACCCTGGCCGAAACCATCATGGCCGACTACCGTCCAGGTCGTCGGGTGAACCTTGAGGTCGACCTGCTGGCACGTTACCTGGAGCGTCTGCTGCTGGGTGACAAGGCCGCCGAGCCGAGCAAAGGCAGCGGTATCACCGAAAGTTTCCTGGCCGCCAACGGCTACCTGAAATCCTGATTTGAAAGGGGGTGCCCAGTGGCGCTCAACAGTATCGAAGAACTGGTCGAAGACATCCGCCAGGGCAAAATGGTCATCCTCATGGATGACGAAGACCGCGAGAACGAAGGCGACCTGATCATGGCCGCCGAGTGCTGCAAGGCCGAACACATCAACTTCATGGCCAAGCACGCCCGCGGCCTGATCTGCATGCCGATGTCGCGCGAGCGCTGCGAATCGCTCAAGCTGCCGCTGATGGCGCCGCGCAATGGCTCGGGCTTCGGCACCAAGTTCACCGTGTCGATCGAGGCCGCCACCGGGGTTACCACCGGCATCTCCGCTGCCGACCGCGCACGCACCGTGCAGGCGGCCGCCGCCCGTGATGCCAAGGCCGAAGACATCGTCAGCCCTGGCCACATCTTTCCGCTGATGGCCCAGCCGGGCGGTACCCTGGCCCGTGCCGGCCACACCGAAGCTGCCTGCGACCTGGCGCGCATGGCCGGTTTCGAGCCGAGCGGGGTGATCTGCGAGGTGATGAACGACGACGGCACCATGTCCCGTCGCGCCGAACTGGAAACCTTCGCCGCCGAACACAACATCAAGATCGGCACCATCGCCGACCTGATCCACTACCGGATGATCCACGAACGTACCGTTCAGCGGGTTTCCGAGCAGCCGCTGGACAGCGAACTGGGGCATTTCAACCTGGTCACCTACCGTGATTCGGTCGAAGGCGACGTGCACATGGCGCTGACCCTGGGCAATATCTGCGCCGAAGAACCGACCCTGGTACGGGTGCACAACATGGACCCGCTGCGCGACCTGCTGATGGTCAAGCAACCGGGTCGCTGGAGCCTGCGCGCGGCCATGAGCGCCGTTGCAGACGCTGGCAGCGGTGTGGTGCTGCTGCTCGGTCACCCGCTCGATGGCGACGTGCTGCTGGCGCACATTCGTGAGAGCGCCGATGCTGCGTCGCAGGCGAAAACCCCGACCACCTACAGCACCGTTGGTGCCGGTTCGCAGATCCTGCGTGACCTCGGCGTGCGCAAAATGCGCCTGATGAGTTCGCCAATGAAGTTCAATGCGATATCCGGATTCGATCTGGAAGTTGTAGAATACGTGCCCTCCGAATAAAGCATGCGGTTTGTCGCGCTGCCATTCGTGTCCCAAACCCCCACAGGCCGCCCGTTTGCGGCCTGGCTCTTTAAGATGAGAACTCCGGAATGACCCTGAAGACCATCGAAGGTACCTTCATCGCCCCCAAAGGTCGCTATGCTTTGGTGGTTGGCCGCTTCAACAGCTTCGTCGTCGAAAGCCTGGTGAGCGGTGCCGTTGACGCCCTGGTTCGCCACGGTGTGAACGAAAGCGACATCACCATCATCCGTGCCCCGGGTGCCTTCGAAATCCCGCTGGTGGCACAGAAAGTCGCCCAGCAAAGCGAATATGCCGCGATCATCGCCCTGGGCGCAGTGATCCGTGGCGGTACCCCGCACTTTGAATATGTTGCGGGCGAATGCACCAAGGGCTTGGCCCAGGTGTCCATGGAGTTCGGCGTGCCGGTCTCCTTCGGTGTCCTGACCGTCGACTCGATCGAACAGGCCATTGAGCGTTCCGGCACCAAGGCCGGCAACAAGGGCGCCGAAGCTGCCCTGTCCGCTCTGGAAATGGTCAGCCTGCTGGCGCAGTTGGAGGCCAAGTGATTAGCGACGAAAGCGATCGTTTCAACCCGCGCGATCCAAAACCTGCGGATGCCGGCAAGCCATCGAAAAGCGCCAAGCGTCGCGAAGCCCGTCAGCTCGCGACTCAGGCCCTGTACCAATGGCACATGGCCAAGCAGTCGCTGAATGAGATCGAAGCGCAGTTCCGGGTCGATAACGATTTCACCGATGTCGACGGCGCTTACTTCCGCGAAATCCTCCACGGGG
This sequence comes from Pseudomonas sp. SBB6, assembly GCF_024213215.1. Taxonomy (NCBI): domain Bacteria; kingdom Pseudomonadati; phylum Pseudomonadota; class Gammaproteobacteria; order Pseudomonadales; family Pseudomonadaceae; genus Pseudomonas; species Pseudomonas sp. SBB6. Next base: position 198,809 of record NZ_JANAVH010000009.1, on the reverse strand, counting down.
TTCCTGCGAAGAAAGTCGAAATCGACGAAGCACTGAAGCCGTGCCTGGACCTGGCCCTTGAAGAGCTCGATCCGGTTGAACTGGCGGTGCTGCGCCTGTCCACCTGGGAGTTCATGATGCGCGTTGATGTCCCGTACCGCGTCGTGATCAACGAAGGTGTGGAGCTGGCCAAAGTGTTTGGCGCCACCGACGGCCACAAGTTCGTCAACGGCGTGCTCGACAAGCTGGCACCACGCCTGCGTGAAGCCGAAGTCAAGGCGTTCAAGCGCTGATTCCGGCGCTCTGTGCCAATGGGTGAGTTCGAGCTGATCCGTCATTACTTCGCCGCCGCGTCCTGTGCGCAAGGCGGTGAAGGCGTGGCGCTGGGCATTGGCGATGATTGCGCCTTGCTCAGCGTGCCGCCGGGCGAACAGCTGGCGATCTCCACCGACACGCTGGTGGCCGGGGTGCATTTCCCGGCTGTCTGCGATCCTTTTCTGCTCGGTCAGCGTTCGCTGGCCGTCGCGGCCAGTGACCTGGCGGCCATGGGCGCCACGCCCATCGGTTTTACCCTTGCCCTGACCCTGCCAGAGGTTCGTGCCGACTGGCTGCAAGCCTTTGCCCGTGGTTTGAACCAGATGGCTGAAAACTGCCAGCTGAGCCTGATTGGCGGCGACACCACCCGTGGCCCGTTGAGCCTGACCATGACCGTGTTTGGCCGTGTGCCGGCCGGCCAGGCCTTGACCCGCAGCGGTGCGCGGGCAGGTGATCTGCTTTGCGTCGGCGGCGATCTGGGCAATGCCGCTGGCGCCTTGACGCTGGTGCTGGGTGAGCGCTTGGCCGATGCTGCCCAGGCCGAGCCCTTGCTTGGCCATTACTGGTCACCGCAACCGCAACTGGCGTTGGGCCAGGCGTTGCGCGGCAAGGCTACGGCGGCACTGGATATTTCTGACGGCCTGCTCGCCGATTGCGGGCATATCGCCAAGGCATCGCACCTGGCATTGCAGGTCGAGCGGGAGCGGCTGCCGTTGTCGGCTGCCCTGCAGGCTTTGCTCGGCCGCGAAGGCGCGCAACAGGCGGCACTGGCCGGGGGCGATGATTACGTCCTGGCCTTCACCCTGCCCGAAGCCGAACTGGCGCCCCTGCTGGCGGCCGGCTGGCCAATCCATGTGGTCGGGCGCGCCAGTGCCGGCAGCGGCGTGCGCCTGCTCGACGATAACGGCCAAGACATCACCCCGCAGATCCGGGGCTATCAACATTTTAAGGAGACACCGTGACCGATCACCCCAAACAGGTGCCTGCGGAGTTCGTTCCGCCGTCGGTCTGGCGCAACCCCTGGCATTTCCTGGCCTTCGGCTTCGGTTCCGGGACCTTGCCCAAGGCGCCGGGAACCTGGGGCTCGCTGGTGGCTCTGCCTTTTATCCCGTTGTGGCAGATGCTGCCCGACTGGGGCTACTGGCTGATGCTCGGCCTGACCATGCTGTTCGGCGTCTGGTTGTGTGGCAAGGTCGCCGATGACCTGAAAGTGCACGACCATGAAGGGATCGTCTGGGACGAAATGGTCGGCATGTGGATTACCCTGTGGTTGGTGCCAGAAGGTTGGCTCTGGCTGCTGGCGGGCTTTTTGATGTTCCGTTTCTTCGACATCCTCAAGCCCTGGCCGATTCGCTGGGTTGACCGTCATGTCCATGGCGGGGTCGGGATCATGCTCGACGATGTGCTGGCAGGCGTGTTTGCCTGGCTGGGCATGCAGGTCCTGGTATGGAGTTTCACCTGAGGGAGCGGGGGCGATGACGGGATGGCGGCTGTTGCTGTTGCTGCTGGTTGTGACGGCGGGTGTGGTCAAGGCGGCAGAGGCACCCTTGGCGATGCCTGGCCAGGTCCGTCTGGTCAGTGAGGAGTGGCTCGACTACACCAACGCCGATGGCAGTGGCCTGGCCTGGGACGTGCTGCGCAAGGTGTTCGAACCCGCCGGGGTCAAGGTCCGCACCCAAGGTGCGCCGTATAGCCGCGCGGTAGGCCTGGTCAAACGCGGTGAAGCGGATGCCTGGGTCGGCTCCTATCACGAAGAAAACGCCGACAACCTCTACCCGCGCTGGCATTTCGATATGGATCATATCTATGCCCTGGGCCTGGCCAGCCGTCCTGTCCCCAGCCAGCAGAACCTCGGCCAATACCGCCTGGCCTGGGTGCGCGGCTATGACTACAAGAACTATCTGCCCAATGTCGACCATTTCCGTGAGATCCAGCGCCGGGAAGGGATCCTGCCGATGCTTGAGCATGATCGTGTCGACTTCTATATCGATGCCCTGACCGAAGTCGACAATGTACTCGGTCAGGCTGCCAAGCCTGAATTGTTCCGCCGCAGCCACCTGGCCGAGCTGCCGCTGTACCTGGCCTTTGGCCGCACCGCCGAGGGCAAGGCATTGCGCGCCTTGTTCGATCAGCGTATGGACAAACTGGTGGCCAGTGGTGAATTACGAGCGATTTTCGCGCACTGGCAACAGCCATATCCATTCGACGAGGCGGGCAAGCGCCACTAGGCGTTATCGAACTTCTCGATCTGTTTGCCCAGTAATTCAGCCTAAGCAGCCGCGCCACGCTGCTGATACAATCGGCCCACGTCAATTTTCAAGTTACTGATCAGGAGCACAACGTGCCCGTCGTTTTTGTTGCCGCTTCCAAGCTGCCTACCCCGTTTGCGACCTTCACCATGCATGGTTTTCTCGATGAAGCCACCGGCCGCGAGCACGTCGTGCTCAGCCTGGGTGATGTGGCCGACGGGCAGCCGGTGCTGGGGCGCCTGCATTCCGAATGCCTGACCGGCGATGCCTTGTTCAGCCAGCGCTGTGACTGCGGTTCGCAACTCGAGGCGGCCCTGCAGGCAATCGCCCGCGAAGGCCGCGGCGTGCTGCTGTACCTGCGCCAGGAGGGCCGTGGTATTGGCCTTCTGAACAAGATCCGCGCCTACGAGCTGCAAGATGGCGGCGCCGATACCGTCGAAGCCAACGAGCGCCTGGGCTTTGCCGCCGACCAGCGTGACTATGGCATGTGCCAGCCGATGCTCGAGCACCTGGGGGTCAAGTCGCTGCGGCTGATGACCAACAACCCGCGCAAGGTCAAGGCCCTCACCGGCATGGGTATCCCGGTTGCCGAGCGCGTGCCGCTGCACACCGGCCACAACCCGCATAACAAACACTACCTGGCGACCAAAGCCGGCAAGCTCGGCCACATGATGGGCAACGAGCACCAGGGCGAGGCCGGTCGGGCGTGACCCGCGCCGAGGTGCGTCGCCGTCTGCAACTGGCCTGGTGGCAGTACCTGGCGGTGGCGCTGGCGCCATTGCTGGTGTTTGCCTGGGCCTTTGCTGACCTGCAGGCGCTGATCCCGATCCTGGCCATGCCGATGTTCATCGCCGGCGTGGCGTCGATGTTCCTCAGCCTGCCGCGCTTTGGCGCCTACAAGCATGCGCTGATTGCCACCCAGAAAAGCTTGAACAGTGATGACGAGCCTGGCGCCTGGATCGAGCTGGCGCGCATCCGGCGCCTGGGCATGCTGTTCGGTTGTCTGCCGGCCTGGGTCGCCGCGCTGTCGGTGTTCGTCGGCCTTGAGGCGGTGCCACAGATTCTCCTGGCGATCTCCAGCGTGGTCCTGCTCTACCTCTATCGTATCCCTCGCCAGCTCGGCTGATGCGCCGCTACCTGTGGCTGTTGCTGCTAGCCCTCGGCATGCCGCTGGCGGCGGCGCCGCGGGTGGTCAGCCTGGCGCCTTCGATCAGCGAAATCCTCCTCGACCTGCAGGCCGGCGATCTGCTGGTGGGTATGGCCGAGTGGAGGGAGCGTCCTGCGCAATTGAGCGATGTGCCGTTGGTTGGCCGCTACGGCCAGCTGGACATGGAGCGCCTGCTCAGCGTGCGCCCGGACCTGGTGCTGTACTGGCCGGGCAGCGTGCCGGCGGCTCAGCGTGACCAGCTTGAGCGTCTTGGTATCCCGTTCTACAGCGTCGAGGTCCACGAGCTGGATGACCTGGTTTCCCAGGTCGGCGAGATTGGCGTGCGGATCGGGCGCAAGGCGCAGGGCGCGCAGTTGTCCGCTGCCCTGCGCCAGCGCCTTGCCGCGCTGCGCCAGCAGTACCGTCGCGAGCGGCCACTGACGGTGTTCTATCAGGTCTGGGACAAGCCGCTGTATACCGTCGGTGGTTACCAGATCATCTCCGATGCCTTGAGCGTCTGCGGCGCGCGCAACCTGTTTGCCGATCTCACCCAGCCGGCACCACAGGTCAACCTTGAGACCGTACTGGCGCGCAATCCCCAGGTTATTCTCGCCGCCGATCAGCCCCAGCTCGATGCCTGGAAGGCCTGGCCGCAGGTCGCGGCAGTGCGTGACGGTCTGTTGCTGCAGGTGCCGGATAAAGGCCTGGAGCGCCCCAGCGGGCAGATGATCGAAGCGACGGCGAAGCTGTGTGCGCTGCTGCAGGCTAAAGTGCCGGCGTCCAGGTGACGCCCAGCAGCCAGGTGCGGCCCTCTTCGCGGTAGTCGCGGTAGCCTGCACCATAGCTGTACTGCGCACGGCTGTAGGTTTTATCCAGCAGGTTATCGGCCTTGAGCTCCAGGCGGATCTCGCGGCTGAGGCTCCAACTGCTGCGTAACCCAAGCAAACCGTAGCCAGCCAGCGTCCTGGTGTTGTCCGCGTCGGCGTAACTGCTGCTGACCGCCTGCCAGCTGGCGCCGAGGCCCAGGCGATCGAACTGGCGATCCAGGTCCAGGCTCAGGGTGCGGCGGGCGCGGCGTTCCAGAGTGTGCCCGGAATCGCGGTCACGCGGGTCGATCAGCGCCACGCCAAGGTTGCTCTGCCAGCCGAACCACTCCTGATGCAGACTGGCTTCGAAACCGTTGATGCGTGCCGAGCCCACGTTGTGCGGAATGAAGTTGGGGCCCAGGGAGATCGCATTGCGCAGGTCCGTGCGGTACAGCGAGGTCTCCAGCCGGGTGGTCTCACTCAGTTGGCTGCGCCATTGCAACTCGTAGCTTTTCGAGCGTTCGGGCTTGAGGTCGGGGTTGCCGAAGTCCGGGTAGTAGAGGTCGTTGAAGGTCGGTGCGCGCAAGCCTTCGCTGTAGGACAGCAGCAGGTCGTTGTCGGCGTTGAGGGGCAGGCCGAGGCTGGCGCTCCAGCTGTTCTGGCTACCGAACTGCTGGTTCTGGTCGCGGCGCACGCCCACTTCGCTGCTGAAGCTGTCGCCCTTGTAGCGATGTTGCACGAAAGCGGCGCGGTTCCAGCGGCTGTCTTGTTCCAGGGGCGTGCTGGCGTGCAGGCGATCCTGGTACCAATCGCCACCGAGCAGCAGGTTGTTGTGCTCGTCGAGGCTCAGGTCGTTCTGCCAGTTGACCGAGTCACGGTAGGTGTTGAACTCGCTACCGCCTGGTTGCAATGCGTCGCGCTTGGTGTCGCGGTTCTCGCTGTGGCCCAGCTCCAGGCGTGAATGCCAGATATCGCTGAGCTGAGCGTCGGCATAGGTGCCGATGCTGCTGAGGTTGAAATCGGTATAGGGCTGGCTGTGGTCGCCGAACAGGTTGTCGTATTCGCTGCGGCCGCGGCTGTCGAGCCAGTTCAGGCCCAGTTCCAGCGAGTCGCTGGCGACATGGCTGAGGTTCAGGCTCAGGCTCTTGTTGCGGTAGGCATCGTGATCGCCGTTGGCGGCGAAGGATTCGCGGGTGGCGTTGATGCCGGCGGTTTCGTCCAGGCCAGCGGCGAGGTTGAAGCGGGTGCGTTCATCGCCGCCCGAGAGGCCGACGTCACGTTGCCAGGTCTTGTTGCTGCCACCGGCCAGGTGCAGGCGGGGTTGCAGGCCGGGTTTGCTGGCTCGGCGGGTAAAGATCTGGATCACCCCGCCAATCGCATCGCTGCCGTAGATCGCCGAGCGCGAACCACGCAACACTTCGACCCGCTCGATCTGATCGATATTGAGAAACTGCAGGCCACTGTCGCCGGACGAGGTGTTGGCGATGCGCACACCATCGACCAGCACCAGGCTCTGGGCCGACTTGGTACCGCGAATGAAAATGCCGGGCAAGCTGCCGCGCCCGCCGGTGCGCGAGACCTGAACGCCGGGTACCCGGGTCAGCAGGTCAGTGACGCTGGAAGGCTGCAGGCGATCGATGTCGTCACGGGTGAACACGGTGTTGGCGGCGCTGGTTTGGCTGCGGTCTTCGACCTGGCGGTTGGCGCTGATGAGCGTGTTGGGCAGCTTTAGGGCGCTTTCGCGGTCGATGGGCTCGGCCAGCAGGGTGGTCGGCAATAGCAGGAGTGGGGCCAGGCGCAGGGGTTTCATGGCAGTTCCATTGCGATCGCGGGGCAAGCCCGCTCCTACAATGATCTGTAGGAGCGGGCTTGCCCCGCGATCAGGTCTCAAAGACCGAGCAGCTGCATCCGCTGACGCACCGAAGCTTCGATCCCGGCAGCATCCAGGCCGCATTCGGCGAGCATCTGTGCAGGCTTGGCATGTTCGACATACACATCCGGCAGGCCCAGGTGCAGCACCGGCTTGAGCACGGCTTCGCGGGCGAGGAACTCGCTCACCGCAGCACCGGCGCCGCCCATGATGGCGTTCTCTTCGATGGTCACCAGCAGGTCGTGGCTGCCGGCGATTTCACGTACCAGCGCCTCATCCAGCGGTTTGACGAAACGCATGTCGACCACGGTGGCGTCGATCTGCTCGGCAACCTTCAGGGCTTCGCTCAACTGCACACCGAATACCAGCAGGGCGACCTTGCTGCCCTGGCGGCGAACGATGCCCTTGCCGATTTCCAGCGGCTCGAGGCTGTTCTCGATCGGCGCGTTCGGGCCGCTGCCGCGTGGGTAGCGCACGGCGGCCGGGCCGTTGTACAGGTGGCCGGTGCTGAGCATCTTGCGCAGCTCGTTCTCGTCGCTCGGGGTCATCACCAGCATGCCGGGGATGCAACGCAGGAACGACAGGTCGAAGCTGCCCGCATGGGTCGGACCGTCTTCGCCAACCAGGCCGGCGCGGTCGATGGCGAACAGCACGTCGAGGTTCTGTACCGCGACGTCGTGGATCAACTGGTCGTAGGCACGCTGCAGGAAGGTCGAATAGATCGCCACCACCGGCTTGGCACCTTCGCACGCCATGCCCGCCGCCAGGGTTACCGCGTGCTGTTCGGCAATGGCAACGTCGAAGTAACGATCCGGGTAGCGCTCGCTGAAGGCCACCAGGTCGGAGCCTTCCTTCATGGCCGGGGTGATGCCGACCAGGCGCTGGTCAGCCGCAGCCATGTCGCACAGCCATTGGCCGAATACGGCGGAGTACTTTGGCCCGCCGGCTTTTTTCGGCGCGGCGGCGGGTTTGTCCACAGGCTCGAGCTTGGTGATCGCGTGGTAGCCGATCGGGTCGACTTCGGCCGGGGCGAAACCCTTGCCCTTCTTGGTCACCACGTGCAGGAACTGCGGCCCCTTGAGGTCGCGCATGTTGCGCAGGGTGGTGATCAGGGTCGGCAGGTCGTGGCCATCGATCGGGCCGATGTAGTTCCAGCCCAGCTCTTCGAACAGGGTGCCGGGTACCAGCATGCCCTTGGCGTATTCTTCGGTGCGGCGGGCGATTTCCCAGGCGCCCGGCAGGCGCGAGAGAACCTTCTTGCTGCCCTCGCGCATGCTCGAGTAGGTGCGGCTGGAGAGGATCTTGGCCAGGTAGTTGGACAGGCCACCGACATTGCGCGAAATCGACATGTCGTTATCGTTGAGGATCACCAGCATGTCGGCGTCGACTTCCTGGGCGTGGTTCAACGCCTCGAAGGCCATGCCGGCGGTCAGTGCGCCGTCGCCGATCACGGCAATGGATTTACGCGGATCGTTCTGCAGGCGGGCGGCGATGGCCATGCCCAGGGCAGCACTGATCGAGGTGCTGGAGTGACCGACACCAAAGGTGTCGTACTCGCTTTCGGCGCGGCGTGGGAAGGCGGCCAGGCCGTCCTTCTGGCGCAGGCTGTGCATGCGCTGGCGGCGACCGGTGAGGATCTTGTGCGGATAGGCCTGATGACCGACGTCCCACACCAGACGATCGTCCGGGGTATCGAAGACGTAGTGCAGGGCGATCGTCAGCTCGATGACGCCCAGGCCGGCACCGAAATGCCCGCCGGTCTGACCAACGGTGTAGAGCAATTCCTGGCGCAACTCGTCGGCCAGGCTCTCCAGGTCGGCTTCAGCCAGGCGGCGCAGGCCGGCAGGCGTATCGGCACGGTCAAGCAGCGGCGTGACCGGGCGTTCGCGGGGGATCTCTTGAAACGTCGTGGGCATCAGGCGAATCGTTATAGATATGAAGTGGCGGCAGTTTACCTTATTGCGGTGTTGGCTGCCCATTTGAGCTAATCGCGGGGCAAGCCCGCTCCTACAGTGATCGCTGTGGGAGCGGGCTTGCCCCGCGATACCCGCGCTGCTTAGTTACGGCGTTCGACGATGTACCGCGCCAGTTCCCGCAGCGGCTCGGCCGCCGCGTCAAACGGACGCAGGGCATGCAGGGCCTGATCGCGCAGTTCCAGGGCGTAGGCCTTGGCCGCGTCGAGCCCGAGCAGGGCCGGGTAGGTCGGCTTGTCGCGGGCGATGTCGGCGCCCTGGCGCTTGCCCAGGGTCTGGGTGTCGCTTTCGACGTCGAGGATATCGTCCTGGACCTGGAAGGCCAGGCCGATGGCCTGTGCATAAGTTTGCAGGGCCTTGAGCTGGGTCTGGTCGGCGCGGGCACTGGCCAGGGCGCCGAGCTTGACGCTGGCCTCGATCAGCGCGCCGGTCTTGTGCCGGTGCATGAACTCCAGCGCCGTCTGGTCGAGCTTGAGGCCCACCGAACCCAGGTCGATGGCCTGGCCGCCGACCATGCCGGCAGGGCCGGCCGCCAGCGCCAGGGCCTGGACCATGGCCAGGCGGATGCTGTCCTGCTGCGGGCTCAGTTGCGGGTCAAGCAGGGCGCTGAAGGCCAGGCTCTGCAGACCGTCACCGGCGAGAATCGCGCAAGCTTCGTCAAAAGCCTTGTGGGTGGTTGGCTGGCCGCGGCGCAGGTCGTCGTCGTCCATGGCCGGCAAATCGTCGTGCACCAGCGAATAGGCGTGAATCAGCTCGACCGCGCAGGCTGCGCCGTTGGCCTGTTCCGGGGCGGCCCCGAGGGCTTCGCACGCGGCATAGGCGAGCAGCGGGCGAACCCGTTTGCCGCCGTTCATGACGCTGTAGCGCATGGCCTCATACAGGCGGCTGAGCTCCACCGAGGGGGCGCTAAACAGTTGCTCGAGGGCGGCGTCGACCCGTGCCTGGCAGCTGGCCTGGTATGCGCCGATCATTCTGGCTGGTCCGCATCGAACGTCTCGGCGGCCAGTGCTCCGTCGCGCTCGAGCAATACCTGAACCTTCTGTTCGGCCTGGGCCAGGGCGCTCTGGCAGTCGCGGGTCAGGCTGATGCCTTGTTCGAAGGCGGTCAGCGAGTCTTCCAGCGACAGCTCGCCGTTCTCCAGGCGCTCGACCAGGGCCTGCAGGTCGGCGAGGGATTGCTCGAAATCAATGGAGGCTTTTTTTCGGGCCATGGCGGCTGTCTCGGTGGCAGTGTAAACGGCGCGACACTAGCAGAGCGGGGCGGGGGGAGCAAATCGATAGGGGCGATCTTTCGTCGCATTCTGTTGCACAAAGACCGCCGGCGAAGTCTTGATTTTTCTGCAGGGCTCGCATTGTGAGGGGTTGTGGCTCTCTGCCATAATCGCGCCCGCTTTACCCCGCGGGTTTCTCGCGGTGAAGCCTCCTATTTCTGTTGTCACGTAATGGACTACGTTGTGAGCTTCCTTTCGATCGAGTTCGGCCTCTGCTTCACACTGTTTTTCATCGTCTACTGGAGCCTGTGCTGGAGCGTTCGCCTGCAGAACGTCCTGCTGCTGGCGGCCAGTTATGGCCTGGTGGCCAGTTTCAGCTTCACCTCCTTGTATATCCTGCTTGGCTACAGTGCCCTGGTGTACCTGCTCGGCCTGCTCGGTGAGCGTTATCCCGGCCGGCGCTTCAGCTATTTGCTGGTGTTGCTGCTGGTGCTGGGTTGCTTCTACCTGTTCAAGTACCAGGAATTCTTTGTCGGCGGCGTGCAGGGCGCCCTGGCCAGTGCCGGGCTGGAGGTGTCGCTGCCGGTGCTGGAAGTGCTGGTGCCGATCGGTCTGTCGTTCTATGCCTTTCACTCGGTCAGCTACCTGGTGTCGATCAACCGCCGCGAGATGCCCTCGGCCTCAGCGTTTGACCTGGCCCTGTACCTGGCGTTCTTCCCCAGCCTGATTGCCGGCCCGGTCAACCGCGCCAGCCACATGCTGGCGCAGATTCGCTCGAGCCGTATCCGCGAAGTGCTGGAGCCGCAACGGGCGCTGGGCCTGATCGCCCTGGCGGTGGTCAAGCTGTTCTTTTGCAGTGCCTGGCTGGCCAGCGAGTGGGTCGACCCGGTGTTCGAGACCCCGGGCAGCTATTCGCCCGAGCAGATCCTGCTGAGCGTGTATGGCTACAGTTTCCTGATCTATTTCAACTTCAGCGGCTACACCAACCTGGTCACCGGCATCGCCTTGCTGCTGGGCTTTCGCCTGCCTGACAACTTCAATGCCCCTTATGCCGCGCACAACCTCAAGGAATTCTGGGGCCGCTGGCACATCAGCCTGTCGCTGTTCATTCGCGACTATGTCTACATCCCCCTGGGTGGTAACCGCCAGGGCGTGTGGCGCGGCAACCTGAACATGTTGCTGGCGATGCTGATTTCCGGCCTGTGGCACGGGGCGAGCATCAATTTCATCATCTGGGGCGCGCTGCACGGTATCGGCCTGGCGCTGTACAAGGCCTCGACCTACATCTTGCCGCAGCCGATGCGCTGGCCGGGCGCGGGTTTGGCGGCACGCTTGCTGACCTTCCACTATGTGGCCTTCGCCTGGATCTTCTTTCGCAGCGCGAGCCTCGATGAAGCCATGGAGATGCTTGCCGGTATCGGCGGACTGAGCCTTCAGGGGCTGTTCTCCAGCACCGGCCTGCTGTTGCTGGTGAGCGTGCTGTATGTCGCCGTCTACCCGCAGTTGCTGGCGCTGCTGCGCCAGTTTTTCGCAACCACCACGCGCTTGCCCTGGCAGCTGTATCCGATACCGCTGGGGTTGTTCATTTCCTTGGTCATTTTTGCTTCGCAATCGGGCGTACCGGGGTTCATTTATGCAAGCTTCTAATGCCGGTCGTTTGCTGGCCGCGCAAACTGGCGCGGCCAAGGCCCTGTACGCCATCGTCATCACCACCCTGTTGTTGTTTTGGCTGAATCAGGATTCGATCAGCCTGTATTGCCAGCAGAAGTACCACCAGAGCTGCGAATTGCCGGTGCTCGGGCAGAGCCCGGCCTGGCGCCTGGGTGGCAACCTCACCCACGCCTTGGGCGATGCCCGCGACAGCTTCATCGACAGCCTGGAGAAACGTAGCGAGCCGGTGCTGGTGGCCAAGGTTGAGGCCAGCGACACAGTCGAACTGCCAGCGCCGGTTCAGGTGGTTGCGGTGCACCTGGACAAGCTGCCGGTTGCCGCCCACGCCCTCGCCCCCGTCAGCAAGCCGGCTGCAGTCAAGGTCGCGGCACCTGCTGTTGCACCTGCGCCCGCGCCCGCAGCGCAGGTCGCTCAGGCGCCCTTGCAAGCGGGCACCGTGGTGTCCCTGGCGGCCGGTGATGAAGTGTTCCTGGTTGGCGATTCGCTGATGCAGGGCGTTGCCCCGCACCTGGCCAACAGCCTGCGCAAGCGCTACCAGATCAAAAGCGTCAATCTCAGCCGGCAGAGCACTGGCCTGGCCTATCCTGGGTTCTTCAACTGGCCGCAGACCGTGGCCAAGACCCTGGAAAGCGAGCCGAACATTCGCCTGATGGTAATCTTCCTCGGCCCCAACGACCCCTGGGACATGCCCCAGGGCAAGGGCAAGCCGTTTTTGCGTTTCAAATCGCCGGAGTGGGAAGTCACCTACCGCCAGCGTATCGATTCGATCCTCGACCAGGCCCGCGCGCACAATGTGCAGGTGATCTGGGTCGGTCCGCCGAACATGCAAAAGCCCAAGCTGTCTACGGCCATGGCTTACCTGAGCGGGCTCTATGAGCAGCAGACCGGCTTGTATCAACAGCATTACGTTTCGGCCAACCCGGTGCTCGGTTACAACGACGACAGCTTCTCCTATACCTTGCAGAACAGCCAGGGCAAGCGGATCAAGACCCGGGTCGATGACGGCATTCATTTCACCACCACCGGACAGAAGCTGATCTCGGAACGAATTCTCTCGATGATCGCCTTTCCCGGCCTCACTGTAACGGGACACTGATGCGTCGACTGCACAACATTCTGGGGTTGGCCCTGCTGATCTGCGCGCTGCCGGGCTGTAGCCCGGTGGCGGCGGTCAATACCACGGCCAGGCCAGCCAACTCGGCGGCCAAGGCCCCGACCCACCGCGTCGATGGCAACCTGGCGGTGCTGGCGGGCAAGTTCAAGAACGCCAATCGCGCGCCGATCAACATCATCCAGTTTGGCGACTCGCACACCGCCGCCGACCTGTTCAGCGGCGAGATGCGTCGCTTGTTGCAAGCGCGCTATGGCGACGGTGGTATCGGCCTGATCGCCGCCACGCCCGTGTCGGGCACCCGCTATGAGCAGGTCATTCTGAAAACCGCCAAGCGTCAGTGGGAGCTGGTGTCGGCACGTAATCAGCAGAGCACCCAGTTCCCGCTCGGGGGGTACTTGTCGGTGCCGATGGCGGCCAACCCCAGCGTGCGTATCGAGGCTCGTGAACCCACTGCGCAGCGCTATCGTGTCCAGGCCCTGTACCAGGCACGGGAGAGCAGTACCCTGGTGCTGCGCGACGGCCGCGGGCGCAACCAGCGCATGCTGGCGGCAACCGCTGGGCAATGGCGTTTCGGCCCGCAGGTCGGCAACCTTGGCCTGCCGCTGGACCTGACCCTCAACAGCCGCCCCGGCACGCTGCTGGGTGGCTGGTATATCCAGGGCCAGAAGAATGCTGGGGTGATCTATTCGGCGCTGGGCATCAATGGCGCGCGCCTTGAGGTGCAGGACAAGTGGCAGGCTGGTTGGCAGGACAACCTCAAGACCCTGCGCCCGGACCTGGTGATTCTTGCCTACGGCACCAACGAAGCCTTCGATGACACCCTTGACCTCGCCCTGTACCAGACGCAACTGCGCAATACCCTCAAGCGCCTGCGCCAGGACCTGCCGCGGGCAGTGGTGCTGCTGGTTGGTCCGCCGGACTCGATCAAGCAGCGCAAGGCACGCAGCTGCGCCGCGCGCCAACCGCAGCAACTGGCCCAGGTGATCCGTATCCAGCGTCAGGCGGCCAAGCAGGCCAATGCCCTGTTTTGGGACTGGCAAGCGTACATGGGGGGGCAGTGCTCAATTGCCGGCTGGCAGGCTTCGGGCCTGGCCCGGGGGGACTTGGTGCACCTGACTGCGGACGGCTACAAGAAAAGCGCTGCAGGCCTGCATGACTTTTTGCGCACGCAGCTGGGCTTGAAGTAAGGCAGAAAAAATAGAGGCGGGGACAACCTCGGGTTGGCTTGCGGGGCCCCATGAAGTCGTCTTCCCGCCTCTTCAATAGAGGCAGATCCGGGTGCATGTCACTGCACCCGCTCAGCACGATACGGCTGCCTTGAATCAGCCGCGATTCACACCTCTGCATTCACCTTAGTAGCTGTCTGCAAGGCTGTAAATTTTCTCGAACACAAATTTTTCAGGCGCTTTCCAGTGCCGGGGTCAGGGCTGCCTGGCGGTAGCGCGCCAGCTCGTCAATGGTCAGAACCGGCAGTGAGTATTGCTTGGCGTACACCGCCACCTGCTCACCACGGGCCATGCTGCCGTCGGGGTTCATCAGTTCACAGAGCACCGCTGCCGGGCGCAAGCCCGCCAGGCGTGCGAGGTCTACCGAGCCTTCGGTGTGGCCGCGGCGGGTGAGTACGCCGCCATCGCGCGAGCGCAGGGGGAACACATGGCCAGGGCTGACAATGCGCATGTCTGCGCTGGTCGAGTCCAATGCGGCCTGGATGGTGGTGATGCGGTCCTGGGCCGAGACGCCGGTGGACACACCTTCAGCCGCTTCGATGGTCACGGTGAAACCGGTGCCATGGCGCGCGCGGTTGTTCGGCACCATCGGTGCCAGCGAGAGCTCGTCAACGGTGGTCTCATCCAGGCACAGGCAGACGATACCGCTGCAATCGCGGATCATCATGGCCATGGTTTCCAGGCTGATGTTTTCGGCGGCGGCAATGATATCCGCCTCGTCCTCACGGTCGTCGTCATCCAGCAACAGCACGGGTTTACCGGCCTGGTAGGCGGCGACAGCAGCAGCGACGTTAGGGAATTGCTTGCGGTGCAAAGGGGACATGAAACGCTCCTCGTAAGTGATCGATGAACGTTTCAGGGCGAACAAAATGCGTGCGCCAGGGCGCATTTTGGCCCTGACCTGACGCCTTCTTTCATCCGGACTATGACCGTCGGCTCTGGAGTCTCACCAGATCTGCTGACCCTCGGCCAAAGGCCGAGGCGCTCGCGGGCTCATCTTTCGATTTACCGCCGGTGGGGACTTGCACCCCGCCCTGAAGACCGGCCAAGCATACATCAGAGTGCCATCAGGTTTGCAAGTCCCAGCCTTACGACCTAGGTCTAATTCGGGCCTCACAGGCCCAGGGCGTAATCCAGGTAGCCTGGGTAGACCTTGCGCCAGTCATCCTGGAAGGTGTGGCCTTCAGGGTGTTCATGGCTCTGTACCTTGTTGTTGCTGGCGAAGGCTTTCTCGGTGGTAGCGGTCAGTTGCAGGTTGCTTTCATGCTCCTGGGCACCGTGGACCACGACCAGGTGCTTGTCCTTGGCCTTCTGCACGGTGAACGGGATCTTGAAGCCGCCTGGCGACAACAGTACTGCGCCGCTGTAGTTCTGCGGGTACTGGGCGATCAGGTGCGCCGCGTGTTCGGCACCTTGGGAGAAGCCGATCAGGGCGACTTTCGAGCGGTCGATGCGGGTGTCTTTTTCCAGTTTCTTCAGGGCTGCGGCTACTGCCTGTTCGGTCGGCTCAACCGAATGCTGCTGCCACATGAACTGGTGCGCATCACGCTTGAGGGTGCCATTCAATGCCACCAGCACAGCCTTGTCGCCGACCAGGTCAGCACGCATGTTGGTGCCATTGACGCCTTCGGTGCCGAAGCCTGCCAGCCACACCACCACCGGCCAGCCGCCGGCCGGCGCCTTGCCTTCAGGAATGCTGAACGCAGCGAGGCCGGCGTCCTTGGCCTGGGTCGGGTAGTTTTTCTCGGCGGCCTGCAGCAGCTTCTGGTAGGCCGGGTCATTTTTCATTGGCTCCAGCTCGTCGTCTTCCTTGAGGATCACGGCTTGCCAGAAACCGCGCTCGCGGGCTTCGTCGAGGTACTGCGCGGCCAGTTCCGGGCTGTCCATGGACGACAGCGCGGCAGCGGCCTGGTAGGCGGCGAAGGCATTCTTCGGGTCCAGGCGGGCGGCAGTCAGGTAGAAGGCCAGGGCGCCGGCATAGTTGTCGTGCTCGCTCTTTTCCTTGTCGCCGGCGTCCATGAACTCGGCCGGGGTGGCGTCGTTGAGGTACAGGTTGGCCATGGCGGCCATGCCTTGCCAGCGGCCCTTGTGCAGGGCCTGGTCGCTGGCTTCGTCGGCGTAGGCGGTGGCGGCAGCGAGGCTGAGGCCGGCCAGCAGGCCGAAGGAGCAGAGGTGCAGGCGGGTAGCTGTCAGCAATGACATGGCCGAGAGTCCTTTTTCGGTAGTGCTCGGCCAGGTGCGGCCGAAGAGGGCGCGAATTCTAGCACCCTGATCAGTCCTTGAGTTGATTCCAGTCCAGGCCAAAGCGCGCCAGGTACTTGCGCAAACGGTCGGCGTCGTTGGGTTTGTCTTTCTCCAGGCGCGACACATCGAACAGCTGGCGCCCAGCCTCGGACAGGGTGCGGGCGTTGCGGCATACATTAAGCACGGCGTGCAGTTGCAGGCGGTCGAACTGGTCCAGCGCCTTGTCGCCGAGCAATGCATCGAGCGGGTTTGCTCCCTGCTCCAGGCCCCAGGCGCGTTGCAGGCGCTCGATCTCCTCCAGCACCAGCGCTTCGTCGATGCGCCCGCTGTCGGCCAGGGTCGCCATGCGTGTGATCGAGGCCGACAGCTCGCGGAAGTTGCCGGCCCAGCGTGCTTGTGGCGAGTTGGCAAAGGCCAGGTAGCGGCGCTTGGCTTCAAGGTTGAAGCGCACTTGGCGGTTCTGCTCGCGGGCATGGCGCTGCAGTTCGAAATCGATGTTTGGCTCTATGTCTTCGCGGCGCCCGGCCAGGCCCGGCAGCTCGAAGGTCCAGAGGTTGATGCGGGCGTACAGGTCTTCACGAAACAGCCCTTCGGCCACCCGGCTACGCAGGTCGCGGTGGGTCCCGGCGATCAGTTGGAAGTCGCTTTCCACTTCGCGGTCCGAACCCAGCGGGAAGAAGCGCTTTTCTTCGATGGCCTTGAGCAGCATGGCCTGCTCGTCGGCGCCCAACTCGCCGATTTCATCGAGGAACAACATGCCGCCATCGGCGGCGCGCAGCAAACCTTCGCGGGCATTCTGGGCGCCGGTGAAGGCGCCTTTACTGTGGCCGAACAACGCCGACATGGCGCCGTCGCCGCGCAAGGTGGCGCAGTTTACTTCAACAAAGCGGCCCTCCAGTTGGTGGCGGCCACGCTTGAGTTCATAGATGCGCCGGGCCAGGAAGGATTTGCCGGCCCCGGTCGGGCCGACCAGCAGCATCGGCGCCCGCGAGCGCAGGGCCACCCGTTCGATCTGCTCGATGGAGCGGTTGAAGGCGGCGTTGCGGGTGGCGATACCGGCCTTGAGAAAGTTCAGGCTGTCGGCCTGCTCGCGTTGAAAACGTGAGGCGATGTGATCGTAGCGCGACAGGTCGAGGTCAATCAGCGTGCTGGTGCCGGCCGGGTCGGCAGTGTCTTCCTTGCCGCGGGCTGGCGAGGTCTGGATCAGCCGTGCCGGCAGGTAGCGCGCTTCGGTAAGCAGGAACCAGCAGATCTGCGCCACGTGGGTGCCGGTGGTGATGTGGACCAGGTAGTCCTCGTGCTCGGTATCGAAAGGGTAGGCGCTGGCAAAGTCGTGCAGCGCGCTATAGACCTCCTCGAAGTCCCAGGGATTGCGCAGGATCATGGGCTGCAGGCGCACCTCGGTGTGGGGCGAGATGCTCTGGATGTCGTCACGTATGCGCTCGGCCAGGCCCAGATCGCGGGCGCTGGTGCCGTGGATCAGTTCCAGGCGATCGATAGGCGTGTGCGCTTGCTGGCACAGGCTGATGGTCGGCCGCCAGCGCTGCCAGCGTGCCGCGCCCTTGCCGTTGCGATCAAGGGTGGTGCCGAGAAAGCCGATGGCGACGCTGCGTTTGCCCATGTCTGTTTAGCTCAAAAGATAAGTACGTATCTCATGATATATAAAAACTCAGCTTGCTGTGAGCTTGGGGAAAATCTGAATTTACGTAAAATAAAATAAAATCCTTATAAATCAATAAGATAAAAATATATTCGGTGGCGAATTCAAAACCTGGCACGCCCCTCGCAATATCTCCCTCGACCGCATCGCCAAGCTGGCCAACGGGACGGGGTTTATGTCCCCGCCGGTGCACGAGCCCACCCCAGGTGTTGGTGTCGTGCATGCCGCCGCCGCAACGAGCAGTCGATAGCGTGGCTCCTCACGGAGACGCTGGTCTCGAGGCCTGACTCGAACCTCTCATACCCTCCAAGGTATCTCGAATGTTGTACCCGCCGGTGGGGCGTAGCCAGGGAAGGCTGCAAGGTGCGCAAGGAGTGCACAGCGCCCACCGCCGATTTGCCCGGCTTGCCGGCCGGGCCCGGAGCAAGGCAGTTGCCGGACCGCAGGACGCGGTCAGTGGACAGGATGTCCCGGCAACTGGCTCCTCCGGGCCACGCCCGCAACGCTCGGCTCTTTGGCAACACCGGCACCAAGGACTTAATTGCACAGGATGACCAAGATGAAACTGTTGAAACGCTTTATCGTGAAAAAGAACGAACGCGGCCTGCTGTTCTGCGAAGGCGACTTTGTGTCGATTCTCGAACCTGGCGTGCACAAGCGTTTCGACCTGCACAACCGGCTGACGGTAGAAACCTTCAGCCTCAATACTTCGCTGTTCGAACATCGCCTGGCGGGCTACCTGCGTCAAAGCGAGCCGGCTCTGGTCGAGCAGTATTTCGAACGCATGGACCTGGCGGAAAACGAAGCCGGCCTGCGTTTTGAAGACGGCGCCCTGGTCGAGTTACTGGCCCCGGGCAGCCGCCAGCTGTACTGGAAAGGCCAGAGCGCGCAGACCCTGCAGCGCATCGACCTGAGCCAGACCTATCGCCTGGGTACCAGCCTGGTGGCCCAGCTTAACCAGCCCAAATTGCGCGGCCGCAGCCTGGCCGGGCTGGAGGCGGTGTTGCTGTCGGCGGTGCCGGCGTTCCACGTCGGTGTGCTCAAGGTCGATGGCGTGGTGGAAGAGTTGCTGGGAGCCGGGCAGTACGGCTTCTGGCGCTTCAACCGCCAGGTCAGTGTCGAGCTGGTCGACATGCGTATCCAGGCCATGGAAATCAGCGGGCAGGAGATTCTTACTCGCGACAAGGTCAGCCTGCGCCTGAATCTTGCGGCCAACTGGCGCTACAGCGATGTGCTCGGTGCGTTCGCGCAGTTGAGCAAGCCGCTGGAGCATCTGTACCGCGAGGTGCAGTTCGGCCTGCGGGCGGCGGTGGGTACTCGTACCCTCGACGAACTGCTGGAAAACAAGCAGTTGATCGACGATTCGGTCAGCCAGTACCTGCAGGACAAGCTCATTGGCAGCGGCATCGAAGTCAGCGGCCTGGGGGTACGCGACATCATCCTCCCGGGCGAGATGAAAACCTTGCTGGCGCAGGTGGTGGAGGCGGAGAAAGCGGCGCAAGCCAACGTCATCCGCCGCCGTGAAGAGACCTCGGCGACCCGTTCGCTGCTCAATACCGCCAAGGTCATGGAAGACAACCCGACGGCCCTGCGCCTGAAGGAGCTGGAAACCCTGGAGCGGGTGGCGGAGCGCATCGACCGGATTTCGGTGTTCGGCGGCCTGGATCAGGTGTTGAATGGACTGGTCAGCATCAAGGCCGGATGAAATTTGCCGGGCCCCAGCGGCCCGGCAGCAACAGATAAAAGTGGAAGTACGACAATGAACATTCTCGAAGTGGCCGGCGGCAAGCCGATCAAGCTCTGGACCGACGGCGTCCCGGTGGACGAGGGCGCCCGTGAGCAACTGCTGAACACCGCGAAGATGCCGTTCATCTTCAAGCACCTGGCGGTGATGCCCGATGTGCACCTGGGCAAGGGCTCGACCATCGGCAGCGTGATCCCGACCCTGGGCGCGATCATCCCGGCGGCGGTCGGCGTCGATATCGGCTGCGGCATGATCGCCGCGCGGACCTCGCTGACCGCCAGCGACCTGCCGGACAACCTGCACGGCCTGCGTTCGGCGATCGAAAAGGCCGTGCCCCATGGCAAGACCTTTGGCCGTCGCGACCAGGGTGCCTGGGACAGCGTGCCGGCGCTCGCCGACCACGCCTGGCACGACCTGGCGGCGCGTTTCAAGGCGATCACCGACAAGTACCCGAAGCTGGAGAAGACCAACAACCGCCAGCACCTGGGCACCCTCGGCGGCGGCAACCATTTCATCGAGGTCTGCCTGGATGAGGCCAACTGCGTCTGGTTGATGTTGCACAGCGGTTCGCGCGGGGTCGGCAACGCCATCGGCAACCTGTTCATCGAACTGGCCCAGGCCGACATGCGCCAGCACATCGCCAACCTGCCGGACCGCAACCTGGCCTATTTCGAAGAGGGCAGCCGGCACTTTGCCGACTACGTCGAAGCGGTGGAGTGGGCCCAGGATTTCGCCCGGCAGAACCGCGCGTTGATGATGCACGCGGTGATCGCCGCCACGCGCAAGGTGATCGGCAAGCCCTTCGAGGCCAACCTCGAAGCGGTCAACTGCCACCACAACTATGTGCAGCGCGAGCGGCATTTTGGCCACGACGTGCTGATCACCCGCAAGGGTGCGGTGTCGGCGCAGAAGGGCGAGCTGGGGATCATTCCCGGGTCCATGGGGGCGAAGAGTTTCATCGTCCGCGGCCTGGGCAACGAGGAGTCGTTCTGCTCCTGCAGCCACGGCGCCGGGCGGGTGATGAGCCGCACCCGGGCCAAGCAGGCGTTCACTGTCGAGGATCAGCAACGCGCCACTGCCCATGTCGAATGCCGCAAGGACAAGGACGTGATCGACGAGATCCCCATGGCCTACAAGGACATCGACGCGGTGATGCAAGCCCAGCGCGAGCTGGTGGAAGTGGTGCATACCCTGCGTCAGGTGGTGTGCGTCAAAGGTTAGAGAGGGTGCCTTGAGGCGCCCGACTGCAAGGACACGAACATGAACAAGGAAGACCGTCACCCATTGCCCGGGGCCATGCGCGAGTGGGTGCTTGAAGAGTTGCGCCGGGTCGAGCGCGAGCACGACGTTACTGTGCTCTATGCCTGCGAGTCCGGCAGCCGCGCCTGGGGTTTTGCTTCAACCGACAGTGATTTCGACGTGCGCTTCATCTACGTCCCGCACCAGGACTGGTACCTGCGCGTCGACGAGCCGCGCGACGTGATCGAGCGGCCGCTGACCGACGAGCTGGACATCTGCGGTTGGGAGCTGCGCAAGACCCTGAAGCTGCTGCGCAACTCCAACCCGACCCTGCTCGAATGGCTCGGCTCGCCGCTGGTGTACCGCGCCGAGCCCGGTGCGGTGGAATCGCTGCGCGCGCTGGCGCTGAACTTCTACAGCGCTCGGGCGGCGCGGCACCACTACCTGTCGATGGCGAAAAAGAACCACCGCGACTTCCTCCAGGGCGCGCAGGTGCGCTTCAAGAAGTACCTCTACGTACTGCGTTCGCTGTTGGCAGTGCGCTGGATCGACCTGGGCCTGGGCATGCCGCCGACAGCTTTTGCCGATCTGCTGGCAGGCACCCTGAGCGAGCCGCAAATGCTCGCCGAGATCGATGAGTTGTTGCGCATCAAGCGCCAGGCCGTCGAAGCCGACTATGGGCCGCGGCGGATGCTGTTGCACTCGTTCATCGACAGCGAGTTGCGGCGTGCCGAAACCTCGCCGACCTTGCCGAGGCTGCGCGGTGATACGCAACTGCTGGATGACTATTTGCGCGATACTGTGCGGCGTTATTCATAGGAAGCGCGCCTGGCGTGTCTTCCCTGTCGAAAGGACTCGAAACGTTTTCATGCCTGACAGCAAATACCAGCGCCTGCCCCATGCCGGAGACTTCGAGCAAGTCTCCGGCACTCAGATCGTCTACCTGTCGCCCAAACCCTTGCCCACGGGGGTAGAGGCCTATAGCTACCGGCATTTGCATCGTGATGCCAATGAGGTCTACCTGGACTTTGGTATCGGTCGGGGCAACTTCGAGTTCATGGCCCGCTGCGGTATTGCCGCCGTCATGGGGGTGGTGAGCTGCGTGGTGATGACGGCGTTTCTCGGAGCCTGGGTGCGGCGTAGGCTTGAGCCGTTCTGGGAGGGGGTCTACGACTTTCTCGCATCACCGCCCATCTGGGGTTTTATCGGGCTGCTGGCGTTGATGTACGTCGTCATATTTTGCCTGGCCGTGCGCCAGCTCAGCGTCCAGCCACCGATCCGCTTCAATCGCCAGCGACGTGAAGTGGCGATGGTGCCGAAGAAGGGCGCCGCACCCCAGTATGTACCCTGGGAAGAGGTCATCGCCTGTGTCTCGGCCGGGCAATTGGTCACCGAATACGCGGTGATGCCCGAGTTCAAACTGATGATCGGCCTGCGTGACGCCCAAAGCGGTAACGTCCTGTGGCTGACCGTGGCCTGTGGCAGCCTGCGCGGTGCAATTGCCGAATGGGAGGCGATTCGCGCTTACATGGAAGAGGGCCCGGCAGCCTTGCCTGAACCGCCGTCAGAAGAATTTGAAGAGGGCACGGTGGCGTTTTTCCATATGGCCCGCATTGGCTATCGCGACAACTTTCCGTGGCTGCAGTATGTGTTTGGCTTTCTGTTCGTCCAGGCGTTCGGTGGCTGGACCTTGCCGTGCCATCTCTCCAACTGGGTCAACAATCGCCCCAGAGCAACGTTTCCCAAAGTGGTGCGGGAGTGGTCCCGGCCATTGTCGGTGGATCAGCAGGCGGTGCCCAGCGAGGCGCTGGTCAAAGAAAGTGACGAGGTGCGCAAGGCCTTTCGCCGTGGGCAAACCCTGCTGGACTACTTCAAGGTGAAATTTGCCGAACCGGCCTAGCTGGGCGGCGTTATGTAAAGGGGCTGAGCATGAACAAGGACGTGGTTGAGAGGGCAGCATGCTGAAGCTGCGGCTGAGAGAACGTTGGCAACGGTTGCAGATAAGCGGCAGCGATCAGGTGGTGATGCTGCTGCTTTCAGTGATGGTCGGTTTGTGCATCGCGGCGGCACTGTGGACAGCCAAGCCCAAGTCCGGCTGCATTCGTCTGGGCCGCGGTAACAGCGGGCCGATCAGTTGCGACCCGCAGGTCATTGCTGGTGAGGCGATGAACATCGTGCTGTTCGGTCTGCTGTTCGCTGCCCCGCTGCTCTATATGCTCGGCCTGCTACTGGTGCAATTGTTCAGGCCGTTGAATTCGCAGCCTTGATGGAATGTTCAATGCCAGCACACTGGTCAACACCACCACAGCTCCGGCTATCACCAGCAGCGAAGGCTGCTCACCGAGCAGAAAGGCCGCGATCAGCATGGCGCAGGGTGGTATCAGGTACAGCGCCATGGACGCCCGACTGACGTCCGAATGGCTCAGTACATAAGCCCAACCGAGGTACGCCAGGGCACTGGGAAACACGCCGAGCAGCAGTACCGCCAGGTTTGCCTGGGGCGCCGCCGCAGTCACTGCAGCGCCAAGGCCTGGCAGGTACACCAGCAACAACGCCGTGCCGGTCCACACGGTGTAACACACCATGGTCAGGCCGTCGTAACGATGACCGTGAAGCTTCTGCAGGGTGAAGTAGATACTCCACGACAGCGCGGCCAACAGCACCAGCAGGCCATGGGCGTCGAGCGCTCCTACTCCGTGATCACCTGCAACGACCATCGCTGCTCCGAGCATACCCAGCACCAGGCATCCCCAGTGCCAGGCGCTGACCTTCTGGCGCAGGACAAAACAGGTAATCAGTAGGCTGAACAAGGGCGTGGACTGCGCCAGCACACTGGACGCCCCGGCAGTGATTCCGCGCTGGCCAAAGTTGAGCGCCACATGGTGCAAAAACACTGCGAACAGCCCAAGCAGCATTAACAGCGGCAGGTCCTTGAGCCGTGGCAGGCTGATCCCGCGCCACACTGCGACAATCGCCATGAATACCGATGCCACGATAAACCGCGCCAGGGCCAGATGACCTGGGTCGTAACCTTGCAGGGCGATATGAATACCGGCGGGTGAGTACGCCCAGCACAACACCACGAACAGTGTCGCCAGGACGATTTTCAGGGATTGGGTGCGTGGCATTGAAAGTCGCTCCAGAGGCAGGGAGCTTTAGTATCAAAAAGGCCTCTACTCACCACAATCGACTTATACTGAACTGATCGTTCACTTTTGGTGATGTATGGAGTTGATGCAGATTCGCATGTTCAAGACGGTCTACGACACCGGCAGCATCGCCCGTGCCGCCGAGGTGTTGCACTACGTACCGTCGAACATCACCGCGCGGATCAAGGCACTGGAAGAGGAGCTGGGCGTGGCGCTGTTCTTTCGTCATGGGCGCGGCTTGAAGATCAGCCCGGCCGGCGAAACCTTCCTCGAATACGCCACCCAGATGCTCGCCCTGGCCGAAGCCTCCAAGGCCGCCTTGAGCCCGCAAGCCGTGCCCAGCGGACGCTTGCGCATCGGCGCCATCGAGTCCTCGGCCAGTGGCCGGCTCCCGCGATTGCTGGCCGAATACCATGCGCGTTTCCCGCAGGTATCACTGGAGCTGAGCACGGGCACCTGGTCGCAGCTGCTCGATGACGTGCTCAACCATCGGCTCGATGGGGCAATTGTCGCGGTCGAGGTCGAGCGGCCATTGCTCAAGCGCACGCCGATGTATCAGGAAGACCTGGTGCTGATCGCCCCCGAATCCCTGGGGCCGATCCGCAGCGCCGAAGACCTGCAGGGCAAGGCCATTTTCATGTGGCCGGAAGGTTGCCCTTATCGGGCCGCGCTGGAGCGCTGGCTGCTCGAGCAGGGGCAAAAGCTGCCGATTGTCGGCATTGCCAGCTATGGCGCCATCGTCAGTTGCGTGAGTGCGGGCGCCGGGGTGTCGCTGGTGCCCAGGGGCATCTTCGAGCAATACCGCAAAGGCGCCGGCTGGAGCGGCCATGAGTTCGCCGAACTCAAGGCCATCAGCAACGCTTTTTACTGGCATGCCCAGGCGGGACGGCATCCGGCGAGGGATGCCTTCGTACAGATGCTGCGCGAGGGGTTGGCGCCAGGCGCTATTCGATCGGGTACTTGAGCATTGCCGGATGCCCTTCAATCTTCTGCGCCAGGCGCTGCACGTGGGGATAGTCGCTGGCCGCAACCACCTCAGCGCATACGTACTGGGTGAATGACCAGGCCACTGCGGTGGTGATTTCCGCCTGGCTCAAGGGCAGGGTGGGGCACTTGGTCGGCTGTTCGGCGAGCAGCCCGTCGAGCTGCGCATACGCGGCCAGCAACTGCCCGGTCACCCGCTCCAGCCAGGGCGTATGCAGTTTCTCCTGCGGGCGCAGGTTGTGCTCGTAATAGATCTGCACCGACTTCTCACTGGCCGCCAGCGCCAGGCCGATCACCTGCAAATCGCTGGCGCGGGCCTGAGGTTCCTGCGCCAGGAGCTTTTTCGCCGGCGAGGCCAGGGCTTCGAAGTAATCCAGAATCAGCGTCGAATCCATCAACACCGTGCCATCGTCGAGGACCAGGCTGGGCGCCTTGACCACCGGGTTGATCGCGGCGAACTCGGCGAAATTGCGGAATACCGACAACGGCTGGTGTTCGAAAGTGATGCCGTACAGCTCCAGTGATACCGCGACGCGGCGGACGTAGGGGGAATCGAGCATGCCGATCAGTTTCATGAGGTCTCCATT
This sequence comes from Pseudomonas sp. SBB6, assembly GCF_024213215.1. Lineage (NCBI taxonomy): Bacteria > Pseudomonadati > Pseudomonadota > Gammaproteobacteria > Pseudomonadales > Pseudomonadaceae > Pseudomonas > Pseudomonas sp. SBB6. Next base: position 173,642 of record NZ_JANAVH010000009.1, on the reverse strand, counting down.
TCAGAAAATTCCAGACTGGGTAGACAGTAGCTGAGGATTGGCCCTGCAACTCACGGCACCAGGTTTCGCCGCTCGCAGCCGTCCGGTCTTGGTCATCGTCTGGGAGCCAGGCAAGAAGCCGCTAGGTTAGTTGGTGTGTCTACAGCACTCTTAGTGGGTGTACATTTATATAAAGCATGTACATATCTTGTTGAAGTATATTGATTGTCGAAACCCGCGCGATATTGAGTCGGTGACGAACCAAAAAAGGCGCCGTGAATTTCATTTGCTTTGCTTTGGGGCGTTGGAGTATGGTCGCGATAAAATATTTCAGAGGGGGCGTTTCAGGTGTACGCGAACCAAGAATAAGGAATGATCGGGTTCGCAAGCATAACTTCCTGTCAGCCAACAGGGAGTGGCACCGTGAGAGTGCGTGACCCTTCGCAAAGGAACTAATAGGGTGAGCAAGGATGAGCGAGATGCAGGAAACGTATAGCTTCATGAAGTGGTGGAGGGATTTACTCGCAGAGATTAGTACCACGTCTAGCACGCAATGCGTATTGAGCGTGGTAGCACGTGAAGCCAGAGACTTGGATTTCGATTTCTACACGTTTGCTGTTAAACAGGGGACCCCGTTTACACAGCCGAAAACTGAAGTTAGAGGAAACTTTCCTGCTGCCTGGCTAGATCGATACCATGCCAAAAACTACAGTGCCGATGACCCAACTATTGCCTTGGGGTCCAGCGCGTCGAAATTTGTAGTGTGGAGCAGGGATGTAAAAGAGAAGAACCCGACGCTCTTTAGCGAAGCGGCGGAGTGGGGACTGAAATTCGGTGTAACGCTGACTGCCGTGGGCGCAGGGAATGCGCTTCGCATTTTATCGTTCGCCCGTAGAGAAGAAGATATCCAGGATGCACAAATTGCTGAGCTGGAGCTACGAATGAGTTGTGTGCTGGATGCACTGACTCGCCGGCTCAATGCGCTGGAAAGTGCTGGGGGGCGGGCACCGATAAGCTTGAGCTCCAGGGAAACAGAGATTTTGAAGTGGACGGCCGATGGGAAAAGTACCGATGAGGTTGCCGCAATATTGGAAATTTCTATCAATACAGTGAATTTCCATATAAAAAATATTCAGAAGAAATTTAGCGCCCGTAACAAGCTTTCAGCCGCTGCACAGGCGGCAGCGTTGAGGCTTATCTAGAGATTTTTACAGCAGCCCCTACCAGCTTTGGTAGGTTGTGCGACAACTTACTCTTGGCCATAGTGTTGTTGCACTGCTTGCGCTCAGCAGGTTGTTGTGAATAGCCGCTGCCCGGTCAGGGCATAGGCGGCATAACAAAAAAATCTCAGGTATTAATTTAATTGTATAGATCACAATGCAGGGCTGCGGTCGCTTGTGTCGCGTTACGCGCGGCTGTTGCCTGCACGGTCGGTATGTATAAGTAAATTTCTATCCTTGCCAAGGAATGTCGAATGAAAAAGCAAACTGTTGCAGTGTTGACCAATGATCTTCAGTACGATTTGGTGGAAAAAACCAATGAGCGGGTTGCTGCGGTCAAAGAAGCTACTGGAAAGTTTCAATCGTTTCTTGGCGACATGCGAGAGTTGGGTTGCCCTATCTTCCATCTGCAGTTGATCAATATGCCTGACGATCCGAACATCGAGTTGCACCAAGGCCGGATGCTCGCGGCCAAGGGGTCGAAAGGTGCGGAAGTAATGGCAGAGTTTGTTGCCGAAGGTGACGTCATTGTCGAGAAAAACAAAGACAGCGGTTTTTATGAAACGGCACTTGAAGGGCTGTTGAAAGAGCACGGTATCGAGACAGTGGTGATTACCGGCATGCAGACGCAGATCTGTGTTCAGACCACTGCCGCAGACGCCTTCTTCAGGGGTTACAACGTCTGGGTGCCTGAGGATTGTGTGGTGTCGGCTCGGTCGGAAGACAAGATCCGCTCCCTCGACTGGATGGCGGGCTACTGCGCCACTGTTGCTACCGGTCCAGAGATTGTCGCGAGGCTGAGTAAAGGTGAGGCGCTCCCTCGCATGTCCAGCGTGACGCCATAAGTCGCTTTTAACACAACTGCGCAAGGAGCCCTCTGTGAGCAAGATCATTAACGATTCGATCAATACTGCCGTCGTGTCAGACGTTACTGAAATCCAGTTGGACCATGGGACAGGTGCCAAGCTTAGCCGCGAATTAGTAGGCCTGATCGTGGATGAGTTGGGTGATGTCTATATTGGAAAAATGGAGGACAGTGCGGTATTGGATTTGGATTGCACGCGGATTGCCGTCACGACAGATTCTTTCGTTGTGGCCCCTTATATTTTCGGCAATGGAGATATAGGTAAAATCGCAGTGTGCGGAACAGTTAATGATCTTGCTGTTGTCGGGGCGACCCCCGTCTATTTGACACTCGCGCTGATTCTTGAAGTCGGATTCCCTATCGTCGATCTCAAGAAAATACTCCGTTCCATTCGACGCTGCGCATTAGAAGCGGGCGTCAAGATTGTCGCCGGTGATACAAAGGTTGTGGGTAAAGGGGAAGCTGACGGAATATTTATAAATACGACCGGCGTCGGGGTTGTAAAAAGCCGGGCGCTGCAGATGAGTGCAGTGAAACCGGGGGATAATATTATTGTCAGCGGCTTTTTGGGTAACCATACAGTACACCTGTTGTCAATTCGCGAAGGCTTGGGATTTGAGACGCGAGTGCTCAGTGATTGTGCCGTATTGAACAATGCTATTGCCTCTTTGATGTCGGCAACGAAGGTCGGGGCCGTCAGATCCATGCGAGATGTTACCCGTGGTGGGCTGTCAGCCGTTCTGCATGAATATGCGGCAGTGTTGAACAGGACAATAGTGTTTGAAGAGCGTTTATTGCCTATACAGCATGAGACGTTGATGGCCACTGATATGCTGGGTGTGAACCCGCTGAACCTGGCCAATGAAGGCTGCTTGTGCATTTTTGTGAGCCCGGAAGAAACGGCTGCCGTGATGGAGGTCCTAAAAGGTATTAATGAAACTTGCCATGCGTCGGTAATTGGTCGGGTCACTGATGTGAAGGGTAGCAAAGTCCAGATGCTCACCAGCAGTGGTAATCAGGTTGAAATAGAAGAGTTGATAGGCGCCGAGTTGCCAAGGCTTTGCTAAGTGCTGTAAGCAACAGATGGATTTGGATGTGCTTGATTCGATAGGGATAATAATATGAATCTACAGCGTTGGCTCATCCGGGTAACAGGTGTTGTTCAAGGGGTGGGGTATCGGCCATTTGTTTATAAACTGGCTAGTCGTTCAGGTGTGCTTGGATCTGTTTGGAACGATCAGGCCGGTGTAGTGATCGATGCCGTAGGTCCTGCGGCTACGTTGCAGGCCTTCAAAGTGTGCTTGAAGTTGAACGCTCCACCTTTGGCGGTCATTGATTCGGTTTCATACGTTGAGTCTACGTTTGAAGAGCTACCCGAAGGTTTCACGATCGCCGCATCCGTCAAGTCTACGGAGGTCAGTTCCTGGGTTGCTCCAGACTATGATGTGTGTGAGGAATGCTTGCAGGAAATGCGTGATCCAAGTGATCGTCGTTATCGCTATCCGTTTATCAACTGCACGAACTGCGGGCCAAGGTATTCAATTATCCGCAGCATGCCCTACGATCGTATAAAGACGACAATGTGCACGTTCACGATGTGCCGTGATTGCGAACGAGAATACCTTGATCCGGCGAGTCGTCGATTTCACGCTCAGCCTGTTGCGTGTCCGGACTGTGGCCCGGAGGTTGAACTTCTGGATGCCAGCGGATCCCTGCTTCACAGAAATGAAGCAATTGTCGAAGCCCGTCGCTTGCTGGCTGGCGGGAAGATACTCGGTGTTAAAAGTATCGGCGGATTTCATCTGGCGGTTTGTGCCAGCGATGAGGGGGCCGTCAAGCTACTCAGGAAAAGAAAAAAGCGTGACTCCAAACCTTTCGCAGTGATGGTTCGGGACGTCGAGACGGCAAGAGCATGGGCTGACGTCTCTGAGCAAGAGGCTGCCGTATTGACGAGCTCCGCACGGCCCATTGTATTGCTGCGAAAAAGAACCAGCACGGTGGCTGAGGCTATTGCGCCAAGAAACCCCATGATTGGCTTGATGTTGCCTTCCGCTCCCTTGCATTACCTTCTTTTAGAGGATCCCGCGCTCGATGCGCTGGTCATGACCAGCGCGAACCTTTCGGGCAGGCCCATCTGTTATGAAAACCACGAAGCACTTGGCTTGTTGCAGGGCGTGGCGGATTGTCTCTTGGTGCATAACCGCGACATACAGCGTCGTGTCGACGATTCGGTTGTCAGAGTTAGCCAGGTAAAGGACTGGAAAGAGCCCCTGTTGACCTTTTTCCGCAGATCCCGCGGGTACGCACCGTTTCCGGTATCGATGGCGCTAGAGGGGAAAAGCGTTCTGGCCTATGGCGCAGAACTGAAAACCACCATCGCGGTTTCCAAGCAGCAGCAGGTGTTTTTGAGTCAGCATATCGGCGACTTGAAGAACCCCCTGACGCTCGCCGCTCACGAACAATGCGCGAACGATCTTTGTCAGCTCAACGACGTGCGCCCTGCGCTGATTGCGTGCGATATGCATCCTCTTTTTAGTGCAACCCGTAGTGCGATGGCCAATACCGAACTTCCTGTGATGCAAGTCCAACATCATCATGCACATATGGCATCGTGCATGGCCGAAAACAATCTTGCGGGTTTGACGCTGGGGGTCATTTTTGATGGGACCGGCTACGGTACCGACGGTACCATCTGGGGGGCTGAGTTTCTCTTGGGGGACTATGCCGCTGTACGTCGAGTAGCCACTATCAGGCCGTTGAAACTGCTCGGTGGAGACGCGGCGGTAAAAGATCCCAGTCGGGTGGCGGTAGCTTTGCTCTGTGATGCGTTTGACAGCCTTGATGACATTGTAAGCTGCGATCTTTTTCAGCGCTTGGGGGCTGAAAGACTAAGGGTCTACGAGGTGATGTATCGTCGAAATGTCAACAGCATCAGCTGTACCAGCATGGGGCGATTGTTTGACGGCGTCGCCAGCCTGATCGGTGTGTGCGATACCGCCGAGTACGAAGCACAAGGTCCTATAGAACTGGAAGGTCTCCTGGAACGTAGTCATTCCCTGGCGCCTTGCTATAGCTACGGACTGGTCCATTCAGAGAACGGTCTGATAACGATTGATTACAGAGAGATGATTCGCCAGATCGTCACTGACCTGGCTGAGGGTATTTGTCGCACGCGCATCAGCCGAAAGTTTCATTCCACGGTGGTCGACATGATCAGCACTGTTGGTGAAGCGCTGACAGGGCGCTTCCACACCCGCCAGATTGTGTTGAGTGGCGGCGTCTTTTTGAACGAGTTTCTAATGCTCAACGCTTATCAAGAATTGAAGGCGCTCGGGCTCAATCCCTACGTGCATAAAAAGTTACCGCCCAACGATGCTGGAATTTCATACGGGCAGATTGCGGTGGCCACAGCGTCCCTGTAGCCATGACCGAGCAAAACGTCAATATTCTCTAAAGTCAGGTGATAGTATGCAATCGATCGGCACTGTTTGGGATATCGTGGGTGTCGGCTTGGGCCCTTCAAACCTCAGTTTGAGTGCGTTAATCAATGGTTCCACCCATGCCGTTAAATTGAAAGCAGTGTTTTTTGAAAGGCAAAGCGATTTTCAGTGGCACTCAGGCATGATGTTCTCTGACGTGTCCATGCAAACCTCCTTCATGAAAGACCTAGTGACGTTGGTCGATCCGTCGAATCGCTATTCGTTCCTTATGTATTTGCAGCGAATTGGAGCGCTGTATCATTTCTTAAATACAGATCGAGGAAAGCTGACTCGGCAAGAGTTTCATCGCTATTGTAAGTGGGTGGTGGAACAGTTGCCTTGGTGTAATTTCAGTGAGTCAGTCGTTCGCATTGATCATGTAAAGGACGGCTTCAGGGTCGAAACAAGTCGGCGCGCGATTCTCGCCAAAAATGTCGTTGTTGGTACTGGCCGTACGGTTAATATTCCCGATCTGTTCAAACCCTACCTGGGCCATAAAGTATTTCATTCGTCAACCTATTCATTTCGCCGTGCTTCGCTGGGCTGCACCGATGCTGTCTGCATTATTGGCGGGGGGCAAAGCGGGGCTGAAATTCTTCTTGATTTGCTCAGGATGGACAAGCCGCCGAAGGAGATTCACTGGTTGTCGAGGCGGAGTATATTTGCCCCGCTTGATGAGTCTCCGTTTGTGAATGAATTGTTTTCCCCTGGGTATGTTCAACATTTTTTCAATGCCCCGGAACCTCAACGCGACCGACTTCTGGTAGAGCAAAAACTTGCCAGTGATGGTATTTCGCCAGATACCCTCAAGGAGATATATAAGGCGATCTACTTAAATAACTTTATGCAACACACCCGTAGTGAGGTGCGCCTGATACCCTCCAGCACTTTGGATCACGTGCTGCAGGAGAATGGAAAGTATCGGCTGGGTTATCGTTACTCCAACGGTGACCGGGGGGCGCTTGCCGCTGATTATGTGGTTCTCGCGACCGGCTATAAAACTCCGGATTTCGAATTTTTGAAACCTGTTGACACGTTGCTCCTTCGAGAACACTCGGGGTACTGCGTCAATGATGATTATTCGATAAAGACCCATCGGCCGATGGTGCATAAGCTCTATTTGCAGAATGCCGCGAAGCATACCCATGGCGTGGCTGATCCAAATTTGAGCCTTCTTGCATGGCGCAGCGCAAGTATCATCAACAGTATTGCTGGTGTTAGTGTTTTCGATACGTCTACCGCTGACAGCTTCATGGCCTGGGGCGGTTTGGCCATGCAGGAGGATAGGCGCTCTCATGTTCAATAAAAAAATTCTCTCCGCAATTTCGCTACGCCGGCAGCTTATTCGTGAAAATGGCATGCTGATCGTTGAGCATGAATTGAAAAACCGATGTGGTTTTGGTTTTTTTATCGTTTCATCTGGGCATACGACGGGCCTTGATACGCATCAGGTCCGTGAGCTTTGGCTTGTGCTTTCAGGGCAAGGCCGTTTGTCCAGAGGCAATGACCAATATGACGTTTCGCCTGGCTCCGTATTCGCCTTCTCACCTTTTCAAGAACACCAACTCTTTGCGTCTAAAGGCCAGGCTGTGACGGTCTTCAACATTTGGTGGCACGATGACTAAAAAGTGGGATCTTATTGTTGTCGGTGCGGGGATCATTGGCGTAACGATCGCATGGATGGCGCGAAAATTTCATCATAAAAATGTTTTACTGATTGAGCAGAAACTCGCCAGTCAAGGGGCCACAGCTTATGCCCTGGCACTGCGTACACCTTACTTTGAATCGGCTACAATGCAGGCGTTGGTGGCCAAGTCTAAAAAGATTTACGAAGAGAACATTGACGTCCTGCCTGACAGTGCCCCTGCCCGTGTGCCTTCATTCTGGGTCATTCAGGAAGCGGCCCAAGATACGCTTACACGCAGGCTCGCCAGCGATCGGTTGCAGGTGGCATCGCGCGCCAGGCAGGAAGAGTTGCTCAGGTATCTGCCAGGCTTGCAAGTCGGTCGAGACGAACGACTGATGTACGATCCCGAAGACACCGTGGGTTCGCCGATTAAAACCTCAGACATCCTTATTCGTGATTTCCTGCATGAGGGTGGGGTCATTATTGAAGGTGTACGCTACACCTCATGTCTGGAGCGTTCTTGGGGTGTTAACGTTGTGCTTTCAGACGGCACATGCTTATCGGCAACCCACGTCGTTGTTGCCACTGGGCCGTGGATGGCCAGTGAGTTTGCTTCGTATACGTTTCCACCAGTGCGCAGTAAGAAAATTGTCGCGTTTCATATTGATGAAGCGCCCCAACAGGGAAGCCCCATGGTTCAATGGCTGGAGGATGATGTCTTCCTCGCTCCTGACTATGCCAGAAACAGATATTTGCTATCGATATGTAGCCAAGAGTGGAATGTTATTCCCGATGATTCCAGGTTGTCTATTTCTGAGACGGAAGCGGCCTATGCACGGCGTTTTTTAAGTCAGTATTTTCCACGTCTCATGAACACTATCAGCGGCGGGCGAGTTTTTTGCGATGGCTATTCGCGAAGCTCCGCCCCCTATGTCTCTCGCGATCCATTTACCAAGGGCGTCTATTATGCGGGGGCTGCGGGAGGTGCTGGTTATCGCCTGGCTCCTGCCATAGCCGACGATGTATTAACGCTGCTGGGGACAGGGAGTCTAGTCGCTCATGCCTAACCGATATCTTATTGTTCCAAGTCCGCCAACCCCCAACGGACGGCTTCACTTGGGGCATATGGCCGGCGTTTACCTGCCGCTCGACATTTTCACGCGAACGCTACGTCAACATGGACAGACTGTCTTTTTTGTCGGCAGTACCGATGCGTATGACTCCTATGTGTCATTGCTTCACAGGGATGAGCAAGAGCGTAAACGGCGCGTACTGGATCTGCATGCCGGTATCGCGCAGGATTTGGAGTTGTTGTCCATCGACATGGATGAGTTTGCCTGTCCCCTGAGCTCGGAATGGCATGAGCTCTATGTTCAGACTCAGACAAAGGTATTCAATACCCTGGCGGCCTTGGGCAAAGTACAGGCGATTACTGAGTCCTATCTTGAGGATGTTGAAACAGGGTCTATTTGTAGTGGCGCGCGGCTCAGTGGGCATTGTCCACACTGTTCTGCCAGCGTATGTGGTTTCATCTGCGAGGGCTGTGGCGCGATCAATTCGCCAGAGCATTTGATCAATCCTTCGGCGCTCGGTGGTAAACCGACGATTGAGCGGCAGCATACTTCTCGGTTTCTTAAACTGTCCTATGACACCCGTGATTATTTGCGCAAGCGCATTGCCCAGCGCTTAACTTCCCGTCCGCTTGCCGATACCCCCCTGTGGTTTCTAGCGCAGCAAGATGCGCTGGTCAGGTTGACCCATGCTGGTGATTACGGTTTGCGCCTGGAAGGATTTTCAACGTCGGAAAAAATATTCAATTATTCTGGCTTTGCGGATTATATTTTTGCAGGTGAGTTATACAAGAAACTGACAGGGGATCAGGTAAACCCCTTTGAGCGGGCGAGCGATTTTGTCACTGTCGGGATGTGTGGATTTGATAATGTACTCAGCGCATTGGTCTTTGAGTCCGCCGTCGCACAGGAGTCGCTGACCTGGAAGTGTATCGATCACCCGATCGTTTCCGGCTTTCTGACTTTTGAGGGATTGAAGTTTTCAACCAGTAGACAACATGGTATCTGGGGTCATGAGCTGCTGCGTTGCAAAACGGTGGATCGTGATGTTTTAAGGTACTACCTGGCCAGCCTCTGCGTAGAACCGAGTACCCGAGATTTCTCGGTAGATCGGTACATTGAGTTCAATAACATCGGGGCAGGGCGAGCTTTATACAACAGTATTCAGCGTGCGCACGAATACCTCGCTACGGGAGGCGTCGTTGCGTCCGTGCAGGTTGATTGTCCCGCCAGTCTGGCGCAGCTATTTTTTGTGCCTTGGTGCAATGAAAATCTTAATGACTTTAGCGTCTCTTCGGTTGTTCAAGGCATCGAGCGCTGGGTGGCGCAGCAGGACGTGCTGATGACCGATCAGCACGGTGCGTTGATTTATTTGTATGGGCTGGCGACACTTGCTTATCCGCTACTGCCTGGTGTGGCTGAGGCTTTATGGACTCGTCTTGGTCTCACGGGGCTGCCAACACTCACGCAGCCTCTGCCAGTACTCTGTTACCGCGGTGAGGTGTTGTCGTTGCCACTGCTCGAAAAAGCGGATATCGCCTTTTCCATACACCAAATGCAGGATGCAGAATGAAAATCTCAGCCACCACCCAGGCTACGTTGGCCATGGCAATTCTTTGTTTGATGGATCCGTTTGTAAAAAGCCTTGCGACGCGATACCCGGTGCTGGAAATTGCATTTTTCCGATTTGCCGGAGGCTTGTTGATCAGTGTGTTGCTGGCACTGTATTTTCGTCCGTCGTGGCCCGATAAGCAGTCCTTTGTTACCAATGGTGCGCGTTCGGTATTGGTGGCGATTTCAGTATTAACGCTGTTCTACTCACTGAAGCTTCTTCCCATTGCCACGGCTGTTGCCGTGTCCTTTATCTCGCCGGTGGTTATCGTGGTCCTGGCGGTCCTGGTGCTGGGTGAGCGTTTGACTGCGCGAATTCTGCTGGCATTGGTGCTCGGGATTTCTGGTTTGCTGATGATCTTAGGCAACTCCATTTTGGGTGTTGAGTCTACGACGGCGGCATGGATAGGCGTGGCGGCAGGGATTGTTTCTGCGGTGGCTTATGCCATTTCCATGATCATCCTGCGTTCCAGAGCTACCCGGGATCCGATCGTGACCATTATCATTTTTCAGAATCTCACACCAACCTTACTGTTGCTGATTCCATGCCTGCTGTGGGGGTGGGTAACGCCTGACTACAAAGATCTTCTGATGTTTCTTTGTGTCGGGGTTCTTGGCGCTTCCGGCCACTTTTTGCTGGCCCAGGCCTTTAGCAGGGCGAACGCTTCGAAACTGGCGCCGGTTGAATACACGGCACTCGTTTGGGGTGTTTTTTATGGTTTTGTTTTCTTTAATGAGTGGCCGCAGATCATCACAATCATCGGGGCTGCGGCGATTTTGCTGGGCGTGATCACGCTAAATCACAGCGCGCCCGAGCCTCTGCCGGTCAATTCGGGATCCACTGACTAGGTGTGAGCGCCATAAAACAAGGAGATGGCTTACGTCCCTGAAATAGCTGGATTATCAGCTGGGCTCTGGAAAGGGATAGGGTAATTTCAGACAATTAAAAAGCCGGCTTGTGGCCGGCTTCCGGGGACGGGCTTGGCTAATTTTTGGTAAGCCGCAACCGCCTTAAAATCGTTGCCCCGGCGCTGGGGCCGGGAGGTGGCGGGCAAGCGGTGGGGTGCCGCGCCAGGGCCGCGGGCGAGCTGGGCCGCCGGGCTAAATGTGCGGCGTAGCATACTGGGATTGGCCGGCGATGCCCAGCAAAAAATCTTCGCCAACGCTCAAGCCGGGCGGCTGTCGCGCAGGTGGCCCCACCAGAACACCCAGCCGAGCACTTCCAAATGCTGGGTCTTGAGTTGCGCCGGGCTGTAGGTTTCGGTCGGGTATTCGTCGCTGTCCTGGCTGTGCAGGCGCAAGGCGCCGTTGGCGCGACGGCTGAGGCTGTTGATGCGCAGGCGGCCATTGTGCAGCAGGGCGTAGATCTCGCCGTCGACCACGCGGGTGAGGCGGCGGTCGACGGCCAGGGTGGTGCCGCGCGGTAGCAGCGGGCTCATGTTGTGCCCGGGCACGCTCAGGCACAGGGCATCGCCAGGGTCGACCCCCAGGGCGTCGAGGGCGCGGATGGGCAGGCGCAGGTAGCGGTCATCAACAGCTTTTAACTGGCGGGCCTGGACGCTGTAGAACGGCAGTTGGATGTCGTTGTGGTTGTGCGCCGCCAACAGGCTGGCATCGGGGCCTTCGACACCCGGGCGGGCCGCCTGGCTGTTGAGGCGCGGCAAGGGGTTGGGGTGTTTGGGGCCTTCGCCGTTGCGCAGCCAACGGCTACGCACGCACAACAGTTCGGCGATTTCATCCAGGCGGGCCAAGGGCACGCCGCGCTTGAACCAGTTGTTGACGTGCTGCGGCGTGACCTTGCGTTGCGCGGCAAAGTCGGAGGGGGACAGGTTGCACTCGCTCAGGAGCACTTTGAGACGATCGCCAGATGTATTCATGAGGCCCGAGTTTAGTGGGCTTGCAGCGCCTGGGCTATAAACGCGAGGTTCATTTTGAAGGCGGGAAATTGTCTGGCTTACAGGCGTTTGCCTAGGCTGGCGTAAGAGGTTTCTTGGCAAAAAAATCCACTTGGATGGTGTTCGGAACTATCCTACGCACGCTGCTGCCTTTTCACTGTTGTTATATAGGTGCTACAGGGCTAGTTTCCTCGGGTCGCTACGTTGGCGACCGGGTGTGAGAGCTCGAGTAGATAGTAGAAGCAGCTAGTTATGGCAGCTGTGCGCGGGCAGACCTCGGTCTGGCCGGGTTTCCTATGTCTACCGGTCTCTCACCCCGCGTACGGCTGCCACCCTAATCCTGTGAGAGGGATGCGGAGGTAGCTCCTGATAGATATAGGAGGTACGTCATGAAGAAGATCGTCCCCGACCCACCGTATTCCGATGTATCCCGCAACAACATCACCACCCCCTACTTCGCCATCCACAGCGACCTGATCCCTCCTGACTCCCTGGCTTTTGCCAGCGAACTGCTGCGCGGTATCCACGACACTACCGACGAATTCTGCCGAGCCCACGCCAATGAACCCGGCCAGGGCATGTTGGTGAATGTGTTGCATTCGGCCGAGATGGCCAGGGCGTTGGTCGAGCATGCGCTGAGCAAGCTGCAGGCCGTGGAAGAGGGAGTCGTGGCATGAACGAGGATGCGTACGACGAGACGGTAGGTGTCGCAAGCTTTATCAGCAGCCAGCAATTGCCCATCGGTCGATCGCCGGCTGTCGCCAGCTCCCACAGGGATTTGTGGGGCAGTGATTGAGGTGTACACAAACAAAAAGCCCCGCAGGTGCGGGGCTTTTTGTCGAGGGTCGCTTAGCCTTTGTAAGCTGCAACCGACTTGGTGATCGCGGCGCGAGCGGCATCAGCGCCATCCCAGCCTTCGATCTTGACCCACTTGCCTTTCTCGAGATCTTTGTAGTTCGCGAAGAAGTGCTCGATCTGCTGGATCAGCAGGGCAGGCAGGTCGGTGTATTCTTTGACGTCGACGTACAGTTGCGACAGTTTGTCGTGCGGTACGGCGATGACTTTGGCGTCGCCGCCGCCATCGTCGGTCATGTTCAGGATGCCGACCGGACGGGCGCGGATTACCGAGCCTGGGGCAACCGGGTACGGCGTCACGACCAGCACGTCGAGGGGATCACCGTCGTCGGCCAGGGTGTTGGGGATGTAGCCGTAGTTGGCCGGGTAGAACATCGGGGTGGCCATGAAACGGTCAACGAACAGGCAGTCGCTGTCCTTGTCGATCTCGTATTTGATCGGCGCGTGGTTGGCTGGAATCTCGATGGCGACGTAGATGTCGTTCGGCAGGTCTTTGCCAGCCGGAATCTTGCTGTAGCTCATTGGGCAGTGCCCCCATGTTTGGCCAAAAATTGGTCGCGATTATAGGCACATTCCGCTGCGCTTGCCACGCCCGCCCGGATGTCCGGCTGGCTCAGTCCTGGGGCTGCCGGTAATGCGGGTGATGGCGCTGCAACTGCTGCAGGCGGGCGAGCGGGTCCTGGCGGTAAAAGCCGCGCAGTTGCTGGTACACCGCGGGGTAGGCGTCGTTGAGCAGGTCGGGAGCGCTAAAGAAGTATTCGCTGGTCACCGCAAAGAACTCCGCCGGGTTTTCCGCGGCATAGGGGTCGATGGCGGTCTCGGCGTCGGGGTTGCGGTCAAGCTGGCGGTTGAGGTCGTCAAAGGCCTCCTGCATGGCCTGGGCCCAGTCGCTGACGCGTAAATCGCTGTGCAGTGGCGGCAGACCGTTGGCATCGCCATTGAGCATGTCGAGCTTGTGCGCCAGTTCGTGAATCACCAGGTTGTAGCCTTCCCAGCCCCCACTGGCCTGCACCCCCGGCCAGGCCAGGATCACCGGGCCCTGCTGCCAGGCTTCGCCACTGTGCTCACCGTCCCACTCGTGTTCGATACCACTGGCGTCGCGATGGCGCTGGGGGCTGAGGAAGTCGTCGGGGTAGAGGATGATCTCGTGGAAACCCTGGTACCAGTTCAGCTCGCCCAGGTGCAGCAGCGGCAGTTGCGCCTGGGCGGCGAGAAACAGCCGCTGCTCGCCGTCCAGCTCGACCCCGGGCAGGGCGCTGAGGTGTTTGTCGTGCAGGAACAGTACGCAGGCTTCACGCAGCCACTGGTCTTCTTCGTCGCTGAGGCCATCGAGCATCGGCAGGCGCTCGCGCACCCGCTGCCAGCGCTGCGGGTCGAGCGGGTGTCGGGCCAGGGTGCGGCGACGGCGCCAGGCGCGGAGCGACCACATAGGCCGGGCTTAGTGAACCTTGGCTTCGTTGCGGTTCATGCGGCTGCGCACTACGCCAATGATCATCGGCACCAGCGACAGCAGGATGATGGCGACGATCATCAGCGACAGGTTCTGCTTGATGAACGGCACGTTGCCGAAGAAATAGCCGAGGGTCACCAGGCCGCCCACCCAGAGCACGGTACCGGCGACGCTGAAGCCGAGAAAGCGCGGGTAGTGCATTTTCGCGATGCCGGCGACGAACGGCGCGAAGGTCCGCAGGATCGGCAGAAAGCGCGCCAGGGTCACGGTCTTGCCGCCATGGCGTTCGTAGAAATCGTGGGTCTGCTGCAGGTAGTCGCGGCGGAAGATCTTCGAGTTGGGGTTGCGGAACAAGCGTTCGCCCGCCGTTCGGCCAATCACGTAGTTGGTGCTATCGCCGAGGATGGCTGCGGCCATCAGCAGGCCGCCGAGCAGGACCGGGTCCATGCCGCCGCCAGCAGCGACGGCGCCGGCGATGAACAGCAGGGAGTCACCCGGCAGGAACGGCATGACGACCAGACCGGTCTCGCAAAAGATCACCAGGAACAGGATCGCGTAGATCCACGGGCCGTAGTTGTTGACCAACAGGTCCAGGTAGGCATCGAGATGCAGAATTAGGTCCAGCGGGTTGAAATCCATGTACAGCACCTGTGTTCTTGACCCGAGGGACGGGCTTGCGATGGCTGGCAGTGCGAATGCGGACGGTCGCTACCCGGGAGATGGGTAAAGTTTCACACACAATGAAGAGGCGCATTATACGGCTACGAACAGATTGTGCCTGCGCAGTTTGTAGCGGCGGATGTCGAATGGATGTGAACGGCAGGCGCGGCGCCTGCCGTTGCGCCCGGATCAGTCCGAGGTGATTGGCAGGATGTAGTTCTCGAATTCGGTGTCTTTGCGAAAGCCGATGGATTCGTAGGTTTTCATCGCCACTTCGTTGTCGCTGCTGGTAGACACCCGCAGGCGCACGGCGTTGGTTTCCTTGGCCAGCTTCTTGGCTGCGCGCATCAGGTGGTCGGCCACCAGCATGCGCCGGGAGTCTTCGGCGACATAGATGTCGTTGAGGATCCACACGCGCTTGAGCGACAGCGACGAAAAACTCGGGTAGAGCTGGCAGAAGCCCATCAGTTTGCCGTCGTCATCGTCCGGCAGGGCCAGGTAGATGATCGACTCGCCACGTTCCAGGCGTTTTTCCAGGAATGAGCGCGAGGAGTCCGGGTAAGGCAGTTGGCCGTAGAACTCGCGGTATCTGACGAACAGCGGGACCAGCATGTCCAGGTGTTCCAGGGTTGCTTGGATGATTCGCATAAGCAGGCCTCAGAGTCCATGGGAGTTTACGGCGAGTCGCCGACAGCCTTGGTAGATGCTGCCTGAAAGCAATTAGAAAACGCAATCTAGGATCTCAAGGTTTACTCAGCAGGAAGTTTCCGCTTTTCGGCGCATCGCTGTCTGACTCAAGGGTTTGCACCTGGGCTTCATCCTTCAGGTTGACCCCCGACAACTGCCGCCGACAGGCTTCGCGCATCAGGTACAACAGGCGATGGGCGGCCATGCCGTAGCTCAGGCCTTCCAGGCGCACGTTGGAAATGCAGTTGCGGTAGGCATCGGTGAGGCCGACCTTGGGGTTGTAGGTGAAATACAGCCCGAGGCTGTCCGGCGAGCTCAGGCCTGGGCGTTCGCCGATCAGGATCACGGTCATCTTGGCCCCGAGCAGTTCGCCCACTTCATCGGCAACCGCCACCCGGCCTTGCTCCACCAATACCACCGGTGAGGTCGACCAGCCGTCGGCGGCGCTCTGTTCTTCCAGGCGGGCGAGGAACGGCAGGGTATGGCGGTGTACGGCCAGGGCCGAGAGGCCGTCGGCGACGACGATGGCCAGGTCAACGCCGCCGGGGGTGGCCTGGGCATGCTCGCGCAGCCGTTGTGCTGAATCTTCGTGCAGCCGGCGCCCCAGATCGGGGCGTTGCAGGTAGCTGTGGCGATCGGCGGCGGCACTGTGCAGCAACAGGCTGTCACGCCCGTGTGCGCTCAGCTGCTCGCGCAGGCCGACGTGGTCGAAGGCCAGGTGCACGGCATCGCGGGCCTGGGCGTGGGCGAACTGGAAGTCGAGCTGAGCGCCAGTGGGCAGGCTGGTGCCGGTGCGGCCCAGGGCAATGCGCGCCGGGGTCAGGCGGCGCAATTCCAACCAGGGATTGCTGCTGTTGTCGTGTTGGGGAGTGTTGGCCATAGTCGACTCGCTTATCCCAGTTGCGCCAGGGCCTGGCGGAAGGCCGGTGGCAGGTTGTCACCAAAACGCACCCGGCCGTCGGCCTGGGTGAAAATACCCATGCGCGCCAGCCAGGCCTCGAATTCCGGCGCAGGCTTGAGGCCCAGGGTCTGGCGGGCGTAGAGCGCATCGTGGAACGAGGTGGTCTGGTAGTTGAGCATGATGTCGTCGGAGCCGGGGATGCCCATGATGAAGTTGATCCCGGCGACACCCAGCAGGGTCAGGAGCATGTCCATGTCATCCTGGTCGGCTTCGGCGTGGTTGGTGTAGCAGATGTCGCAACCCATGGGCACGCCGAGCAGCTTGCCGCAGAAGTGATCCTCAAGCCCGGCGCGGATGATCTGCTTGCCGTTGTAGAGGTATTCCGGGCCGATGAAGCCGACCACGGTGTTGACCAGAAACGGCTTGAAGTGGCGGGCCACGGCATACGCGCGGGTTTCGCAGGTTTGTTGGTCGACGCCATGGTGGGCATTGGCCGACAGGGCGCTGCCCTGGCCGGTCTCGAAGTACATCAGGTTCTGCCCGAGGGTGCCGCGGTTGAGGCTAAGACCTGCGTCGTAGCCTTCCTTGAGCACATTGAGGTTGATGCCGAAGCTGGCGTTGGCCGCCTCGGTGCCGGCAATCGACTGGAACACCAGGTCCAGCGGCACGCCACGGTTGATCGCCTCGATCGAGGTGGTCACGTGGGTCAGCACGCAGGCCTGGGTCGGGATGTCGTAGCGCTGGATGATGGCGTCGAGCATCTCCAGCAGCGCGCAGATCGAGGCGATGCTGTCGGTGGCCGGGTTGATGCCGATCATGGCATCGCCGTTGCCGTATAGCAGGCCGTCGAGAATGCTTGCGGCAATGCCCGCCGGCTCATCGGTGGGGTGGTTGGGCTGCAGGCGGGTCGACAGGCGCCCGCGCAGGCCCATGGTGCCGCGAAAACGGGTGACCACGCGGATTTTCTGCGCCACCAGCACCAGGTCTTGGACGCGCATGATTTTCGAGACCGCCGCGGCCATTTCCGGGGTCAGGCCCGGGGCCAATGCACGCAGGCTGTGTTCATCGGCGGCTTCGCTGAGCAGCCAGTCGCGCAGCCCGCCCACGGTCAGGTGGCTGACGGCGGCAAAGGCGCTGGCATCATGGGTGTCGATGATCAGCCGGGTGACTTCATCGTCTTCGTAAGGGATCAGCGCTTCGCTCAAGAAGTGCTTGAGCGGGATATCGGCCAGGGCCATTTGCGCCGCTACCCGTTCGCCATCGTTGCTGGCGGCGACGCCGGCGAGAAAGTCACCCGAGCGCGCCGGGCTGGCTTTGGCCATGACTTCCTTGAGGCTGTCGAAACGGTAGGTCTGGTTGCCTGCCGTGTGTACAAAACTTGCCATACAGACTCTCCAGAACGCCGCAGGGCTGGCCTGCGGCGTAGGTGGCGTTGATCAGTGCAGGGCCTCTTCGGCCTTCTGGATCGCGGCGAATTCTTCTTCCGGGGTCCCGGCGACCAGGTGGTGCCGACTGTAGAACGCAAAGTAGGCAATCAATACCGCATAAATCACCGCGGCGCCAATCACCACCCGTGGGTCGACCAGAAAGCCCGCCACCACCGCGATGCAGGCCAGCACCAGGGCCACGCCCGAGGTGAAGATGCCGCCGGGGGTGCGATACGGGCGCTCCATTTTCGGCCGGCGGATGCGCAAGGTGATGTGCGCGGCCATCATCAGTACATAAGACAGCGTAGCGCCGAACACCGCGACCAGGATCAACAGGTCGCCCTGGCCGGTCAGCGACAGGCCGAAACCGATGATCCCGGGGATCACCAAGGCCAGCACCGGGGCCTTGCTCTTGTTGGTTTCCGACAGCTTGCGTGGCAGGTAGCCGGCACGGGACAAGGCAAAGATCTGCCGTGAATAGGCGTAGATGATCGAGAAGAAGCTGGCGATCAGGCCGGCCAGGCCCACCAGGTTGACGAAACCGCCCATCCAGGTCGAGCCGCCGTAGGCTTTCGACAGCGCTTCAACCAGCGGGTTACCGGAGGCTTTCAACGCTTCGGCACCGGCGCCACCAGGGCCGACCACCAGGATCAGCAGGGCGAAGGCCAGCAGCACCAGCATGGCGCCGATCAGGCCGCGGGGCAGGTCGCGCTTGGGGTTCTTGGTTTCTTCGGCGGCCAGCGGTACGCCTTCGACGGCGAGGAAGAACCAGATCGCGTAAGGGATCGCGGCCCACACCCCGACATAGCCGAACGGCAGGAAGCTGCTGGCGCCAACGGCGTCGGTCTGGGCGATATCGAACAGGTTGTTGACATCGAAGTGCGGCACCATCGCCACCAGGAACACGCCCAGGGCAATGGCGGCCACGGCGGTGATGATGAACATCAGCTTGAGCGCTTCACCGACACCGAAGATGTGGATGCCGATAAAAATGATGTAGAACGCCAGGTAGATCATCCAGCCGCCGATGCCGAACAATGACTGGCAATAGGCGCCGATAAACACTGCAATGGCCGCCGGGGCGATGGCGTACTCGATGAGGATCGCCGTACCGGTAAGAAACCCGCCCCATGGCCCGAACGCGCTGCGGGCAAAACCGTAGCCTCCACCGGCGGTGGGGATCATCGACGACAGTTCCGCCAGCGAGAAGCACATGCACAGGTACATGGTCGCCATCAGCAAGGTGGCGAGGAACATGCCGCCCCAGCCACCCTGGGCGAGGCCGAAGTTCCAGCCGGCGTAGTCGCCGGAAATCACGTAGGCGACGCCCAGGCCCACCAGCAATACCCAGCCGGCGGCGCCCTTTTTCAGTTCACGTTGTTGGAAGTAGTCGGAGCCGACCTTTTCGAAGTCGACAGAAGAGCCTGCCGGCGCGCTGCCGGTATGATCGCTTGGCATAGGATTCACCTGTTCTTTTTATCAATACCGGCGGGTGCCGGTTTGTCTGGTGATGGTCTTGCAGGAAGCGAGCCAGAGCGGCCCCGGGATTGGAGCCGCCCTGTTTCTCGTTTAGAAGAAGCCCAGCGGATTGATGTCGTAGCTGACCAGCAGGTTTTTGGTCTGCTGGTAGTGATCGAGCATCATTTTGTGGGTTTCACGGCCGACGCCGGACTTCTTGTAGCCACCGAACGCGGCGTGGGCCGGGTACAGGTGGTAGCAGTTGGTCCATACGCGACCGGCCTTGATACCGCGGCCCATGCGGTAGGCGCGGTTGATGTCGCGAGTCCAGACACCGGCGCCGAGGCCGAACTCGGTGTCGTTGGCAATCGCCAGGGCTTCGGCTTCGTCCTTGAAGGTGGTGATGCTCACCACCGGGCCGAAGATTTCTTCCTGGAACACGCGCATCTTGTTGGTGCCCTTGAGCAGGGTCGGCTGGATGTAATAACCGGTCGACAGGCTGCCTTCGAGTTTTTCCACCTTGCCGCCGGTCAGCAGCTCGGCGCCTTCCTTCTCGGCGATTTCCAGGTACGAGAGGATCTTGTCGAACTGTTGCTCGGAGGCCTGGGCGCCGACCATGGTGTCGGTGTCCAGCGGGTCGCCGCGCTTGATCTGCTTGATCTTCTTCATCACCTCTTGCATGAACGCCGGGTAGATCGACTCCTGCACCAGGGCGCGGGATGGGCAGGTGCACACTTCGCCCTGGTTGAAGAACGCCAGCACCAGGCCTTCGGCGGCTTTTTCAATGAAGCTCTGCTCGGCCTGCATGATGTCTTCGAAGAAGATGTTCGGCGACTTGCCGCCCAGCTCGACGGTGGACGGGATGATGTTCTCGGCGGCGCATTTCATGATGTGCGAGCCGACCGGGGTGGAGCCGGTGAAGGCAATCTTGGCGATGCGCTTGCTGGTGGCCAGGGCTTCACCGGCCTCGCGGCCATAGCCTTGCACCACGTTGAGCACGCCAGGCGGCAGCAGGTCGCCGATCACTTCCAGCAGCACGCTGATGCCCAGCGGGGTTTGCTCGGCGGGCTTGAGTACCACGCAGTTGCCGGCGGCCAGGGCCGGGGCGAGTTTCCACGCGGCCATCAGGATCGGGAAGTTCCACGGGATGATCTGCCCGACCACGCCCAGCGGTTCATGGAGGTGGTAGGCCACGGTGTTGCCGTCGATCTCGGCGGCACTGCCTTCCTGGGCGCGCAGGCAGCCGGCGAAGTAGCGGAAATGGTCGGCCGCCAGCGGGATGTCGGCGTTGAGGGTTTCGCGGATGGCCTTGCCGTTGTCCCAGGTTTCGGTGATGGCCAGCAGTTCGAGGTTCTGTTCGATACGGTCGGCGATTTTCAGCAGGATCAGCGAGCGTGCCTGCACCGAAGTGGCGCCCCAGGCATCCGCCGCAGCGTGTGCGGCGTCCAGGGCCTTGTCGATGTCTTCGGCAGTGGAGCGCGGGAATTCGGCAATCAGTTGGCCGTTCACCGGCGAGGTGTTTTCGAAGTACTGGCCTTTGACGGGGGCAACGAACTCGCCACCGATGTAGTTCCCGTAACGGCTCTTGAAGGAAACCTTGGCGCCTTCGGTACCGGGATGTGCATAACGCATGATGTGTCTCCTGGCTATTGTGCTTGTTGGGAGGATGTAAAGCATAGAGCAAGGGTTGGGCCAGTGTAGGCGGCCTTAGGTAAATCAAGGGTTTGGGAGGTTTCTTCGCGGGTGGTGGCGGGGCGCTGTAGCGTGCCTGGCACAGCCTGGGTGACACTTTGTACCGTTGTTGACACAGGGTGTGACCCAACAGTCAAGCCAGCATTGCATTGCGCCGATGGGTGGAGGATGCTGGGCCTGTCTCGTCTGCGGAGAACAATAAAAAGTGCAGAGCAATCACCTCAGCCGGCATGCCCGGCAAGTACTCACTGTGACCCAGGGCAAGGCCCTGGCACAGGGCCCTGGCAGCGATCCGTCGATCGCTCGCTCGTGGTTGCGTTGCCTTGAGGACTATCACCTGGACCCGGCCCAGAGCATGGCCCCGACCGTGCTTGAACATGGCCGCGTGCTGGAAAGCCGCGAGCGCTTGCAGCAGGTGCTGCAGATCGCTGGCAACGAAATGAACAGCCTGCACCAGCAGCTTTCCGGCGCCGGCCATGCGGTACTGCTCACCGATGCCCGCGGGGTGATCCTCAATTGCGTCACCGCGCCCACCGAGCGGCGCATCTTCGAGCGTGCCGGGCTGTGGCTCGGAGCCGACTGGAGCGAAGCCCGCGAAGGCACCAACGGCATCGGCACCTGCCTGGTCGAGCGCCAGGCGGTGACCATTCATCAGGATGAGCACTTTCGTGGCCGTCACACCGGGCTGACGTGCTCGGCCAGCCCGGTGTTCGACCCGCACGGCGAACTGCTGGCGGTGCTCGATGTGTCCTCGGCGCGGGCTGAAGTTTCGCGCCAGAGCCAGTTTCACACCATGGCGCTGGTCAACCTCTCGGCGAAGATGATCGAGAGCTGCTACTTCCTGCGTTATTTCGAAAACCAGTACCTGCTGCGCTTTCACCTGCAGGCCGAGTCCGTCGGGCTGTTCAGTGAAGGGTTGCTGGCCTTTGATGGCGATGGACGGATTTGCGCGGTCAACCAGAGCGCCTTGAACCTGCTGGGCACCGTCCGCGGCGGCTTGCTCGGCAAGCCTGTGGATATGTTCTTCGATTGCTCCCAGAGCGAGCTGCTCAGCCGTGCCACCGCCCAGGCCAGCACCAGCTGGCCGCTGCGCACCCGCGATGGGCGCTTGCTGTTCGCCAGTCTGCGTGGCCAGGTACGGTCGATGGTGCCTGCGCTGGCGCCGCTTGCGACGCCAGTCAAAACCGAGAAAGCCGCGGGTATCTGCCTGGTCGACCCGGCCCTGCAGAACGATTTTCGCCGGGCGGTACGGGTGTTCGAGCGCGATGTGCCGCTGCTGCTCAACGGCGAGACCGGCTGCGGCAAGGAGGCTTTCGCCAAGGCCGTGCACTTGGCCAGCCAGCGCAGCGGCAAGGCGTTTGTCGCCCTTAACTGCGCATCGATCCCTGAGAGCCTGATCGAGAGCGAGCTGTTCGGCTATCGTGGTGGCAGTTTTACCGGGGCGCGCAAGGAAGGCATGCGCGGCAAGTTGCAGCAAGCCGATGGTGGCACGTTGTTGCTGGACGAGATCGGCGACATGCCCCTGGCCCTGCAAACCCGCTTGCTGCGTGTCCTGGAAGACCGCATGGTGGTGCCGATTGGCGGCGAGCCGCAGGCGGTCAACGTGCGCATCATCAGCGCCACCCACCGCAACCTGCTGGAGCGGGTCGAGGATGGCAGCTTTCGCGAGGACCTTTATTACCGGCTCAACGGGCTTGAGATCGAGCTGCCGGCCTTGCGCGAGCGCAGTGACAAGTCGCAACTGCTGGATTTCATCCTGGCTGAAGAGGCCGGCGAGCAATCGGTGAGCCTGGAGCCTGCGGCGCGCAGGGCGTTGCTCGACTTCGCCTGGCCGGGCAACGTGCGCCAGTTGCGCAACGTCTTGCGTACCCTGGTGGCGCTGTGTGATGACGGCTGTATCCGCCAATCCGACCTGCCAGCCACTATTGTAGGCGCAGCGCTGCGGTTACCCGACTTGCCCCGCGATAGCGGTCTGTCTGAGCCACCCCTTTGCGGTGCAAGCCCGCTCCGGCAGGGGGAAGGCGAATCTCCTTTGGAGGACGCCGAACGCAGCGCCTTGCTGGTCACACTCGAAAAACACCGCTGGCACATGACCCATGTCGCGGCGCAGTTGGGGGTCAGCCGCAATACCTTGTATCGAAAACTTCGCAAACACGGCATCGCCCGAGACGCTTGAGCGAAACACAGGATGCGATTTGTCGCGCCCTAGGCTACCCTGCCTCGACGTTTTGCGAGGTCGATCATGCACATTCATATTCTCGGTATTTGCGGCACTTTCATGGGTTCGCTGGCCGTGCTGGCCAAGGAGCTGGGCCATCGGGTCACCGGCTCCGATGCCAACGTCTACCCACCGATGAGCACTCAGCTCCAAGCCCAGGGCATCGAACTGACCCAGGGCTATGACGCCGCCCAGCTGGACCCGGCGCCGGACCTGGTGGTGATCGGCAATGCCCTGTCGCGGGGCAACCCGGCAGTGGAATACGTACTGAACAAAGGCCTGCCCTATGTGTCGGGGCCACAGTGGCTGGCCGACCATGTGCTGCAAGGCCGCTGGGTGCTGGCGGTTGCCGGTACCCATGGCAAGACCACCACCAGCAGCATGCTCGCCTGGGTGCTGGAGCACGCCGGCATGAGCCCGGGTTTCTTGATCGGCGGCGTGCCGCAGAACTTCTCGGTGTCGGCCCGTCTGGGCGGTACGCCGTTCTTCGTGGTCGAGGCCGACGAGTACGACAGCGCCTTCTTCGACAAGCGCTCCAAGTTCGTTCATTACCGTCCACGCACTGCGATCCTCAATAACCTTGAGTTCGATCACGCGGACATCTTCCCCGACCTGGCAGCCATCGAGCGGCAGTTCCACCATTTGGTGCGGACCATTCCGAGCGAAGGCCTGGTGATTCATCCCACCACCGAGCCGGCGCTGGAGCGGGTGATCAAGATGGGCTGCTGGACCCCGGTACAAACCACCGGTGAAGGCGGGCAGTGGCAGGTCAAACTGCTCAGCGCCGATGGTTCGCGTTTCGAAGTCAGCTTCGAGGGCGAAACTCAAGGCGTGGTCGAGTGGGAGCTGACCGGTCAGCACAACGTCGCCAACGCGCTGGCCACCCTGGCCGCTGCTCGCCATGTCGGCGTGGTGCCGGCCATGGGTATTGCCGCGCTGAGTGCGTTCAAAAGCGTTAAACGCCGGATGGAAAAGGTCGCTGAAGTGCAGGGCGTGACCATCTATGACGATTTCGCCCACCACCCAACGGCTATCGCCACCACCCTCGACGGCCTGCGCAAGCGCATCGGCGATGCGCCGCTGATCGCCGTGATCGAACCGCGCTCCAACTCGATGAAGCTCGGTGCCCACCGCGATGGCTTGCCGGAAAGCGTCAACGATGCCGACCAGGTGATCTGGTATGCACCGCCGAACCTGGGGTGGGACCTGGCCGCCACCGCTGCCGAATGCAAGGTGCCGGCCGTGGTCGCCGACAGCCTTGAGGCGATCATCGAACGGGTCAAGAGCCAGGCCAAGCCCGGCACCCAGGTGGTGATCATGAGCAACGGCGGCTTTGGCGGCCTGCACGGCAAGCTGGCCGAGGCGCTGAAATGAGCGGGCCGGAACGCATCACGCTGGCCATGACCGGGGCTTCGGGGGCGCAGTATGGGCTGCGCCTGCTCGATTGCCTGGTGCGCGAAGACCGCGAGGTGCATTTTCTGATCTCCAAGGCCGCGCAACTGGTCATGGCCACCGAGACTGATGTGTTGTTGCCGGCCAAACCGCAAGCCATGCAAGCCTTCCTCACCGAGTACACCGGCGCTGCCGCCGGACAGATCCGCGTGTATGGCAAGGAAGACTGGATGTCCCCGGTAGCCTCGGGCTCCGGCGCGCCGGCGGCGATGGTGGTGGTGCCGTGTTCTACCGGCACCCTGTCGGCGATCGCCACCGGCGCCTGCAACAACCTGATCGAGCGGGCTGCGGATGTCACCTTGAAGGAGCGTCGTCAGTTGATCCTGGTGCCGCGCGAGGCACCATTCTCGACCATCCACCTGGAGAACATGCTCAAGCTGTCGAACATGGGCGCGGTGATCCTGCCGGCGGCACCGGGCTTTTATCATCAGCCACAGACCATCGATGACCTGATCGACTTTGTCGTCGCGCGGATCCTCAACGTGCTGAACATTCCCCAGGACATGCTGCCGCGTTGGGGTGAGCATCATTTTGGCGCGGATGAATGAAGCGTCAGCTTGGCGTGGTGCTGCTGTGCTTGATGGCTAATGGTTGCGCCAGTGTGCGTACCCTGGATGCGGCCAAGCCGGGAGCGCCGGTGGTTTATGCCGGAACGCGCCTGGACTTGTACGCCCTGAAGGGTGGCTGTTGCGCCATGGACCGCTTTGGCGCCGAGGCGCCGAAGTACCCTGGGCTGGATCTGCCGGGCAGCGCCTTGCTCGATACCTTGCTGCTGCCGCTGTCGGTGTTGACCGCGTTGGGGGTTGGGTTTCAGGCGACGGGTGGGTTGTAACGGCTGGCCTCATCGCCGGCAACGCCAGCTCCCACAGGGGGGGGAATGCAGATCCTTGTGGGAGCTGGCCTTGCCAGCGATGGGCTGCAAAGCAGCCCCAAGGTTTACTTGCCCAACCTGCGCAATTCATCGGACTCGACAATCCGAACCCCGTCCTGCTCCTCCAGGGCCAAGCGCCACAACGCCCTGGCCAGCTGGCACGCCTCAATCCCCCGGTATTTACCCGGAATCAGCTTCGACAATGGGCCGGCCAGTCTCTCCGACAGCCGCGGCTCGAGGCGATCACCCAGCAGCAGCGACGGTCGGGCAATGGTCAACTGCGGCCAGTCCTGCGCCTTCAATGCGGCCTCCATTTCGCCTTTGACCCGGTTGTAGAAGATCGGCGATCTGCGGTCGGCGCCCAGGGCGCTGACCACCAGCAAATGCCGCGCGCCCATCTCCCGGGCGCGTTTGCCGAAGGCGACGACCATGTCCAGGTCGACCGCGCGAAAGGCCGGTTCCGATCCGGCCTGCTTGATGGTGGTACCCAGGCAGCAGAAGGCGATGTCGACGCGACCCGCCAGTTGAGGGAGGAACACCGCCGGATCACCCACCGGGTTTTCCAGGTGCGGGTGTTCGGCCAGAGGGCGACGGGTTGGGGCTAATACGCGGCTGACGGTAGGCTCGTTGAGCAGCCGATCAAGTAAATGTTCACCGGTAAGACCGGTGGCTCCGGCAAGCAGGATGTGCTGAGGCGTCAAGTACATGATGTCTCTCCCTTGATACAGTCAGCTTAGTGGTTGCTCGCATTTTTTGCATGCTCGCCTGATGTGCCCGCGTCACTTTGCAACGCCTTGCGCGCCTGCTGCTGGCGCAGTCGCTGCCAGTGCTCAAGGACTGCCTTGGGGGCCCAGATCTGCGGCTCGGAGGCATCAAAGCCTTCGATCGACTCGCGTTCCGAAACGGCGGTCCTGGCCCGGTCAAAGGCCTGCTGCAGATCATCGGTCTGATTCAGGGCCTGGGCGAACAGGGCGTCACCGAAATAAGTGAAATCGGCCTCTTCCGAGCAGCCGAACGACACGCGGTCGGCGCGCGAGGCGGTCATGATCAGGGTTTTTTCGTCCTTCAGCGGGGCAATATACCCACCCGAGTAACAGGCCGAGATGACAATGATCTTGTCGCGGCCTTTCAGCGGCGCCAGGGTTGCGGCCAGGGCATCGGCGGGCAGGTCGGCCAGTTGCAGGCGCGGCTGGTCGAGTACCAGCTCGTGTTCGTGGCTGCCGTGGCTGGTCAGGTAGATGAACACCAGGTCTTCCGGCCCGCTGCGTTCTGCCAGGGTGCGCACGGCGCGGGCGAGATTCTCGCGGGTGGCCATGGGCCGGTCAGCGAGGTGGTCGCGGTGGTTGACCAGGCTGACCTGGCCGATCGCGCCAAAGCGGCTCTTGAGCATGTTGCTGACGTAGTCGGCCTCGCGCAGGAACACGCTCTGCTTGCCATCGCCGCCCAGGGCCAGGCTGTACAGTTCGATTTCTGGGGTCGAGGCCGGTACTTTCGCCAGGGCCTGGTCGAGCAGGCTGCCCTGGTTGAGCAGCGCCAGCTCCAATGGGTCGGGCAGCAGCTTGCCGTGCTCGTCGCGCACGCGCTGGCCGTTGAGCCACAGGCCGCTTTCACTGCGCCCGTCGACCAGGGTCAGGCGGCCATTGCCCTGGTAGGTATCGTTCTCGAAGCCGCCGACATACACGCTGCCGTCCGCCAGTCGCAGGCGCCCGTTACCGGAAAAGCGCCAGTCGCGAAAGTTGCCCTTGTAGTGGCTGTCGTCGCTGCCGATCAGCTCGCCTTTGCCGCTGAGCGAGCCATCTTTGAACTGGCCGATCCATACGTCACCGTCGGCGTTTTCGTAGCGGCCACGGCCTTCCAGGCGATTGTCATGAAAAGCGCCGATGTACTGATCGCCCTCAGCGCTGTTGAAGGTGCCGCTGCCTTCGAGCTGGCCATTGACGAAATGGCCGCTGAACTGGTTACCGCTGGCATCGCTGCGGATGCCTTCGCCATTGGGTTTGCCGCGGGCGAACAGGCCCTGGTACTGGCTGCCGTCAGCCAGTTCGAGATGGCCGGCGCCGTTGTACTGGTCGTCCTTGAACTGGCCACGGTAAAGCAGGCCGGGCTCTTTCAACGTGCCTTCGCCATCGCGGCGGCCAAGCTTGAAGCCGCCGGTGTAGCTGCTGCCTGGCGTCTTCAGGGTGCCCAGGCCGTGGAACAGGCCCTGCTGGAACTGGCCACGGTAAACCTCGCCATTGCTACCGTGCCATTCACCCTGGCCATGCCACTGGCCGTTGAGGAAGTTGCCTTGGTACCAGCTGCCATTGGGGTAGTCGATGCGCCCGGCGCCTTGCAGCAGACCGTCGACCACTTCGCCACGATAGCGGCCGCCATCGGGCAGGCGCGCATCAGGGGGCGACAACGGTTCGCCGTCACCGCAAGCGGCCAGTAGCAGGGTCAGGGCAAGAGGAACGAGTGGGCGCATGGCGGGGTCCGGACGAGTGAGGCCCCGAGTATGCCGCAGAATGCGGCGGGTGAAACAGTCGCGAGGACGGTTTCACCCAGTGCCAGGCTCAGACGAAGCAGAGCGACAGCGGTTCGGCAATGTAGGCGGGTTTTTCCTGGCCTTCGATTTCCAGGGTGGCGGTGACCTTGAGCAGCCATTGCCCGGGTTTTTTCTCGGTGGCGTCGGCCAGGTCGACCTTGAGCCGCACCTTGCTGTCGACCTTCACCGGCTGGATGAAGCGCACGCTGTCCAGGCCATAGTTGACGACCATCTTCAGGCCTTCAGGCAAGACCAGGATGTTCTCCATCAACTTGGGGATCAGCGACAGGGTGAGAAAGCCGTGAGCGATGGTGCTGCCAAATGGCGTTTTTGCCGCCTTGATCGGGTCGACATGGATGAACTGAAAGTCGCCGGTTGCCTCGGCGAACAGGTTGATGCGCTGTTGATCGATGGTCAGCCATTCGGAACATCCCAGTTCCTTTCCAACGTACTGCGAAAGCTCTGCAACAGGTACATAGGGCATTGTGACTCTCCAGATTGTCTTTGGTTTTCTTATGACTTCGGCAGATTCGAAAGTCTAAGATCAGCACGCCTGCCGGGTGTGGTCAAGTCGGCCAAGATCGGCTTATAGCCCGGTCGTTAGCGTGCTTATAATGGCCGCCAGGCTTCAAGGAGATGCTTATGCTGTTGCGTGGTTTGACCTGGCTGGTGTTGTTCCAGTTGCTCGGAACGGCGATCAATCACTTGTTCGTGCCGATCCTTCCGGGGCCGATCATCGGCCTGCTGTTGCTGCTGGTGTACCTGATGCTGCGGGGTGAAGTCGGTGCGCCCCTGAGCGAGGCGGCCAACAGCCTGCTGCGTTACCTGCCATTGTTGCTGGTGCCGCCGGCGGTGGGCGTGATGGTCTATGCCGCGGACATTGCCGCGGACTTCTGGGCCATCGTCGGCGCGCTGGTGCTGTCGGCGTTGCTCACCCTGGTGTTTGTCGGCGTGCTGATGCACAAGCTGATGGCCCGTCAGGACAATCAGGAGGAACAGCCATGAGCCTGGACTGGAGTGGTGCCGTCGATGCCGTGATACACCATCCGCTGTTCGGCATCGGCATTACCCTGGGTGCCTATCAACTGGTGCTGGCGGCCTACGAGAAAACCCGCTGGATCTTCCTGCAGCCGGTGCTGGTGTCGATGCTGGTGGTGATTGGCGTACTGCTCACTTGTGGCCTGACCTACAGCGAGTACCGTAAAAGCACCGAGATCATGAATATCCTCCTGGGCCCGGCGACCGTGGCCTTGGCGGTGCCGCTCTACCTTAATCTGCGGCGCATTCGCCAGCTGTTCTGGCCGACCTTTACTACGCTGGTAATCGGAGGGGTATTCGCCACGGGTGCCTGCCTGTTGCTGGGCGGGTGGTTCGGCGCCGAGCACATGATCCTGATGACCATGGCGCCCAAGTCGGTGACCTCGCCAATTGCCATGCTGGTGGCTGAACAGATTGGCGGCGTGGCGGCGCTGGCGGCGGTGTTCGTGTTGATCACCGGGGTGATCGGGGCGATTTTCGGCCCCGCGCTGCTCTCGCGTTGCGGTGTGCACAGCCCGGAGGCGCGTGGCATGGCCCTGGGCGTCACCGCGCATGCGGTGGGTACCTCGGTGGCGCTGCAGGAAAGTGAAGAATGCGGGGCCTTCGCGGCCCTGGCGATGAGCCTGATGGGGGTTGCCACGGCGGTGTTCCTGCCCCTGGCGGTCAGCCTGGTTGCTTGAGGAATTGCAATGACGTTACCCCTGTTTCCGCTCAATACCGTGCTGTTTCCTGGCTGCTTTCTCGATTTGCAGATCTTCGAGGCGCGCTACCTGGACATGATCGGCCGCATCATGAAGCAGGGCGGTGGTTTTGGCGTGGTATGCCTCCTTGAAGGCGAGCAGGTCGGCGCTGCGCCAACAGGCTTTTCGCAGATTGGCTGCGAGGCGCTGATTCGCGACTTTCAGCAGCAGGACAACGGCCTGCTCGGGATTCGGGTCGAGGGCACCCGGCGCTTTCGCGTCGGGCCGTTCGAGGTGCAGAAAGATCAGTTGCTGGTCGCCGATGTGTCCTGGTTGCCGGAGCTTGCCGATGAGCCACTGGAAGATGACCATCACGACTTGCTGGCGCTGCTGCAGGCGCTGGGTGAGCACCCGATGGTCGAGGCCTTGGGCATGCCGGTAGCGGTGACCGGCCAGCAGGCGCTGGCCAATCAGTTGGCCTACTTGCTGCCTTTCGTCGAAGAAGACAAGCTCGACTTGCTGGCCATCGACTCACCGCGCAAGCGCCTGGAGGCTATCCAGGCGCTGCTCGATCGGCTGCAGGGCGAGCTGTTTGCCTGAGTCTCAGTACTGGTAGCGCAGCAGGGCGTGGGGCAGTGAGTGCAAGGCGAAAAACGCCAGCAGGGCGACGCAGGCCGGCAGGATCAGCCACCACACCCGTAGCGGCAGGGCTGTGAGCGGCTGGCGATTCTGGGTCAGGGTCAGGCTGGTGGCGCACACGCAGCAGGCGAGCATGGCGCCGGCGAGGATGTCGGTCGGCCAGTGCGCCCCCAGGTACACCCGCGACAGCGCGATCGACAGCGCCGGGATGCAACCCAGCAGGATCCAGGTCAGGCGCATGCGTGGCGGCTGTCCGCGTCCGGCCAATACCGCCAGCACCAGAAAGAACGCAAACGACGCCGAGCTGTGGCCGCTGGGCATGCTGTAGGTGGTCAGCGGGTCGGTCAGTACTTGCGGGCGCGCCCGGGCAAACAGCCATTTGAGGCTGCCATTGGCCAGGGCCGTGCCGATCAGGGTGCTGCCGGCGAAAATTGCCGGGCGCCACTGGCGGGCCAGCAGCAACAGGCCGGTGAGCAGGCCGCCGAGGAAGAACTGGGTACGGAAATCGCCGAGGCGGGTGATCAGCACCACCGTGCCGTCGATGGCGCGACTGCGGTTTTCCTGGATCAGGGTCATCAGGCCCTGGTCGAAGTGGGTCAGGTACGGCCAGCCGAAAAACAGCCCGGTCAGGGCCAGCAGGCTCATCCCGGCAATCAGCCGGGTGCCGCGGCGCATACTGCGCAGGCTGCTGTTGATGCTCAGGCCGATCAGCACTGCCAGGCCGCCACCGACAACCCCGGCTTGCGGCCAGAACCCTTCCGGCAATGGCAGGCGCATGGCCGCGCCAGTGGCCCAGCCTGGTAGCAGGTAAGCCACTGCCCAGCCGGCACCGGCAATCAGGCTTACCGCAATAAAGCGCGGCAGCGGCATGTCGAACATGCCGGCGACCATGGGCAGCATCGGCCGCAGCGGGCCGATGAAGCGCCCCACCAGCAGGCTGGCGATGCCGTAACGCTGGAAGTAGGTCTCGGCGCTGCCGATCCACTCCGGGTGATGGCGTAGCAGTGGCAAACGGCGGATGTTCTGGTGAAAGCGTCGGCCCAGGGTGTAGGAGATCGCATCACCCAGCAGGCCGCCGGCAAAGCCCAGCAGCAGGGTTTCGCCCAGGCTCAGGGCGCCGCTGCCGGCCAGTACGGCGACGGCGAACAGCAGGATGGTGCCGGGGACAATAATCCCGGCAATTGCCAGGCATTCCACGCAGGCCACCAGAAAAATGGCCAAACCCAGCCACTGCGGGTTGGTGCTGAGCCAGGTGGTCAGGCTGTCGAGCCATGGGCCCATCGTGTCAGTTTCCTTGTGTCAGTAAAAAGTAGTCCCGGCCTTCGACTTGGCCCCGGCGCAGCGGGTTTCGTGTGCAATGGCGGGCGAAGCTGGCATCGACGAAACGGTAGGGCAGGTGTTCATCGCGGCCGTGGGGAATTCCCAAGCGGGTGGTCTGGATAATGTGTTTCACGTTGATACCGCAGTCTTCGACAAACAGCTGTTCGGCATCGAAGCGTTTGCCGTCCCAGTGCGGCACTTTCAGGCCCAGGGCTTTGCACAGCAGGGTCTGGCCGGCGCACAGGCGTTCGGGCGGGCGCGCCTGGCCGTTGGCGTCGGGGTTGTTGCGTTGCATTTGCGCCAGGCTGTTGTCGTCCGAAAGGGCGTCGACGAAGGGGTAGGCCGATTTGATCAGCACCGCATTGCCCGGGCCGTGGGCGCTGAAGTTCAGCGAGTCGCCGCCGCGGGCGTAGTACATGTAGATGTGCCCACCATCGAGGAACAGCGCCCGGCGCTTTTCCGTGTAGCCGAGGGAGGCGTGGCTGCCCTTGTCGGTGAGGTAGTAGGCCTCGGTCTCGATGATCCGTGCCGCCAGCCAGTACGGGCCGTGGCGATGACGGATGACCTTGCCCAGCAGGGCCTTGGCCAGCTCTTCGGCGTCGCGGTCGAAGAAACTGTCGGGCAGGGCCTGGAGCGGGCAGGGGGCGGAGTCGGGCATGTTGGCGGGTTCGCGGGTGGACAGGTGGGCGATGATAGCAATTTCTGTCTTAACCAACCCTGAATGGCCGAAATGCGCTGTTGGAGCAACTGTCTGTGGGCGGCTTCATCGCTGGCAAGCCAGCTCCCACACGTCTTGCAACAACCCTGAGAGCACCGCCAATCCTGTGGGCGCGGCACTCTTTTCGACCATCCGCCTGTCACCGCTGGGCGTGGGGCCGCACGACAGCTATAATCATCCGATTTTCCCCTTCGCCAAGACCACTGAGCCCATGACTGAGTCCGTTCTTGACTACATGACCCGCCTGGGGCGCGCTGCCCGCGCGGCTTCCCGCGTGATCGGCCGTGCCAGCACTGCGCAGAAGAACCGCGCCCTGCAAGCTGCCGCCAACGCCCTGGATGCTGCCCGCGCCGAGCTGACCGCCGCCAATGAGCTGGACCTGGCCGCTGGCCGTGCCAATGGCCTGGAACCGGCCATGCTCGAGCGTCTGGCGCTGACCCCGGCGCGCATCGACAGCATGATCGTCGGCCTGCGTCAGGTGGCCAGCCTGCCGGACCCGGTCGGTGCGATCCGCGACATGAGCTACCGGCCGTCGGGTATCCAGGTCGGCAAGATGCGTGTACCGCTGGGGGTGATCGGCATCATCTACGAGTCGCGGCCGAACGTGACCATCGACGCCGCCAGCCTGTGCCTGAAGTCGGGCAACGCCACCATCCTGCGTGGCGGCTCCGAGGCCATCCACTCCAACCGCGCCATTGCCGCCTGCATCCAGCGCGGCCTGGCCGAGGCCGGCTTGCCGGCAGCGGTGGTGCAAGTGGTGGAAACCACTGATCGCGAAGCGGTCGGCGCGCTGATCAGCATGCCGGAGTTCGTTGACGTCATCGTGCCACGTGGTGGCAAGGGTCTGATCGAGCGCATCAGCCGTGACGCGCGGGTGCCGGTGATCAAGCACCTGGACGGCATCTGCCACGTTTACGTGGCCGAGCATGCCGAGCTGGACAAGGCCCGGCGCATCGCCTTCAACGCCAAGACCTACCGTTACGGCATCTGCGGGGCGATGGAAACCCTGCTGGTCGATCAGTCGGTAGCTGCGGAGTTCTTGCCGGAAATGGCCCGCCAATTTCGGGAAAAGGGCGTCGAACTGCGCGGTTGCGAGCGTACCCGGAAAATCATCGAGGCGGTGCCTGCGACCGAAGAAGACTGGGGCACCGAATACCTCGCGGCCATTCTGTCGATCCGTGTGGTGGACGGCCTGGACCAGGCGATTGAACACATTAACCGGTATGGCTCGCACCATACCGATTCCATCGTGACCGAACATCAGGCACAGGCTCGCCAGTTCATGGCCGAGGTCGATTCGTCCTCGGTGATGATCAATACACCGACCTGCTTTGCCGACGGTTTCGAGTACGGCCTGGGCGCGGAGATCGGGATTTCCACCGACAAGCTGCATGCCCGCGGCCCGGTCGGCCTGGAAGGCCTGACCTGCGAGAAATACGTGGTGATCGGCGACGGTCAGTTGCGCGGACAGGAGTCGCTCTGACTTGGCCGAGCGCAAACCGCTCGCCCCTGTCTCGACGATGTCGCCCGCCCGGCGCATCGGCGTGCTCGGCGGGACATTCGACCCGGTGCACATCGGTCACCTGCGCAGTGCGCTGGAGGTGGCCGAAGTGCTGGCGCTGGACGAGCTGCGGCTGATGCCCAACGCCCGCCCGCCGCACCGCGACACGCCGCAGGTGTCGGCACAGGACCGTCTGGCGATGGTCCAGTGCGCTGTTCAGGGCGTGCCAACGCTGTCGGTCGATGCCCGCGAGCTTGCCCGCGACAAGCCGTCGTACACCATTGAAACGCTGGAACTGATGCGCGCCGAAATGGCCGCCTCGGAGCAACTGTTTCTGCTGCTGGGCTGGGACGCATTCTGCGGCCTGCCCAGTTGGCACCGTTGGGAAGAATTGCTGCAACACTGTCACATCCTGGTGCTGCAACGCCCGGATGCCGACGTCGAGCCGCCGGATGCCTTGCGCAACTTGCTGGCAGCGCGTTCGGTCAGTGATCCGCAGGCCCTGGAAGGGCCTGCCGGGAATATTGCATTCGTCTGGCAGACACCGCTTGCGGTGTCTGCCACGCAGATCCGACAGCTGCTGGCCAGCGGCAAGTCGGTGCGGTTTCTGGTGCCGGACGCAGTACTGGCCTACATCGATGCGCACAACCTTTACCGTGCGCCGAACTGAGGGTGCTGAGAAGCGCCTTACATTATTGAGTTGAATGAGTTTTATATGACCAAGCAAAAACACAACGCCGTCAGCGCCGAAGAACTGGTCGAACTGACCAAGTCCGCCCTGGAAGACGTCAAGGCCCAGGACATCCAGGTCATCGACGTGCGTGAAAAGCACAGCCTGACCGATTACATGATCATCGCCACCGGTACCTCCAACCGCCAGATCAGCGCGATGCTGGAAAAGGTTCGCGAGCAGGTCAAGGCCAAGGGCGTGCAGCCTCTGGGCGAAGAAGGCAAGGGCGACAGCGACTGGGTGCTGCTCGACCTCAACGACGTCATCGTCCACATGATGACCGCCGCTGCCCGTCAGTTCTACGACCTCGAACGTCTGTGGCTGGGCGCTGAGCAGAGCCGCGCCGCCGATGGCAAGCACCACAGCCCGGAAAACACCCACGACTTTTCAGACAAGCTCAAAGATCGGGAATAAGGAAAGCTCGTGCGTCTGCGTCTGATCGCGGTCGGCTCGCGCATGCCCAAGTGGGTCGAGGACGGTTGGCATGAATATGCCAAGCGCCTGCCCTCGGAGCTGTCGCTGGAGCTGGTGGAAATACCGCTCAATACCCGGGGCAAGAATGCCGACGTCGCCCGCCTGATTCGTCAGGAGGGTGAAGCCATGCTCGCCAAGGTCCAGCCAGGGGAACGGATTGTCACCCTGGAGGTCCATGGCAAGCCCTGGAGTACCGAGCAACTGGCGGTCGAGCTGGACCGCTGGCGCCTGGACTCGCGTACGGTCAACTTCATGGTTGGCGGCCCCGAAGGGCTGGCGCCGGAAGTCTGTGCGCGGGCCGAGCAGCGCTGGTCGCTGTCGCCGCTGACACTGCCCCACCCGTTGGTAAGGATACTGATCGGCGAACAGCTGTACCGCGCCTGGACCGTATTGTCCGGGCATCCCTACCATAAATAAGCCTTAAGCCCTTTCAATGTCGCAGCCGATTCGCCTCAAGGATCACGAGAAAGACGCCCGCCTGGTGCGTAGCCGCGTCGTGGTCGGTGCAGTGGCGATCGTCCTGCTGATCTGCGTGTTGATTGCCCGCCTGTATTACCTGCAGGTGATCCAGTACGACTATCACTCGACCCTGTCGGAAAACAACCGGGTGCATGTGCAGCCGATTCCGCCGACTCGCGGGCTGATTTTCGACCGTAACGGGGTGATCGTCGCCGACAACCGGCCAAGCTTCAGCCTGAGCATGACCCGCGAGCGCTCCGGCGACTGGCAGCAGGTGCTCGACGTGATCGTCGAGGTGCTGGAACTGACCCCGGATGACCGCACCCTGTTCGAAAAGCGCATGCGCCAGGGGCGTAGGCCGTTCGAGCCGGTGCCGATCCTGTTCGAGCTGACCGAGGAGCAGATCGCCCGTATCGCGGTGAACCAGTTCCGCCTACCGGGTGTGGAAGTGGTGGCCCAGTTGGTGCGCCATTATCCGCAGGGTGCGCACTTCGCGCATTCGGTCGGCTATGTCGGGCGGATCAACGAGAAAGAGCTGAAAACCCTCGACCCGGTCAACTACAGCGGCACCCACCATATCGGCAAGACCGGCATCGAGCGCTTCTACGAGCCGGAACTGCACGGCCAGGTGGGGTACGAAGAGGTCGAGACCAACGCCCGGGGCCGCGTGTTGCGGGTGCTCAAGCGTACGGACCCGATCCCCGGCAAGGACATCGTCCTGAGCCTCGACATCAAGCTGCAAGAGGCCGCCGAGGCTGCTTTGGGCGGGCGTCGCGGGGCCATTGTCGCACTCGATCCGAACACCGGCGAAGTGCTGGCGATGGTCAGCCAGCCGAGCTTCGACCCCAACCTGTTCGTCACCGGCATCAGCTTCAAGGCCTACGCCGAGCTGCGCGACTCGATCGACCGGCCGCTGTTCAACCGCGTGTTGCGCGGCTTGTATCCGCCAGGCTCGACGATCAAGCCGGCGGTGGCGATTGCCGGCCTGGACAGTGGCGTGGTCACCGCCTCGAGCCGGGTGTTCGATCCGGGCTATTACCAACTGCCCAATTACGATCACAAGTACCGCAACTGGAACCGCAGCGGCGATGGCTGGGTGGACCTGGACACGGCGATCATGCGTTCCAACGACACCTACTTCTACGACCTGGCGCACAAGATGGGCATCGACAAACTGTCGTCCTATATGAACCGCTTCGGCATCGGCCAGAAGGTCTCGCTGGACATGTTCGAAGAGTCGCCGGGGCTGATGCCGTCGCGGGAATGGAAGCGTGCCACCCGCAAGCAGGCCTGGTTCCCGGGGGAAACCCTGATTCTCGGGATCGGCCAGGGCTACATGCAGACCACGCCGTTGCAACTGGCCCAGGCCACCGCGCTGATCGCCAGCAAGGGCAAGTGGAACCGCCCGCACCTGGCCAAGACCATCGAGGGCCTGCCGCCGGTGGACGAGAACCCCATGGACGACATCGTCCTGCGCGACAAGTCGGACTGGAACAAGGTCACCCACGGCATGGAGCAGGTGATGCACGGTGCCCGGGGTACCGCACGCAAGGCCTCGGTTGGCGCTCAGTACCGGATTGCCGGCAAGAGTGGTACCGCTCAGGTGGTAGCGATCAAGCAGGGTGAGAAGTACGACCGCAACAAGCTGCAAGAGCGCCACCGCGACCACGCCCTGTTCGTTGGCTTCGCGCCGGCCGACAACCCGAAGATCGTGGTCTCGGTGATGGTCGAGAACGGCGAGTCCGGCTCCGGCGTCGCCGCGCCGGTGGTGCGCCAGGTGATGGACGCCTGGCTGCTTGGTCCGGACGGCCGCCTCAAGCCTGAATTCGCCAACCCCACCGTTGCCCAGGAGCCTGCCCCGTGATGAGTAACTTCGATCGCATGCTCTCCAGCGAGGATGTGATGCGGCGCCGCGCCAGTTTCCTGCAGCGCATCCATATCGACGGGCCGTTGCTGATCCTGCTGCTGACCCTGGCGGCCGGCAGCCTGTTTGTCCTCTATTCGGCCAGCGGCAAAAACTGGGACTTGCTGCTCAAGCAGGCCAGCTCCTTCGGCATCGGCCTGGTGTCGATGTTCGTGATTGCCCAGCTCGAGCCGCGCTTCATGGCCCGCTGGGTGCCTCTGGCCTATGTGGTCGGGGTGATCCTGCTGGTGGTGGTTGACGTCATGGGCCACAACGCCATGGGGGCCACACGCTGGATCAACATCCCCGGGGTGATCCGCTTCCAGCCCTCGGAGTTCATGAAGATCATCATGCCGGCGACCATTGCCTGGTACCTGGCCAAGCGCTCGCTGCCGCCGCACCTCAAGCACGTGATGATCAGCCTGATCCTGATTGGCGTGCCGTTCATCCTTATCGTGCGCCAGCCGGACCTGGGCACCGCCTTGTTGATCCTGGCCTCCGGCGCCTTCGTGCTGTTCATGGGCGGCCTGCGCTGGCGCTGGATCCTCAGCGTGGTGGCGGCGGCGGTGCCGGTGGCGGTGGCCATGTGGTTCTTCGTCATGCACGACTACCAGAAGCAGCGGGTACTGACCTTCCTCGACCCGGAAAGCGACCCGCTGGGCACCGGCTGGAACATCATCCAGTCGAAAGCGGCGATCGGTTCGGGCGGTGTGTTCGGCAAGGGCTGGCTGTTGGGCACCCAGTCGCACCTGGATTTTCTCCCGGAAAGCCACACCGACTTCATCATCGCCGTACTTGGCGAGGAGTTCGGCCTGGTCGGCATTTGCGCGCTGTTGCTGATCTACCTGCTGCTGATCGGCCGCGGCCTGGTGATTACCGCCCAGGCCCAGACGCTCTACGGCAAGCTGCTGGCTGGCAGCCTGACCATGACCTTCTTTGTTTATGTGTTCGTCAATATTGGTATGGTCAGCGGCTTGTTGCCGGTAGTCGGTGTGCCGCTGCCCTTCATTAGCTATGGCGGAACTTCGTTGGTGACGCTGCTGTCAGCGTTTGGGGTTTTAATGTCGATCCATACGCATCGCAAATGGATTGCGCAGGTTTGAATAAGGTGAAGAATTACATGCAAGCAATGCGTGGCTGGGCGGCTCGCTGTGCGCCTTGGGTCGGCTTTCTGGGTTTGTTCGGCGCAGCGCAAGGCGCTTGTGCCGGCGACTACGATGGCTCGCCCCAGGTGGCCGAGTTCGTCGGCGAAATGACCCGCGACTACGGTTTTGCCGGTGAGCAGCTGATGGGGGTGTTTCGCGAGGTTCAGCGCAAGCAGTCGATCCTTGACGCGATCTCGCGCCCGGCTGAGCGGGTAAAACCCTGGAAAGACTATCGCCCGATGTTCCTCACTGACGCCCGGGTCGCCCGCGGCGTCGACTTCTGGCGCCAGCACGAGGCCACCCTGGCCCGTGCCGAGCAGGAATACGGCGTGCCAGCCCAGGTGATCGTGTCGATCATCGGCGTCGAGACCTTCTTTGGCCGCAACACCGGCAACTACCGGGTGATCGACGCGCTGTCGACCCTGGGCTTCGATTACCCGCCGCGCGCCGAGTTCTTCCGCAAGGAGCTGCGCGAGTACCTGTTGCTGGCCCGCGAAGAGCAGGTCGACCCGCTGACCCTCAAAGGCTCCTACGCCGGAGCCATGGGCCTGCCGCAGTTCATGCCGAGCAGTTTTCGCGCTTACGCCGTGGACTTTGACGGCGACGGCCACATCAACATCTGGAACAACCCGGACGATGCCATCGGCAGCGTGGCCAGCTACTTCAAGCGCCACGGCTGGGTGGCCGGCGAGCAGGTGGTCAGCCGTGCCACGGTGCGCGGCGAGCGCGTCGACGAGGGCCTGAGCCCAGGCATCGACGCGGTCAAGACGGTCGGGGAGTTGCGGGCACTGGGCTGGTCGAGTCATGATGCGCTGCGCGATGATCTGCCGGTCACCGCCTTCCGGCTCGAAGGCGACAATGGCCCGGAATACTGGCTGGGCCTGAAAAACTTCTACGCGATCACTCGCTATAACCGCAGCGTGATGTATGCCATGGCAGTGCATCAGCTCTCGGACCTGCTGGTTCAAGCACGGGGCGCCAAGTAATGCGCGTAATGTTCTCCGCTACATCGCTGAAACTGCTCGGTTGCGCAGCCCTGGGCCTGGTGCTGGTGAGCTGTTCGAGCAGCCGCCCAAGCACTTCTACCCAGGGCAAGACCAATGTGGTGCGGGCCAAGCCTGGCCTGGACATCAACCGGGCCCACAAGGACGGCGCACCCTGGTGGGATGTCGACGTCTCGAAGATCCCGGACGCGACCCCGACCGTGCACACCGGTAACTACAAGGCCAACCCCTACACCGTGCTGGGCAAGACCTACTTCCCGATCCCCGACTCGCGCAACTACCGCGCCGAGGGCACGGCGTCGTGGTACGGCACCAAGTTCCATGGCCAGAACACCGCCAACGGCGAGGTCTATGACCTCTACGGCATGAGCGCGGCGCACAAGACCCTGCCGCTGCCGGCCTATGTCAAGGTCACCAACCTCGACAACCAGCGCAGCGTGATCCTGCGGGTCAACGACCGCGGGCCGTTCTATTCCGACCGTATCATCGACCTGTCGTACGCGGCGGCGAAGAAGCTCGGCTATGCCGAAACCGGTACCGCGCGGGTGCGCGTCGAGGGTATCGACCCGAAACAATGGTGGGCCCAGCGTGGCCAGCCGGCGCCGATGGTCCTCGACCAGCCGCAAGTGGCCCAGACCCAGGCCATGCCGGCCAGCACCGGCACGGTCGAACAATGGACGCCGCCACCGCAGCAGCATGCCGCCGCGGTCGTGCCGCTGCAGGTCGCCAGCAACAACAGCATGGCCGGCAATGGTCTTTACTTGCAGGTCGGCGCCTTTGCCAACCCGGACGCCGCCGAACTGCTGCGCTCCAAGCTCAGCAGCATGGTCAGCGCGCCGGTCTTCATCAGTTCGATCGTACGTAACCAGCAGACCCTGCACCGGGTCCGCCTGGGGCCGATCAACAGCCAGGGCGAAGCCCAGCAGATGCAGGACAGTGTGCGTCTGGCCAACCTGGGGCAGCCCAAAGTCGTCACGGCAGACTGATCGGGGGGACTGATCGGTTTGTCATGCAGCCGGGCGCAGCCGCCATGTACAATGGCGGTTTTGCCCGTCAGGCCATGTGCCTGTAAACGTTTTGCCCATGAGGGCATGAGCCCATTAGCCATTTCGAGAGACGGATGAACATAACCAGCTTTGCCAAACGCCTTTGCCTGCTTGTACCGCTGATGATTGCCCCTGCCGCCTTCGCGGCAGAGCAGATGATGCCGTCGCCGCCGCAATTGGCTGCCAAGTCCTACGTGCTCATGGAAGCCTCCAGCGGCAACATCCTGGTCGAGAACAATGGTGACCAGCGTCTGCCTCCGGCGAGCCTGACCAAGCTGATGACCGCCTACATCGCGACCCTGGATATCCGTCGCGGGCAGATCGGCGAAAACGACCCGGTCACCGTCAGCGAAAACGCCTGGCGCACCGGTGGTTCGCGGATGTTCATCAAGGTTGGCACCCAGGTCAGCGTCAGCGACCTGCTGCACGGTATCATCATCCAGTCGGGTAACGACGCCAGCGTCGCCCTGGCCGAGCACATCGCCGGCAGCGAAGACGCTTTCGCCGACATGATGAACAAGACCGCTACCGATCTTGGCATGAGCAACAGCCACTTCATGAACCCGACCGGCCTGCCGAACCCCGAGCACTACTCGTCGGCCCACGACATGGCGGTACTGGCACGCGCGATCATCCACGAAGACCCGGCTCACTATGCGATCTACTCGCAGAAGGAGTTCTTCTGGAACAACATCAAGCAGCCTAACCGCAACCTGTTGCTGTGGCGCGACAAGACTGTCGACGGCCTGAAAACCGGCCACACCGATGAAGCCGGCTACTGCATGGTGTCTTCGGCGGTCCGTGACGGCATGCGCCTGATCGCCGTGGTCTTCGGTACCAACAGCGAGCAATCGCGTGCGGCCGAAACCCAGAAGCTGCTGACCTATGGCTTCCGCTTCTTCGAAACCCAGACCTTCTACCAGAAGGGCACGGAACTGGCCCAGGCGCCGGTATGGAAGGGTGCGACCAATCAGGTCAAAGCCGGTCTGGCCCAGGACCTGAGCATGACTTTGCCTAAAGGCCAATTGAAAAAGCTGGCCGCAAGCATGACCATGAACCCGCAATTGATCGCTCCGATCAACAAAGGTGACGTGATCGGTAAAGTGGAAGTCAAACTGGATGACAAGGTTGTCCACAGTGCCGACCTGATCGCGCTGGATGGCGTCGAGGAAGGTGGTTTCTTCCGTCGTGTGTGGGATAGCATTCGGCTATTCTTCTACGGGTTGTTCAACTGATATCGTGACCTGCCACGCCCCCGCCCACTCACGCGGGGGCGTTGTTGTTGCCACGGCTTACGAGGCCGTTATTGCCATGAGCGAAGACGTCAAGTCGCACAAAATCGAATTCCCCTGCGCCGATTACCCGATCAAGGTCATCGGTGACACCGTGGTCCATTTCAAGGACACGGTGATCGAGATCCTCAAGAAGTACGCCGAGGTCGATCTCAAGACCCTGGCTGAGCGTCAGAGCAAGGAAGGCAAGTACACCACGGTGCAGCTGCACATCGTGGCGACCAGTGAAGACCAACTGCACAACATCAACAGCGCCCTGCGCGCGACCGGTATCGTGAAAATGGTGCTCTGATGCCCGATTGCCTCGGCTTTCGCGACCTCGGCCTGCTGCCCTACGAGCCGGTGCTCGAGGCCATGCGCCGGTTTACCGACCAGCGTGGCCCGGGTGCGGCGGATGAGGTATGGCTGGTTGAACACCCGGCGGTGTTCACCCAGGGCCAGGCCGGCAAGGCCGAGCATCTGCTGGTGCCGGGTGACATCCCGGTGGTGCAGACCGATCGCGGTGGCCAGGTGACCTATCATGGCCCGGGCCAGCTGGTGGCCTATCTGCTGCTGGATGTGCGCCGCCTGGGGTTTGGCGTGCGCGATCTGGTCAGCCGTATCGAACGCTGCCTGATCGAGTTGCTGGCCAGTTACAACGTCGAGGCGGCGGCCAAGGCCGATGCGCCGGGCGTCTATGTCGACGGGGCGAAGATCGCCTCGCTCGGCCTGCGGATTCGCAATGGCTGTTCGTTTCACGGCCTTGCTCTGAACGTGGACATGGACCTTGCGCCATTCCGCCGGATTAACCCCTGCGGGTATGCGGGGCTGGCCATGACCCAGCTGCGCGATCAGGCAGGCTCGATCGAACTCTCTGAGGTAAGGGCAAGGCTGCGCGGGCAGCTGGTCAAGCACCTCGACTATGCTGAGCAGGCGACCCTTACGGGCGGAATCTTCTGAATATGACTACTGTTGTGCAAGAACCAGTGCAAAGCGTGACGCCAGCGCCACGGCCGAAGGTCGAAGCGGGTGTCAAACTGCGTGGCGCGGAAAAAGTCGCGCGTATCCCGGTAAAGATCATCCCCACCGACGAGCTGCCAAAAAAGCCTGACTGGATTCGCGTGCGTATCCCGGTTTCGCCGGAAGTCGACCGCATCAAGCAACTGCTGCGCAAGCACAAGCTGCACAGCGTCTGTGAAGAAGCTTCCTGCCCGAACCTGGGCGAATGCTTCTCCGGCGGCACCGCCACCTTCATGATCATGGGTGACATCTGCACCCGTCGTTGCCCGTTCTGCGACGTCGGCCATGGCCGGCCAAAGCCACTGGACGTCGACGAGCCGAAGAACCT
The DNA here is from genome assembly GCF_024213215.1 of Pseudomonas sp. SBB6. Classification (NCBI taxonomy): domain Bacteria; kingdom Pseudomonadati; phylum Pseudomonadota; class Gammaproteobacteria; order Pseudomonadales; family Pseudomonadaceae; genus Pseudomonas; species Pseudomonas sp. SBB6. Next base: position 130,425 of record NZ_JANAVH010000009.1, on the reverse strand, counting down.
CGCCGTGGCCATCGCCGACCTGCGCCTGAAGTACGTGGTGATCACCTCGGTGGACCGCGACGACCTGCGTGACGGCGGTGCCCAGCACTTTGCCGACTGCATCCGCGAGATTCGCGCGCTGTCGCCGGGCGTCCAGCTCGAAACCCTGGTGCCGGACTATCGCGGGCGCATGGACGTCGCCCTGGCGATCACCGCCGAGACGCCACCGGATGTGTTCAACCACAACCTGGAAACCGTGCCGCGCCTGTACAAGGCGGCGCGCCCGGGTTCGGACTACCAGTGGTCGCTGACCCTGCTGCAGAAGTTCAAGGAACTGGTGCCGCACGTACCGACCAAGTCCGGCCTGATGCTGGGCCTGGGCGAAACCGACGAAGAAGTGATCGAAGTGATGCATCGCATGCGCGAGCACAACATCGACATGCTGACCCTCGGCCAGTACCTGCAGCCGTCGCGCAGCCACTTGCCGGTGCAGCGTTTCGTGCACCCGGACACCTTCGCCTGGTTCGCCGAAGAAGGCTACAAGATGGGCTTCAAGAACGTCGCCTCCGGCCCGCTGGTGCGTTCTTCGTACCATGCTGACCAGCAGGCGCACGAGGCCAAGATCAAGCTCTGATCGACGCCGCCGTGCCTCAATGCCGATGCCCGCAAGTCTGCGGCGTCGGCATTTTTGTTTGTGTCAGGGCTTCCTTGTGCTGCCTAACGGGTCATTGATTTACAGTGGGCGGGTCAGTCCACACAAGGAGTCGTCTGGATGAATCTTCCCTTCACGCAACAGGCCGGTCTGTTGACGAATGCCCAGCCTTTGCCGGCGGCCTTGCCGGCAGGTGGGCTGATTGCAATCATTGCCCCGGCAGGTCCCGCCCAGGTCGATACGCTCAAGGTCAACCAGTGGTTCGAGGCACGCGGCTATCGCTGCCGGATCTACCCGGGGGTGACTGCCGCCGAGGGCTATCTGGCCGGTAGCGATGCGCAGCGGTTGCAAGATCTGCACGGCGCCTTCGCTGCCGAGGATGTCGATGCCATCATCTGCCTGCGCGGTGGCTACGGCAGCATGCGTCTGCTGGACAACATCGATTTCGACCTGCTGCGCCGTCACCCCAAGCCTTTGGTCGGCTACAGCGACATCACCGCGCTGCACACGGCCATTGCCCGCCATGCCGGGTTCGTGTCGTTCCACGGTGCCATGCTCAAGTCGGAATTGCTGGGCAACAAGCAGGAGCCGACCCTGTCATCGCTGTTCGAACAGCTCAGCGGCCGTTTGAGCGCTGGCGATGCGATTGAGCATCCGCAGGCCTGGCCGTTGACCACCATCCTGCCAGGCGCGGCCAGCGGGCCCTTGCTGGGCGGTAATCTGTCACTGTTGTGCGCGACCCTGGGTACACCTGCAGAAATACATTGCGGCGGCGGTATCCTGTTTGTTGAAGACGTGAACGAGCCGCTGTACCGGGTCGATCGCCTGCTGACCCAGTTGCGCCTGGCGGGCAAGCTTGAAGGCATTCGTGGCGTGCTGGTCGGGGATTTTGCCGGGATCACGCTGCAGGCGCTGGCGCCGTTGATGCAGCAGTTCTTCGCGCCGTTGCAGGTGCCGGTGTTGGCCGGATGGCGCAGCGGTCATTGCGACCCGAACCTGACCTTGCCGCTAGGGGCCAGGGTGCACCTGGATGCCGATCGCAAGTGCTTGCGGCTGGAGCAGGACTTGTTCAGACGCTGAATGAAAAACGCCCCTGAACAGGGGCGTTTTGTATTGCTTAGCGTTGACGCAGGCTATCGAGCAGCTTGTGCGTCGGATAGCCGTCGGCAGGCCAGCCCATCGCCTGCTGGGCGCTGCGAATGGCCTTGCGGGTGTTGGCGCCGATAATGCCGTCGGCGGCCCCGGCGTCGTAGTTGCGGGCGCTGAGCAGGGTCTGCAATTCGACCCGCTCGCTGCGGCTCAGCGGCAGGTCATCCTTGGGCCAGGATCCGGCGATGTAACCCGAGCCATCGAACCGTTGGCCAAGCAGGCCGACGGCCATGGCGTAGGACGACGAGTTGTTGTACTTGAGGATCGCGCGGAAGTTATCCAGCACCAGGAAGGCCGGGCCGCGATAACCGGCCGGCAACAGCAAGGCGGCGGACAGCTGCTCGCTATCGGCAGGCAAACGCACACCGGCGGGCAGTTTCAGGCCCATCTGCATCCATTCGGACACCGTCTTGCGCTGGCTGCCATCCGCCAGCCAGTAGTCGAAGCCAGGTGTCAGCTGCACCTCAAAACCCCAGGGCTCGCCGCGTTGCCAGCCGGAGCTCTGCAGGTAGTGGGCGGTGGACGCCAGGGCGTCAGCCGAGCTGTTCCAGATATCCCGGCGACCATCGCCGTCAAAATCCACCGCGTGGGTGTTGTAGGTGGTGGGGATGAACTGGGTCTGGCCCATGGCGCCGGCCCACGAGCCTTTCATGGCATCGGGCTGGATATCGCCGTTCTGCAGGATCTGCAGGGCCGCAATCAGCTGCGCCTGGGCGAAGGCCGGGCGGCGGCCTTCATAGGCCAGGGTGGCCAGGGAGCGGATGACCGATTTGTTACCCTGGAACTGGCCAAAGTTGCTTTCCATGCCCCAGACCGAAACCAGCACATTGCGGTCGACGCCATAGCGTTGTTCGATCTGGCTTAGCAGTTCGGCGTGTTTTTCCAGCAGGCCCTTGCCATTGCGCACACGCAGCGGCGACAGGGCGCCATCGAGGTATTCCCATACCGGCCGGGTGAACTCCGGCTGGCTGCGGTCGGCCTTGATCACATCCATGTCGGGGATGACGCCAAGGAAGGCACGGTCAAAGGTGCTGGTATTGATACCGGCTTGCAGGGCTTGCTGACGGAACCCCGCTTGCCATTGGGCAAAGCTTTGCAGCGGCTGGATTTCGCTGCTGGTATCGACGACGGGGTTGGGCAGTGTCACGACCGGAGCTGGCTGGGCAGGAGCCAGCGGCAGCGCATCGGCGGCGGTGGGCTTTTCCGCGCAGGCGACAAGCAGGATGAGGCTGGAGGCGGCAATCAGCTGGCGAGGTTGCCAGCGACGGGTAAGACAAAAGGGCATGCACAGGTCCAGGTATTTCAAGTCAGGTGCCGACCATACCACGCCTGCCGGATTCTTGCTTTTATGCGGCCAAAAAGTAAGAAGCCTCCCAATCTCTCGATTGGAAGGCTTCGCGGCGGTAGCTGCCTTTGCCTTTGCCGGCGCGTTCCTGGCGGCTGCGGAACAATGGCTGGGCAATGATCGATTTGGCCTTGTTGGGCCCGGGTTTTGCGGGTTTCTTGCTCATCACAGGATGTCCTGCCAGGTGGGTGTGGGGCGCAATATAGGCGTGAAGCTATCGCGGGGCAAGCCCGCTCCCACACGACCTGTGTAGGAGCGGGCTTGCCCCGCGATTAATTTCACTCAGCCGGCAACGCCAGACGCTGCCCCGCCATCAACAACGACAAGCGCGCCAGGCTGGTCCAGGCCGAGCCCTGAGCCTGGCCCTTGATTTGCGCATCGATGCGCTGGGCATCCTGCAACAACTGGCTCCAGCGCTGCGCCGAATGGCGTTGCAGGGCCTTGCTCATCAGCGGTTTGCGCTTGTCCCAGACCGGCGGCCGGGCTTGGCTGAAGGCCTTGTCCAGCGGCACGCCCTGGCTGAACTGCTGGGCCAGCCCGGCCAGCAGGCGCAGTTCCCGGGCCAGGGCCCAGAGAATCACCGGTGGTTCGACGCCTTCACCGCGCAAACCTTCGAGCATGCGCAAGGCATGGGCGGCCTCGCCATTGAGAATGGCATCGACCAGGCCGAAGACATCAAAGCGGGCGCTGTCGGCTACCGCTGCCTGCACGGTTTCGACGGTGATCTGATTGCCTTCGGCCAGTAGCTTGAGCTTCTCGATCTCCTGGGCTGCCGCCAGCAGGTTGCCTTCAACCCGCGCGGCAATCAGATCAACGGCGTCGCGCTGGGCGCTCAGTCCGGCCTGGGACAGACGCTGACTGATCCATTGCGGTAGCTGGTGACTGTCCACTGGCCAGATCTGCACGAACTGGGTGTGTTGCCCTTCGATCAGCGCCTTGCCCCACTTGGTTTTCTGCGCACTGCCGTCGAGCTTGGGCAGGCTGATCAGCAGCAGGGTGTCTTCAGCGGGGTTGGAGCAGTATTCGATGAGTGCCGCGGCGCCCTTGTCGCCAGGCTTGCCGGACGGCAGGCGCAGTTCGAGCAAGCGCCGCTGGGCGAACAGCGACAGGCTGGCACCGGCCTGGAGCAGGGTGCCCCAGTCGAAGTTGGCGTCGGCGCTGAACACCTGGCGTTCATCGAAACCTTGCTGGCGTGCCGCCGTGCGGATGGCGTCGGCAGCTTCCTGGCACAACAGCGGGTCATCGCCGCTGATCACGTAGACCGGCGCGAGGCTGCCTTGCAGGTGCTTGTTAAGTTGGGCGGGAGTGAGTTTCATGATGGCAGACGGGGCACCGAAGTGCCCCGTTCAATCTCAGTTGGCTGGCAGTTGCAGCGGCGACTGCTGGGGCGTTTCGTCCTGGGCGCGGCGGGCCGCTTCGAGGGCGTCGGCTTCGGCCTGGGCACGTTCGTCAGCCTTTTGCTGCAGGCCTTCAAGCTGGCCTGGGGTCAGCAGCTGCAGGCGTACCAGCATGTTCTGCACCAGGTCGCGGCGCATTTCGCTCCGAGCTTGTGTGGCTTCCTGTTGCGAGCCGGTGATGTTGTTGCCGTCATGCACATAGATCTTGCGCACTTCGAGCTTGTCGTTGAGCAGGTTGGTGTTGTTGTGGCCTTCAATGCTGTAGCTCAGCACGGTGGTCAGCTCATACTCGGCCGAACGACCCGAACCTCCAGCATAGGTGGCTGCGCGTTGGGTTTCGGCTTCGTTGGTCAGCACCAGTTTGTAAGGCGCACCGGTGTGGACGTTGACGCCACTGCTCTGCAGGGCCTGGCGCAGTTGGACCACGGTATCGCCGTAGGCGTTACGTGCACTCAGGTCCAATTCCTTGATCGCCAGTTCACTGGTTCCGGTACCGCGCAGCTGGAAACCGCAGGCGCTGAGCATCACGGCCAGGCCCATTACCAGCAGATTGCGTTTGATCATGTTGTAGCTCCCTTGTGGGCCGATTCTGTGCGCTGGCCCGCATAAGTGGCGGGCCGGCGTTTCCTGTCAGTTGGCGACGATGTTGACCAGCTTGCCCGGTACCACGATGACCTTGCGGATGCTCAGGCCTTCGGTGAAGCGCAGCACGTTCTCGTTGCTGCGCGCAGCGGCTTCGACTTCCTCGCGGCTGGCTGCGGCCGGCATTTCGATCTGGCCACGCAGCTTGCCGTTGACCTGGATGACCAGGACGATGCTGTCCTGGACCAGGGCGCTTTCGTCCAGTACCGGCCAAGGCGCGTCGATCACGGCGTCCTGGTGACCCAGTTGCTGCCACAGCTCATGGCTGATGTGCGGGGTGATCGGCGCCAGCAGCAGGGTGACCGCTTCCAGGCCTTCGTGCAGCAGGGCACGGTCCTGTGCGCTGGCTTGCGGGGCCTTTTCCAGCACGTTCATCACGGTCATCACCTGGGCGATGGCGGTGTTGAACTTGTGGTACTGGCCGACATCGGTGCTGGCCTGCTTGATGGCAGTGTGGATAGCGCGGCGGATCACTTTCTGTGCGTCATCGAGGCTGGCGACATCCAGCTTGCCCGGCAGGCCCTGGGCCACGTGGGCCTGAGCCAGGCGCCAGACGCGGCGCAGGAAGCGGTTGGCACCTTCGACACCAGAGTCGGACCATTCCAGGCTCATGTCGGGCGGCGAGGCGAACATCATGAACAGGCGGCAGGTGTCGGCGCCGTAGGCTTCGATCATTGCCTGCGGGTCGACGCCGTTGTTCTTGGACTTGGACATCTTCTCGGTGCCGCCGATCTCGACCGGCAGGCCGTCGGTCTTCAGCGTGGCGCCGATGATCTTGGCCTTGGCATCGCGCTCGATTTCGACGTCGGCCGGGTTGAACCAGTCCTTGCCGCCGTTGCTGGCAACGCGGTAGTAGGTTTCGGCGACGACCATGCCCTGGGTCAGCAGGTTCTTGAACGGCTCGTTGGAGGTGACCAGGCCTTCGTCGCGCATCAGCTTGTGGAAGAAGCGCGCGTACAGCAGGTGCAGGATCGCGTGTTCGATACCGCCGATGTACTGATCTACCGGCAGCCAGTGGTTGGCCGCTTTCGGGTCGACCATGCCGCCTTCGTAGTTAGGCGAGGCGTAGCGGGCGAAGTACCAGGACGACTCGACGAAGGTGTCCATGGTGTCGGTTTCGCGCTTGGCCGCAGTGCCGCATTTCGGGCATTTGCATTCGTAGAACTCGGGCATGCGTGCCAGCGGCGAACCGGCGCCATCGGGTACGACGTTTTCCGGCAGGGTGACCGGCAGTTGGTCTTCCGGTACTGGCACATCGCCACAAGCTGGGCAGTGGATGATCGGGATCGGGCAACCCCAGTAGCGCTGACGGCTGATGCCCCAGTCGCGCAGACGGAACTGGGTGCGGGATTTACCCAGCTCTTTCTTGATCAGTGCCACTTCGATGGCGTCGAAGGCACCCTGGAAGTCCAGGCCGTCGAACTCACCGGAGTTGATCAGCTGGCCGTGCTCGCCGTAGGCGGCCAGCCACTCGCTGCCGACTTCATCGCCAGCGCTGGTACGGATCACAGCCTTGACCGGCAGGTTGTACTTGTGGGCGAACTCGAAATCGCGCTCGTCGTGGGCCGGGACAGCCATGACCGCGCCGTCGCCGTAGTGCATCAGCACGTAGTTGGCGACCCACACCGGCAGTTTTTCGCCGGTCAGCGGGTGCTCGACGAACAGCGAGGTGGCCAGGCCTTTTTTCTCCTGGGTCGCGATGTCGGCTTCGGCGACGCTGCCGCTCTTGCACTCATCGATGAAGGCTTGCAGCTCGGGGTTGCCCTGGGCGGCCTGGGTGGCCAGCGGGTGCTCGGCGGCAACGGCCACGTAGGTGGCGCCCATCAGGGTGTCCGGACGGGTGGTGAAGACTTTCAGGGCCCCGGCGTGGCCGATGCTGGCCTGATCGTAGGGGAACTGCACTTCCATGCCACGGGACTTGCCGATCCAGTTGCGCTGCATGGTCTTGACCTGCTCAGGCCAGCCCGGCAGATCGTCGAGGCTTTCCAGCAGCTCGTCGGCGTAGTCGGTGATCTTGAAGTAGTACATCGGGATTTCGCGCTTCTCGATCAGCGCGCCCGAACGCCAGCCGCGACCGTCGATGACTTGCTCGTTGGCAAGGACGGTCTGGTCGGCCGGGTCCCAGTTCACGGTACCGTTTTTGCGGTAGATCACGCCTTTTTCGAACAGGCGGGTGAACAGCCACTGTTCCCAGCGGTAGTAGTCGGGCTTGCAGGTGGTGACTTCACGCGACCAATCGAACGCCAGGCCCAGGCTCTTGAGCTGGGTCTTCATGTATTCGATGTTTTCGTAGGTCCACTTGGCCGGGGCGACGTTGTTCTTCATCGCGGCGTTTTCCGCCGGCATGCCGAAGGCGTCCCAGCCCATTGGCTGCAGGACGTTCTTGCCGAGCATGCGCTGGTAACGGGCGATCACGTCACCGATGGTGTAGTTGCGCACGTGGCCCATATGTAGCTTGCCGCTTGGGTACGGGAACATCGATAGGCAGTAGTACGTGTCCTTGCCTGGCTGTTCACTGACTTCAAAAGACTTTCGCTCATCCCAGTAAGACTGGGCGGCGGCTTCGATTTCGCGGGGCTGATAGAGTTCGTGCATGGCTACTTTGCGCTGAGAAATGGGAGACCTTATCCAGGCAGCGATCAAACCGCTGCATCGGCAATCCGGTGTCAAGTATGGTGAACGCCCTAGCATACATGACCCCTGTCCACCGAGGGAAACCCTGATTGCACCGCCTGTGGCGCGGCGGGCCGTTGGTCGCGGCGTCCAGCTGCTTTTGCGAGTAACGCTAAGCTCATGTGTGGGGGGAGATATATTTATCTTCAATGAGGTGAACGGATGGGAGAGTCGCAGCAACAAGCAACGAAACCGGAGCTTTACGAACGGCTGATCGACCGTCTGGGCCTGGCCCTCGAGGTCGCTAGAACCTCCGTTCGATTACGCGATGAAGTGCCTGCTGAATTGGAGTTGCGTGGTCTGAGCCGCGCTGAATTCGAAGTGATCAAGGCCTATCTGGAATCCCTTCCGGAGGGCGGGCATGGACGCGTCGGCGCATTGCCTCAACCGGAGACGCCACCTTCGGCCAGAATCGTCTGGCTCAAGGATAAGCGCTCCGCTACCACAGCAAAGTCCAGGACGCTGCAATTCAAGTAGCCGTTCGGGTTTTTCCGGCGCAAAGCGGAGTGCGCCACCGAGTCAAAAAACTTCACTGATTGGCACCTGACTATTGTTGCCAGGTGCCGATCCTCTTAGGCTGCGCACCTCCAAGGAGGTGTCCCGTGCCGATTCGTTATCTCATCAAACAAATGATCATGCCGCCTGGCGTGCTGTTTCTGCTGCTGCTTGGCGCCTGGTGGCTGCGCAAATCCTGGCCGCGCTTGTCGAGGCTGTGTTTCGTCCTGGGTTTGGGCGGGTTGTGGCTGATGAGCCTGCCGGTCGTGGTGGAACAGGCTGCCCGGCAACTGGAAACCGAGCCGGCGCTGGTCACCAGCCAATGGGCAGGGCTGGCCGAGCATGCCGATGCCATTGTCATTCTTGGCGCTGGCCGCGAACGCGGTGATCCGGCCTGGGATTCGCAGGACCAACCCACGGGCGTGGCCATGGAGCGTATGCGCTACGCGGCGCAGTTGGCCAAGGCCTCGGGTTTGCCGGTGCTGACCAGCGGCGGCCTGCACTACGGTACGCCGCCCAGCGAAGCGCAGTTGATGGCCGATTCCCTGCAGCGTGACCTGGGCGTGAGCGTACGCTGGAAAGAGGAGCGCAGCCGCACCACCTGGGAAAACGCGCAGATGAGCGCCGAGCTGTTGCAGCCCTTGGGGGTCAAGCGCGTGGTGGTGGTGACCCAGGCCTGGCACATGCAGCGTTCACGCTGGAGCTTCGAGCAGGCGGGTTTTGACGTAGTGCCGGCGCCGGTGGGCTTTCTTGGTCGTGACCATGCCCGACCATTCGGTGGCTGGCTGCCGGAGGGCAAATCGCTGTGGCAGAGCGGCCAACTGCTCAACGAGGCAGTCGGCCTGCTCGGCTACAAGCTGTTCTACTAGACGGTCTTGGCCATCCGGCTGGCCAGCAGGGCCCAGCCCAGCAGCAGCGCGCAGAGGATCAGCAGTGGCCAGGAGCGCCATTGCAGGTACGGGGTGAGCTGCTGCATCGGCACTACCTCACCGTAGAGGATGCCGCGTTCGAACTGCGGGATCTGCGCAGTGATGCGGCCGAACGGGTCGATCAGGCCGGTGACGCCGTTGTTGGTGGCGCGGATCATCCAGCGTCCGGCTTCCAGGGCGCGCATCTGCGCCATCTGCAGGTGCTGCAGGGGGCCGATCGAGGTGCCGAACCAGGTGTCGTTGCTGATGGTCAGGAGAATGTCGCTGCGCGCCGCCAGGCTCGCCGCAAATTCCGGATAGACCACTTCGTAGCAGATATACGGCGCGATCTGATAGCCCTTGGCCTGCAACAGCGGCTGGTCGGCCGGTCCACGGGCAAAGTCCGACATCGGCAGGTCGAAGAAGGCAATCAGGCCACGGAGCATGTCCTGCAATGGCACGTACTCGCCGAACGGCACCAGTTTCTGCTTCAGGTAAGTGCCATCGCCTTCGCCGGTCACGGTGATGCCGTTGTAATAGCGGCGTTGCTGGTGCACCACTTCGCGCACCGGCACGCCGGTGATCAGTGCCGTATTACGCTCGGCGGCGAAGTTGCCCATCATGTCCAGGTAGCCCTGGGCCTGATCCTTGAGGACCGGTACCGCGGTTTCCGGCCAGACCAGCAGGTCGACCGGTTTGGAGCTGAAGCTCATGTCGCGGTACAGGGCCAGCTGGGCGTTGACGTGTTCCGGGTTCCATTTCAGCTCCTGCTCGACGTTGCCTTGCAGGGCGGCGACGCTCAGCGGTTTGCCGGAAGGGCTGGTCCAGGCGTGGTTCTTCAGTGCCAGGCCGATCGCCCAGGGCGCCAGCAACAGCACGACGGCCACAGCCAGGAACGACTTGCGTGCCCGCAAGCGCGGCAGGTTGCACAGCAGTGCGGCGCACAGGGCCAGGCAGAACGAAATCAGCCACATGCCACCCAGCGGCGCCAGGCCCGAGAGCGGCCCGTCAAGCTGGCTGTAACCGGAGTACAGCCAGGGAAACCCGGTGAGGAACCAGCCGCGGAAGGCTTCCTGGCCGACCCACAACGCGGCGAAGCACAGGGCATCGGCCAGCGGCGCCTCGTTGCGCCGCAACCAGCGCGCCCAAAGCCAGGCGGGCAGGGCGAAGAACCAGGCAATGGCGGCAAAGAACGCCAGCAACAAGCCGGTAGCCAGCAACGGTGTGGCTCCGCCATAGGTGTTGATACTGACGTAGATCCAGCTGGTGCCAGCGGCGTACAGGCCAAAGCCGAAGCACCAGCCGCGGCCCAGGGCCTGGCGTGGGCTGAGCTCGCGCAGACCGAGGTAGAACAGGCCGGCCGCGAGCAAGGCCAGCGGCCAGATGTCGAACGGCGCCAGGGCCAGGGTGGTGATTGCACCGGCCGCCACGGCCAGCAGGTTACCGGGCCAGCCGGGGCGGGTGATCCAGCGCATGGGTGTCCTTAACGGGTGATTGGGGTCAGACGCAGCAGGTGAATCCGGCGGCTGTCGGCATTGAGGATGCGGAAACGGTACGGGCCGATCTCGGTGGTCTCGTTACGCTTGGGCAGGTGGCCGAAGGCACTCATGACCAGGCCGCCGACAGTGTCGAACTCGTCGTCGGAGAACTGGCTGTCGAAGAACTCGTTGAAGTTTTCGATCGGCGTCAGCGCCTTGATCAGGAAGTCGCCACTGGGCAGCGGCTTGATGTAGCTGTCTTCCTCGACGTCATGCTCGTCTTCGATGTCGCCGACGATCTGCTCGAGTACGTCTTCGATGGTCACCAGGCCCGCCACGCCGCCGTATTCGTCAATGACGATGGCCATGTGGTTATGGTTGGCGCGGAATTCGCGCAGCAGCACGTTCAGGCGCTTGGACTCGGGCACGAACGTGGCCGGGCGCAGCAGGTCCTTGATGTTGAAACTGTCGCCGTTCTCCTTGAGGATCAGCGGCAGCAGGTCCTTGGCCAGCAGCACGCCGAGCACGTCGTCGTGGCTTTCGCCAACGACCGGGTAGCGCGAGTGCGCGGCATCGATCACCGCCGGCAGGAACTCACGCGGCGACTGGGTCGCCTTGATGCTCATCATCTGCGAGCGCGGCACCATGATGTCGCGCACTTGCAGGTCGGCGACCTGGATGGCGCCCTCGACAATGGTCAGCGCCTCGCTGTCGAGCAGCTTGTTCTGATGGGCTTCGCGCAGCAGCTCAAGCAGCTCCTGACGGTTTTTCGGCTCGTGGGCAAAAGCCTGGGTCAGTTTGCCCAGCCAGGACTTTTGCCCGTTGCTCGATCGATCTTCGCTCATGGCGGTTACTCGTGATCCTTTGCAGATATCAGTGTTGAATGTCGTCGTGTTCGTCGTCGGCGTATGGGTCCGGATGACCCAGTTCGGCAAGCAACGTTCGTTCCAGTGCTTCCATTTCCTCGGCCTCATCGTCGTCGATGTGGTCGTAGCCCAGCAGGTGCAGGCAGCCGTGGATCACCAGGTGCGCCCAATGGGCATCCAGCACCTTGCCCTGTTCGGCGGCTTCGCGCTCGACCACGGCGATGCAGATCACCAGGTCGCCCAGCAGTGGGATGTCGAGCAGTTCATCAGGCACGTCGGCCGGGAAGGACAGCACGTTGGTGGCGTAGTCTTTGCTCCGCCAGGTGCGATTCAGTTCGCGGCCTTCGGCTTCATCGACCAGGCGAATGGTCAGCTCCGAGTCGGCCGTGCGCTGGCGCAAAGCCAGTTCACACCATTGGCGGAACTGTTGCTCAGTCGGGTGTGGTGCATTACTTGCCAGTTGCAGATCGAGCTCAAGCATCGCGTTGTTTGCCTTCGGTCGGGTTCTGCTGCTGGCTGTCGAAGCGCTCGTAGGCCTCGACAATGCGCTGCACCAACGGGTGGCGGACCACGTCCTTGGGCAGGAAGTGCGTGAAGCTGATGCCCGGCACGCCCTTGAGCACCTCAATGACATGGGCCAGGCCCGACTTGGTGCCGCGTGGCAGGTCGACCTGGGTGATGTCACCGGTAATCACGGCGGTGGAGCCAAAACCGATACGGGTGAGAAACATCTTCATCTGCTCGACCGTGGTGTTCTGGCTCTCATCGAGGATGATGAAGCTGTTGTTCAGGGTGCGGCCACGCATGTAGGCCAGCGGGGCGATCTCGATCACCTGGCGCTCGATCAGCTTGGCCACGTGCTCGAAGCCGAGCATCTCGTACAGGGCGTCGTAGAGCGGGCGCAGGTACGGGTCGATCTTTTGTGCCAGGTCGCCGGGCAGGAAGCCGAGCTTTTCGCCCGCCTCGACCGCCGGACGTACCAGCAGGATGCGCCGCACCTGTTCACGCTCCAAGGCGTCAACCGCGCAGGCCACGGCCAGGTAGGTCTTGCCGGTACCGGCCGGGCCGATGCCGAAGTTGATGTCGTTGCCGAGGATTTCCTTCACATAGCGCTGCTGGTTCAGCCCGCGTGGACGAATCATGCCCTTGCGCGTGCGCAGGGAAACACTGACTTCGTTGACGGCCGGGTTTTCCAGCTCTTCGACGGCCGATTCCTGCAGGTACAGGTGGACCATTTCCGGCGACAGCTCGGTGGCCTTGGCCTCGCGATAGAGGCGGCGCAGCAGTTGTTCGGCAGAGGAGGTGTGTTTGGGTTCGCCGATCAGTTCGAACTGATTGCCGCGGTTGCGGATTTCGATGGCCAGGCGCTGTTCGATCAGGCGCAGATGCTCGTCGAACTGCCCGCACAGGTTGGCGAAGCGGTGGGCCTCGAAGGGCTCGAGGATGAAACGATGTGGTTCGATAGGTGCGTTCAAGGTCGTTTTTCAGCCGCCCAACGGCAAAGGATATGGTCTCAAGGATAACCCTAGCCGCTGCAGGGCGAAAGCGCTGAAACGATCAAGGGTCGCCGGGCCTGTAACAAGGCCCGGCAGGTCAGGTCAATGGGCCAGCGAGCCGAACAGCGAGTGCGGGCGCGCATCGTCGATATGGATGTCGACGAACTGGCCGATCAGCTTCGGATTGTCGCAGCGGAAGTTGACGATACGGTTATTCTCGGTGCGCCCCTGCAACTGGCCGGGGTCGCGGCGCGAGTAGTCGGTGACGAGAATGCGCTGAACGGTACCGACCATTTGTCGGCTGATCTCGAAGCCCTGGGTGTCGAGGCGATGTTGCAAGGCCTTGAGGCGCTCCTTTTTCAGCTCTTCCGGGGTTTCGTCCGGTAGGTCCGAGGCCGGGGTGCCCGGGCGCTGGCTGTAGACGAACGAGTAGGAGAAGTCGAAACCGACGTCGGCCACCAGCTTCATGGTTTGCTCGAAGTCTTTCTCGGTTTCGCCGGGGAAGCCGACGATGAAGTCAGAACTGATGCAGATGCCCGGTACTGCGGCTTTGAGTTTGCGCAGCTTGGACTTGTATTCGAGGATGGTGTGGTTGCGCTTCATCGCCGCCAGCACCCGGTCGGAGCCCGATTGCACCGGCAGGTGCAGGTGCTTGACCAGCTCCGGCACTTCGGCGTGGGCCTGGATCAGGCTGTCGGAAAACTCCAGCGGGTGCGAGGTGGTGTAGCGAATGCGATCGATGCCATCCACCGCCGCCACCACGCGGATCAGCTCGGCCAGGTCCGCCAGGCGCCCGTCGTGGGTCTGGCCACGGTAGCCGTTGACGTTCTGACCCAGCAGGGTGATTTCACGTACACCGTTCTCGGCCAGGTGGATGACTTCGGCCAGCACATCGTCGAACGGTCGGCTGACTTCCTCGCCACGGGTGTAGGGCACCACGCAGAAGGTGCAGTACTTGCTGCAGCCTTCCATCACCGAAACATAGGCGCTGGGGCCATCGATGCGCGGCTCGGGCAGGTGGTCGAATTTTTCGATTTCCGGGAACGACACGTCGACCTGGGGCTGGCGCGTGGTGCGCGCGGCGTCGATCATTTCCGGCAGGCGGTGCAGGGTCTGCGGGCCGAAGACCACGTCGACGTAAGGCGCGCGCTTGCGGATCGACTCGCCTTCCTGGCTGGCCACGCAGCCGCCGACGGCGATGACCATGTCCGGGTTCAGGTCTTTGAGTTCACGCCAGCGGCCCAGCTGGGAATACACCCGGTCCTGGGCGCGCTCGCGAATCGAGCAGGTGTTGAGCAGGATGACGTCGGCGTCTTCGGCGCGGGCCGTGACTTCAAGGGCTTGATGTTCACCCAGCAGATCGACCATGCGCGAGCTGTCGTACTCGTTCATCTGGCAACCGTGGGTTTCGATGTAAAGCTTCTTGGCCATGGGAGATCATCTGGTAATTCGAAGAACCGCACATTATAAGGGGCCGGGGCCGTGGATCCTAGCGTTGTCGACCTGGTGCCTATGTTATAGTTTGCGACTTCTTTACCACCCGTGATTGTCCCCGCCCAAAATGACCAAACGCGAAGCTCCGATCTACAAAGTGATCTTTCTTAACCAGGGCCAGGTGTACGAGATGTATGCCAAACAGATCTATCAAAGCGATCTGTGGGGCTTTCTTGAAGTTGAGGAGTTTGTCTTTGGCGAGCGCACCCAGGTGGTGGTCGATCCGAGCGAAGAAAAGCTCAAGGCCCAGTTCGAAGGCGTGGTGCGCAGCTTTGTGCCGATGCATTCGATCGTGCGCATCGATGAGGTCGAGCGTCTGGGCACGCCAAAGATCAGCGAGGCGCGCGGTACTGGCAATGTAATGCCGTTTCCGATGCCAATGCCGGAAAAGTAAGTACGGGTCTCAGGGCAGCGGCGAGAAGGGCGTGCGACCGTCGACGGTCTGCAGCTCCAGCAGGTATTTGCGAAAGATCTGCCCCAGCACCTGGGTCGCGATTTCCAGCTCGTCGCGCGGCATCTTGGCAGACACCTCGTCAGCCATGTCCAGCGCATCCTCGGCACCATTGACCGCTGCCATCTTCAGCAGGATGTAGGCCTGCACATTGTTGGCCGCCACACCTTCACCCTTGTAGAACATGGTGCCCAGACGGTACTGCGCCTCGGCGTGGCCTTGCAGCGAGGCTTGCTCGAAGTAGCTCAGGGCCTGGTTGAGGTCGCGTGGGGTGTTGGTGCCTTCGTAGTAGAACTCACCCAACTCGTACTGGGCTTGTGCATCCCCGGACTTGGCCGCGTCCTGGCAGGCAGCGAGCGCTTGCGGCAGGTCTTCGGGCTGGGAATCGAGGGTGCAGCGGCCCGTCGCCGGAATCAGCAACGAGTTACCGCCTGCTGTGGCCAGCAGGGGCTGAAGAAGCAACAGGCAGCCCAGGGCGAGGGCGCGGCCGGTGCGGTTCATGGGGATCGACTTACCTCTGCAAAGCTGCGGCCAAAGTGTCTGGTGGCACATTATGGGATAAGCAGCGCCTACCTTACAAAGTCTTTACTCGATTTTCTGCTTCCAAGGCACCATCGTGGGGCCAGCCCGCTCCCACAATGATCACTGTGGGAGCGGGCTGGCCCCGCGATGGCTGCAAAAATCAGAGCTTGGCGAACGCTCGCTCAGCCGCATCCAGGGTGATCTGCAGCTCGGTTTCACCGTGGGCAATCGAGGTAAAGCCGGCTTCGAAGGCGCTTGGCGCCAGGTACACGCCGCCTTCGAGCATCAGGTGGAAGAAGCGCTTGAAGCGCTCGGCATCGCTGGCCATGACGTCATCGAAGGTGACGATGTCGTCGGCACCGCTGAAGTACAGGCCAAACATGCCGCCGGCCTGGGTGGTGACGAACGGGATGCCGGCGGCATCGGCGCGCTGTTGCAGGCCATCGAGCAGGCGGCTGGTGAACGCGCTCAGTTCGTCATGAAAGCCTGGGCGGCTGATCAGTTTGAGGGTGGTCAGGCCAGCGGCCATGGCCAGCGGGTTGCCCGACAGGGTGCCGGCCTGGTAGACCGGGCCCAGCGGCGCGATCTGTTCCATGATCGTGCGCTTGCCACCGAAGCAGCCCACCGGCATGCCGCCACCGACGATCTTGCCGAAGGTCGAGAGATCCGGGGTCACCCCGTAATGAGCCTGGGCGCCGCCCAGGGCGACGCGGAAACCGGTCATCACTTCGTCGAAGATCAACACCACGCCATGCTTGTCGCACAACGCGCGCAGGCCTTCGAGGAAGCCTGGCGCCGGCGGCACGCAGTTCATGTTGCCGGCGACCGGCTCGACGATGATGCAGGCGACGTCCTGGCCGACGTCAGCGAGCATCTTCTCGACCGCGTCGATGTCGTTGAACGGCAGGGTCAGGGTGTGTTTGGCAAAGGCTGCCGGCACCCCGGCAGAGCTCGGTACGCCTTGCGTCAGCAGGCCGGAGCCGGCTTTGACCAGCAGGCTGTCGGAGTGGCCGTGGTAGCAGCCTTCGAATTTGATGATGCTGTCGCGGCCGGTGTAGCCACGGGCCAGGCGGATGGCGCTCATGGTCGCTTCGGTGCCGGAGCTGACCATGCGGACCATCTCCATCGACGGCACGATCGAGCAGACCAGGTCGGCCATTTCGGTTTCCATGGCGGTTGGCGCGCCATAGGACAGGCCATGTTCCAGCTGCTTGCGCACCGACTCCAGTACATCCGGGTGGCTGTGGCCGAGGATCATCGGGCCCCAGGAACCGACGTAGTCCACGTAGCGCTTGTCGTCTTCGTCAGTGACATAGGCACCGGCGGCGTGCTTGAAGAACAGCGGCGTGCCGCCAACGCTCTTGAACGCCCGCACCGGCGAGTTGACGCCACCGGGGATGTGTTTCTGGGCGTTGGCAAACAGGGTTTCGGAACGAGACATGATGGGCTCTCTCAATCAGGCAGAAGCGAACAGGGCGTTGAAGGCGCGGGCACGGCGGGTGACTTCCTGCGTGCTGTCGGCGCCGAACAGGCCGTGAATCACCGCCAGCAGGTCGGCGCCGTGGGCGACCAGCGGGGCGGCGTTGTCGAGGGTGATGCCGCCGATCGCGCAGATCGGCAGCTTGATACGGTTGCGCGCGTGTTCCAGCAGGGCGGTATCGGCGGCGGGCGCCCCTGGTTTGGTGACCGAATTGAAGAAGCGGCCGAAGGCGACGTAGCTGGCGCCTTCACGGGCGGCCTGCTCGGCCAGCTCCAGTTGGGCGTGGCACGTTGAGCCGATGATGGCGTTGCGCCCGAGCAGGGTGCGGGCCGGGGTCAACGGTCCGTCGGTCTGGCCCAGGTGGACGCCGACGCCCAGGCGTGCAGCCAGTTCGGCGTCGTCGTTGATGATCAGCTGGGTCTTGTAGCGTGCGCACAGCTCGGCCAGGCTCTCGGCCTCGCGTAGGCGGCGGGACGCGTCCTGGCTCTTGTCGCGGTATTGCAGCAAGGTCACGCCGCCGTCCAGGGCCGCTTCGACATAGGGCAGAAACTTGCCGGCCAGCAACTGGCTGTCAGTGATGGCATACAGGCCGCGTAACTTCATGGTGTAGACCTCAAGCGAAGATCAGGAACAGAAATCCAGTGGCAAGCGGCGTGGCACGTACTGGCCTTTGCCCAGTTGCTCGGCATCGCGCAGGGTGCGCCAGGTGTAATCCAGGGCCGAACGCACCGCGCTTTGCAACTGTTCGCCCAGGGCCAAGCGGCCGGCCAGGGCACTGGCCAGGGTGCAGCCGGAGCCGTGATAACTGCCGGGCAGGCGCTGGCAGGTCCAGGTGTGACGCTGGCCGTCGCGGCTGTACAGGCGGTTGTGGATTTCGTGTTCGTCACCGTGACCGCCGGTGATCAGCAGGTGTCTGACAAACGGCAGGAGCTTTTCTGCGCATTCATCGGCGCTGCCTTCGGGCAGTTCGGCCAGGATGCGTGCTTCGGGAAGGTTCGGGGTAGCGATGGTTGCCAGTGGCAACAGGCGCTCGCGCATGGCGTAGCCGACTTCATCCTTGCCCAGGCGGCCACCGCCGCCAGCGCGCAGGACCGGGTCGCAGACCAGCGGCAGATGCGGATGGGCACTGAGCAGTTCGACCACGGTGTCGACCATTTCGATTGAGCCGAGCATGCCCAGCTTGACGGCCGCTACCGTCGAATCGGCAAGCACGGCATTGGCCTGGGCCAGTACCCACTCGCGGTCGAGGACGCGGAAGTCGCTGACATTGACGGTATCCTGGACGGTCAGGGCGGTCACGGCCGGAGCGGCATGACAGCCTTGCGCGATCAGGGCTTCGATATCTGCTTGCAAGCCGGCGCCGCCACTGGGGTCGTGGCCGGAGAGACAGAGGACAACGGGGCGGGAGCTGTAGGTATTCATGGTGCGCGAGCTTATCACCAAACGCTTTTGCTGGGTCCGCCCCGGCGCCGGGGATTTTTCAACGGGCGTTTGAAAGGTCCTGCAAGAATCGCTGAAAGTGCCGTTCTAGAGCCTTTGGCGTAAAGTTTTCAGTGGCGTCTGGCAGGCTCGGAAAGCTATGCTAGAGTGCTCGAATAAACCGATAACGGGTACTGCCGGATTACGTCGCCTCAAACGGACAGGAGGCTACGCGACGCGACCGGGACAGACCATGCTGGGGCTGTATGCGCTATTTGCTGATTGTTGTGCTGGGCTGGCTGCCGTTGCTGGCCACGGCGGTCGATTTCGACGACTCCACCCGCAGCTTGCCGCTGGGGCAGGTGATGCAAGTGTTCGAAGACCGCGATGGCAACGCCAGCATTGCGCAGGTCAGTGCGCCGTCATTCAGCGAGCATTTTCGCCCGCACCGGGCCGAAGTCCTCAACGCCGGCTATTCCAGTTCGGTGTTCTGGCTGAAAATCCAGCTGCGCTACACCGCCTTGCCATCGGCAGCCCCCCGCGCCTGGTTGCTGGAGCTGGCCTATCCGCCACTTGATCACCTTGAACTCTACCTGCCGGACGCCAGCGGTACCTTTCGCCTGGCCCAACGCACCGGCGACGCCCTGCCTTACGCCAGCCGGCAAATCAAACAGAACAACTACCTCTTCGAACTGCCCTTTGCCCCCGGCCAGACAACCACGGCCTATCTACGCTTGCACAGCCAGGGTTCAGTGCAGGCGCCGTTGACCCTGTGGTCGGCGCAGGCCTATATGGAAGCGCAACCGACCCGCCTGTATGTGCTGGGCCTGATCTACGGCGTGTTGCTGGGGATGCTGGTGTACAACCTGTTCATCTACCTCAGCGTGCGCGATACCAGTTACCTGTATTACATCCTCTATATCGCCTCGTTCGGTCTGTACCAGGTCTCGGTCAACGGTGCCGGCGTGGCCTATTTCTGGCCGGACAGCCCCTGGTGGGCCAACGCCGCCACACCGATGTTCATTGGTGCGGCGGGCCTGTTCGGTTGCCAGTTTGCCCGCAGCTTTCTGCAGGTGCGCAATCACAGCCGTGCCTTCGACGCCGTGCTCAAGGTGCTGATGGGCTGTGGTGCGCTGGTGATGCTGTTGTCGCTGACGAGCAGTTATGGCGTAGCCCTGCGCCTGGCCACGGCGTTGGCGCTGCTGTTCACCGTGTGTATCTTCGCCGCCGGGATTTTCGCCTGGCACCGCGGTTTGCGCGTGGCCCGCTACTTCATCATTGCCTGGTCGGCGTTCTTGCTCGGCGGCCTGGTCAATACCCTGATGGTGCTGGGCTATTTGCCGAACGTGTTCCTGACCATGTACGCCAGCCAGATCGGTTCGGCGCTGGAGGTCGGCCTGTTGTCCCTGGCGCTGGCCGACCGCATCAACAGCATGCGTGACGAGCAGGCTCGGACGCTGCGCGAAACCGGCCGCACCCTGGAGCAGCTCAACATCCAGTTGGCCAACAGTAACCGCCTGAAAGACCAGTTCCTGGCCACCGTCACCCACGAGCTGCGCACGCCGATGAATGGCGTGATCGGTTCGCTGGAGCTGATGCAGACCATGCCGCTGGACGGCGAGCTGGCCCAATACCAGCACACCGCCAGTTCCGCAGCCCAGGACATGATGGGCATGGTCGATGACATCCTCATCCTCACCGAGCTGCAGGCCGGCCGCCTGAGCGCCCAGAACGCCCCGTTCAGCCTGCGTTCGCTGCTGCAGGAGGTACGCGCCGAGCATGCCGCGCCTGCCATGGCCAAGGGCTTGTACCTGAGCCTGGATACCCCGGCGGAACTGCCCGATGTGCTGATCGGCGACCGGCACAAACTGGCCATGTGCCTGGGGTACTTGATGGACAACGGCATCAAGTTCACTCACCAGGGCGGGGTCATGTTGCAGGTACGCGGTGCCCGCCTGGGCCCGGATCAACTGCGCTTGAGCATCAGTGTCAGCGACAGCGGCATCGGTTTCGATCGCCTTGATGAAGCCACCCTGTATCAGCGCTTCTTCCAGGTCGATGGCTCGATGACTCGTGAGTACGGTGGCCTGGGCATTGGCCTGGCGATTTGCCGGCAGTTGGCCGAGCTGATCGGCGCGCGCCTGCAGCACGAGTCAAATCCGGGGCTGGGCAGCCGCTTCGAGCTGAGCCTGAGCGTGCCCTTGAGCCCGCCCCAGGCGCAGTTGGGCATGGCCAGGCCGGGGCTAAATCACGGCTAGTTAGGCGTTTTTGTCACTTTGACAGGGGGGCAGGGCGTGATTCACTGAAATTTCAGACACGCCAGGATCCAGGAGGCCCCTCGATGAACCTGCACCAGTACGCTGAAACCCATGAGGTCACCAACCAGCCGCCGTCCCTGGATGGCGCCAACCTGTACCGCATCGATCTGCCGCTGCAGGAGTGGTCGCGGCGCTACGGTGCAGGCTGGGCACAGGACCGCATCGACGCGTACGGCGCCCTGGCCGGCGGGCCGCTGATGGCCGCAGGCTTTCTGGCCAACCAGAACAAGCCGCAATTCAGCAGTCATGATCGTTATGGCCATCGCATCGACCTGGTGGAGTTTCATCCGGCCTATCACGAGCTGATGCGCACGGCCATCGAGCATGGCCTGCCCTCGTTGCCCTGGGCCAACCCGCGTGAGGGCGCCCATGTCGCCCGCGCCTCGATGACCTACCTGCACAGCCAGGCCGAAGCCGGCAGTGGCTGCCCGCTGACCATGACCTTTGCCGCTGTGCCGGCGCTCAAGTTGCAGCCGGAACTGGCCGAGTACTGGTTGCCCAAGGTCCTGGCAACGGAATACGACCCGCGCAATATTGGCGATCGCCACAAGGTCGGTGTGACCCTGGGCATGGCCATGACCGAGAAGCAGGGCGGCACCGATGTGCGCGCCAATACCACACGTGCCTATCCGGTCGGTGCACCAGGCCCGGGCCAGGCTTATGAACTGGTCGGGCACAAGTGGTTCTGCTCGGCGCCAATGTGCGATGCCTTTCTGACCCTGGCCCAGACCGACAAGGGCCTCAGCTGTTTCCTGCTGCCGCGCCACCGCCCGGATGACAGCCGCAACCAGTTCTATATCCAGCGCCTGAAGAACAAGCTCGGCAACTGCTCCAACGCTTCCAGCGAAGTCGAGTTCCGTGGCGCCCTGGCCTGGATGATCGGTGAGGAAGGCCGTGGGGTGCCGACCATCATCGAAATGGTCGCCATGACCCGCTTCGACTGCATGGTCGGCTCCAGCGCCCTGATGCGTCAGGCCCTGACCCAGGCTGCTCACCACTGCGCCCATCGCCAGGTCGGTGGGCGGCTGTTGGCCGAGCAGCCATTGATGCAGAACGTGCTGGCCGATCTGGCCCTGGAAAGCGAAGCGGCGCTGGCCTTGAGCCTGCGCATGGGCCGCGCCCTCGACCAGCCGGATGATCCGCACCAGGCACGTTTTGCCCGGCTGATCACCGCCGTGGGCAAGTACTGGATCTGCAAACGGGCGCCGGCGATGATCAATGAGGCGGCCGAATGCATGGGCGGTGCCGGTTATGTCGAAGACAGCATCCTGCCGCGGCTGTACCGCGAGGCACCGGTCAACTCGACCTGGGAAGGCTCGGGCAACGTCCAGTGCCTGGACGTACTGCGCGCCTTGTCCAAGGAGCCCGGCGTACTCGACACACTGTTTGCCGAGCTTGGTGATGGCCATGGCGATCACCGACTGGCTGCACATATCGGCAACCTCAAGGCGGCGTTTGCCGACACCGCTGACAGCCAGTACCGCGCCCGCCAGCTCACGGAAGACATTGCCGTCGGCCTGCAGGCCAAGCTGCTGCTCGAAGCCGGTAACGCGGTGGTCAGCGATGCCTTTATCGCCAGCCGCCTGAGTGGCAGCGGCCGGGTATACGGCGTGCTGCCCCGTGGCATCGATGTCGCGGCGCTGGTGCAACGCTCGACCCCGAATTGGCCGCTCTAACGTGCGTGCCTTTGCTGACGGATGTAGGCAAGATGGGGGCATGCATGTCAGACAGGAAGTACATTGTGAGCCGTACTGATGAAGCCTTCGTTGTCGTAGAAACCGCCGAGCAGGCCGTCGACCGCCTGGCGGCCCTGCACGAACACGCCACCGCGGCCTTGAGTCAGGCGCTCAAGCGCTACCTCAAGGACCGCACCGAGCCGGATGCCGAGGAGCGGGCGTTGTTCCGCTACCCCGAACTGCGCCTGACCTACCAATACCATGGCGAAGTGCCGGCGATTACCCGCGCTTACGCCAAGGTTCAGCTACCTGGCACCTACAGCGTTACCGTGACGCAGCCGGCGGCGTTCCGTGGTTACCTGCTCGAGCAGCTCAAGCCGCTGATGCGTGACTTCACTGTCACGGTCGAAGTGGGCGTCAGCCAGCAGAACATTCCTTACCCTTATGTGGTCGAGCAGGGCGACGAGCTGGCCGGTACCGGCATCACTGCCGCGGCGCTGGCGCGGGTATTCCCCAGCACCGACCTGTCCGCCGCCACCGACGGCATTGCCGACGGCCTGTACGACTGGGCCAACGTCGACCCACTGCCGCTGGCACTGTTCGACGCCGCGCGGGTGGACTTCTCCCTGCGCCGCCTGGTGCATTACACCGGCAGCGACTGGCGCCATGTGCAGCCGTGGATCCTGCTGACCAACTATCACCGCTATGTCGACCAGTTCATCACCCACGGTCTTGAGCAACTGCGTGATGATCCGCGCTTCGTGCGCATGGTCTTGCCGGGCAATGTGATTATCGAAAAGGCCATGGACAACGGCGAAGCCCAGGCCCTGGTCGCCGGGGTGGTCTGGCACCGCTACCAGATGCCGGCCTATCACCTGATCGCCGCCGACGGCGACGGTATCACCCTGGTCAACATCGGCGTCGGCCCGTCCAACGCCAAGAACATCACCGACCACCTGGCGGTGCTGCGCCCGCACTGCTGGCTGATGATCGGCCACTGCGGTGGCCTGCGCCAATCGCAGACCATTGGCGACTACGTGCTGGCCCACGCCTATATGCGCCGCGACGGGATTCTCGACCGGGTGGTCCCCCCGAACATTCCGATTCCGGCCCTGGCCGAAGTGCAACTGGCGTTGCAGGAGGCGGCGGCGCAGGTTACCGGCGAGCGCGGCGACGAGCTGAAAAAGCGCCTGCGCACCGGTACCGTGCTGACCTACGACGACCGCAACTGGGAGCTGCGCTGGGCCCAGGAGCGACCGTTGATCAACCTGTCGCGGGCAGTGGCGGTGGACATGGAAAGCGGCACCATCGCCGCCCAGGGCTATCGCTTGCGGGTTCCGTACGGCACCTTGCTGTGCGTTTCCGACAAACCGCTGCACAGCGAGATCAAACTGCCGGGGGCGGCCAACGCCTTCTACAACCGGGCGGTCAGCCAGCACCTGAACATCGGCATCGCCGCCCTCGACCTGCTGCGTACCGAGCTCAACTCGTTGCACTCGCGTAAACTGCGCAGTTTTGACGAGCCGCCGTTCCGCTGAGGCCCCATGCCGTTACCCCCACGCACCAAGCCGCGGCGTCCCGCGGCCAAGCCCGCCGGTCCGCGTCGCCTGCCCAAGGCGCCGCCGGCCGAGCCGCGGTTGATCCTGTTCAACAAGCCCTTTGACGTGCTGACCCAGTTCAGCGACGGCGAAGGGCGCGCGACCCTCAAGGACTTCATCGCCATCCCCGGCATTTACCCGGCCGGACGCCTGGACCGTGACAGCGAGGGCTTGCTGCTGCTGACCAACGATGGCCAATTACAGGCGCGGATTGCCGACCCCAAGCACAAGTTGGCGAAAACCTATTGGGTACAAGTGGAGGGGGAACCGAGCGCGGAGCAGTTGCAGCGTCTGCGCGAGGGTGTCGAGCTCAACGACGGCCCGACCTTGCCGGCCCAGGCCCGTCAGCTCGACGAGCCCGACCTTTGGCCACGCAACCCGCCAGTACGCTTTCGCAAGAGCATACCGACCAGTTGGCTGGAGCTGGTGATCAAGGAAGGGCGCAACCGTCAGGTGCGGCGCATGACCGCTGCCGTCGGCTTGCCGACCCTGCGCCTGGTGCGCGTACGGATCGGCGACTGGAGCCTGGATGGCCTTGATCAAGGCCAGTGGCGGGAAGTGCCGGCCAAGCTTTAAACGCCTTCGATAAAGCCGATCACCACGCTTTTGATGATGAAGGCGAGGATGCCCAGGCCCAGCACGAAAAACAGGATGAAGGTGCCGAACTTGCCGGCTTTGGATTTTTTCGCCAGGTCCCAGACGATAAAACCCATGAAACCAATCAGGATGGTGACCAGGATGGTCATCATCCACTCTTCGAACAACGCAGGATCCATCGATACTCTCCGGCAGGTTGAGGCGCGCGATTATACGCCCCCCTTGCCAGCCTGACTAACGCAGGTGCGTGAGCGGCAGTTCGGTGCTGGCCAGTACCTGGTTGAGGACGAAGCTGGAGCGCACGCTGGTTACGCCTTCAATGCGCGTCAGGTGGCCGAGCAGCAGTTGCTGGTAATGGTCCATGTCGGGCACTACGACCTTTAGCTGGTAGTCGGCATCCATCCCGGTGACCAGGCTGCATTCGAGTACTTGCGGCAGGCTGCGGATCGCCGCCTCGAAGGTCTCGAAGCGCTCGGGGGTGTGGCGGTCCATGCCGATCAGTACGTAGGCGGTCAGGCTCAGGCCGAGCTTCTTGCGGTCGAGCAGGGCGACCTGGCGGGCAATGTAGCCGTCGTCTTCCAGTTGCTTGACCCGGCGCGAGCAGGGCGAAGGCGACAGGCCGATGCGTTCGGCCAGTTCCTGGTTGGAGATACGCGCATCGCGCTGCAATTCGGCAAGAATGCTCAGGTCATAGCGGTCAAGCTTGCTCATGGGGTTGGCCTTTTCTGTTTCGATTGCGTCGAATTATCAATCTTTAGGCAAAAATTGCGCAAGTTATATTTAATTGAGCAATCTTAGCAATCATCTGTCGCTGCCTTCGCCGTATTCTTATCACCAGAATCACTGCCCGGACATCAGTCCAGTACGGCGGGCCTAATCAGGCCCGCCGCGGCCAGCAACCCCACCCGGTTGTGCTCGGCCCCCGGGCTACACACTGTCCACAAGACGGCGTGAGGTGAGCCGGTGTCACAAGCGCCGAGCACGGACAAAATTCTCAAAGGGAGACCCCAGGGTCTCCCTTTTTTATTGCCTGGCAAATTTCATCTGGCGGCCGATACCCCGTAGCAGACGGCCTGATAAAGTAATCCAGGCCCCTTGTTATCGGTCCGTGAGGAAAAGCATGAAGTCGCGCGTCTGGCGTATGGCGGGTGTTGGTTTGCTGTGCATGAGTGTCAATCTGCCGCTGCTTGCCGAAGGGCAGGGGGCTTCACCGTTGCAGTCGCGGCCCGATGAAGTGCGTCAGACCCAGGCGCCGCGTACCGGCTACTACCAGGACATTCCGCGACGCAACGACAACCGCTATTACCAGGCCGGTGGCGCCGGGCGTCCGGATGGCCATGGCAATGGGTGGGGCCCGGGGCCGCAGTATCGTCCGGGGCAGACCATCGAGCGCTTCCCCGACCGCTACTGGAAAGTGCCCTATCGCGGGCATGATTACTTTTATTCCGGCGGCTACTGGTATCGCCCGCAAGGCCCGCGCTATGTGGTGGTGACGCCGCCGTATGGCGTGCGGGTCAACTACCTGCCCGATTACGCGCGCGAAGTGTGGATTGGCAGTGCGTTGTTGTTCCTTGCGGCGGGTACGTATTATCAATACCTGGAGGACAGCCGCGAATACGTGGTGGTCAATCCACCGACGGCCAGTGCGCCGCAGCAGAGCGGCCCCGGTTATGAGGTGATCGCTTACCCGGCTCAGGGCCAGAGCCCTCAGCAGCTTGATCGTGACCGTTATGAATGCCATCGCTGGGCGGTGCAGCAGACCGGGTTTGACCCGGCGGCGGCCAGCTACGCGCCATCGGCGCAAGTGGCCGATAACTATCGGCGGGCGCAGGGTGCTTGTTTGAGTGGGCGGGGGTATAGCGTCAACTGAACCGGGGGCTGCTGCGCAGCCCATCGCTGGCAAGGCCAGCTCCCACAGTTTAACGGTGCATGCAGTTCCATTGTGGGAGCCGGCCTTGCCGGCGATGCAAGGCTCAGCCTTGCCAATGGCTTCACATGACCGGATCAGCATGCACCAGTACTTCCGCCTTCGGATACTGGCTGTTGATCGCCGCCGCAGCCTGGTCACACAAGGCATGGGCCTGGGTCAGCGGCAGGTCCCCGGGCAACTCCAGGTGCAATTGCACAAACCAGTGGCTACCCGATACCCGTGTGCGCAAGTCATGGGCGCCACGCACCCCGGGCACACTGCAGGCCAGCGCCAGCATCTGCTCGCTGATGTCACTGGGCAGTTCCTGGTCCATCAGGATCGAGCTGCTCTCGCGGCCAATCTGCAGGGCGCTCCAGAGAATGTACAGGGCGATGCCCAGGCCGAAAATCGCATCCAGCTGCGGCCAGCCGAAGCGCGCCAGCACCAGGGCGACCAGAATGCTGCCGTTGAGCAGCAGGTCGGAACGGTAATGCAGTGAGTCGGCGCGCACCGCGTTCGAGCCGGTGATGCGGATTACCTTGCCCTGCAGCATCAGCAAGGCAATGGTCAGCACCAGTGACAGCACCATCACTGCAATGCCAACGCCGGTTTCTGCCAACGGTTGTGGATTCTGCAGCCGTTCCACCGCCTGCACGCCAATCAGCACCGCACTGACGGCAATGAACAGCGCCTGGGCCATGCCCGCCATGGCCTCGGCCTTGCCGTGGCCGTAGCGATGATCGTCATCGGCCGGGCGCAGGGCATAGTGCACCGCCAGCAAATTGAGGAAAGACGCCACGCCATCGAGGGCCGAATCGGTCAGCCCGGCCAGCAGGCTGACCGAACCGCTGAGCCACCAGGCCACCGCCTTGGTCAGGATCAGGATACTGGCCACCGCCAGCGAGGCGCGGGTGGCCAGGCGCAGCAGGCGTTGGTGTTCAGCCGAGGGAGTCATGCCGAAGGTGGCTTCCTGTCAGAGGTCAAGCCGCGGGCTTGAGGCCGTACATGGCCAGTTGTTCGACGCTGCCCTTGTGCTGGATCAGGCGCGGGTCGTTGAGTGGCAGGCGCTGGCCCAGTTCGCTTTCGAGAATAGCCTGCAGCTTGCTGTTGTCGACTTTGCCGTCGGCGCTGATGGCTTCATTGAGCTTCTCGGGCGCGACCTGGGCAGTGGTGCCGCCAGGCAGGTAGATGGCGCCGGTGGCGAAGTCGATGCCAAAGGCGATCAGGCCGGGAATCACATAGAAGAGGATGCCGATAGCGTCGAGGGCGGCGACCACCGGGTCGATCTTGCCTTCGATCTGGCCGCGCCGGTCGGGAAAGAACAGGGTGCCGCAGGCCGTCAGTTGGGTCAGCAGGGTGGCGACCACGACGCCGCCAATGACACGGGAGGGAATACGCATGGAAATCTCCGGAATGAAGGCCGCAACGATACAGGCAAAGAGCCGGTATCTACAGCTAAGACCATGATAAGGCGGGCTCGGTTCGCCGTTATACTCGGCGGATTGTTTGAGGACCACCATGAAATCATTACCGATCGATGCCGTACTGCCGGCCTTGCGCGAGGCCTTGGGCCAGCGCCACGAAGCAGTGCTCGAAGCGCCCCCCGGCGCTGGCAAGACCACCCGTGTACCGCTGGCGCTGCTCGATGAGCCGTGGCTGGCCGGGCAGCGCATTCTCATGCTTGAACCACGGCGCCTGGCGGCACGGGCGGCAGCCGAGCGGCTGGCCAGTGAGCTGGGCGAGCAGGTCGGGCAAACGGTCGGTTACCGCATTCGCCTGGACAGCAAGGTTGGCCCGAACACGCGGATCGAGGTAGTCACCGAAGGGATTCTCACCCGCCGTCTGCAGGCCGATCCGGCCCTGGATGGCGTGGGTCTGCTGATTTTCGATGAATTTCACGAGCGCAGCCTCGATGCCGACCTGGCCCTGGCCCTGAGCCTCAACGGCCGTGAGTTGCTGCGCGACGAGCCGCCGCTGAAAATCCTGCTGATGTCGGCGACCCTTGAGGGCGAGCGTCTGTCGAGCTTGCTCGACGACGCCCCGGTAGTCAGCAGCGAAGGGCGCATGTACCCGGTCGATGTGCGTTGGGGCCGCCCTTTCCAGCCGGGCGAGTTCATCGAGCCGCGGGTGGTCGATACGGTGCTTCAGGCCATCACTGATGAGTCGGGCAGCGTGCTGGTGTTCCTGCCGGGACAGGCGGAGATTCGCCGGGTGCATCAGGCCTTGCAGGACGCCCTCGGTGAGCGCCGTGACATCTTGCTCTGCCCACTGCACGGCGAGCTCGACCTCAATGCCCAGCGCGCCGCCATCGACACGCCTCCCGCCGGCCTGCGCAAGGTGGTGCTGGCGACCAACATCGCCGAGACCAGCCTGACCATCGATGGCGTGCGGGTGGTGGTCGATGCCGGCCTTGCCCGGGTGCCGCGCTTCGACCCCGGTAGTGGCATGACCCGCCTGGACACCCAGCGTATCTCCCGCGCCAGCGCCACCCAGCGCGCCGGCCGGGCCGGCCGGCTAGAGCCCGGCGTGTGCTACCGCTTGTGGTCCGAAGCCCAGCATGAGCAATTGGCGGCGTACGGCGCTGCCGAAATCCTCCAGGCCGATTTGGCCGGCCTGGCCCTGCAGTTGTCGCGCTGGGGCGTCGCCCCCGAGCAACTGTGCTGGCTCGACCAGCCGCCTGCTGCCGCCTACGGCCAGGCGCTGGATCTGTTGCAGCGCTTGGGCGCATTCAAGGCCGACAGCCAGGACAGCCTCAGTGCTCACGGCCAGGCCATGGCCGAATTGCCGGCGCATCCGCGCATTGCCCACCTGCTGCTGCGCGGCCAGGACCTGGGCCTGGCCGACATGGCTTGTGATGTCGCCGCATTGCTCGGTGAGCGTGACATCCTGCGCGGCGGCGGTGCCGACCTGCACAGCCGCCTGGCCCTGCTCAGCGGCGAAACCCGCGCGGCCAAGGGTGGGCAGGGCGGTGTGCAGCGCGCCCGGCAACTGGCCCGTCAGTACCGTGGCTATTTGCGTGGCAAAGCCACTTCAGCTGTAGCCGACCCTGACCATTCGCGCTGGCTGGGTGCCTTGCTGGCGCTGGCCTACCCGGACCGGGTTGCCCAACAGCGGCGTGCCGGCGGTGCTGAATATCGCCTGGCCAACGGCCGTGCCGCGTTGTTCGGCGAAGCCGATGCCTTGATGAAACATCCGTGGCTGGTGATCGCCGACCTGGGCAGCCGTCAGGGCCAGCGCGAGGAGCGCATTTATCTGGCCGCCGATTTCGACCCGGCGTTGTTCGACGGGGTCCTGGCCGAACAGGTGCGCAGCCTGGATATCCTCGACTGGGACGAACGCGAAAACGTGTTGCGTGCCGAACGTCAACGCAAGGTCGGTGAGCTGGTGCTCAGCCGAGAGCCGCTGACCGGCCTGGATGAAGACGCCCGCGCCCGGGCGCTGCTGGAACTGGTGCGGCGCAAGGGCCTGGAGCTGCTGTCGTGGACCCCCGAGCTGCGCCAGTGGCAGGCGCGTGTGGCGCTGTTGCGCCAGCTCGACCTGGCAACCCAGGGTGAAAGTGAATGGCCGGACCTGAGCGACGCCGCGCTGTTGGCAAGCCTTTCGCACTGGCTGCAACCCTACCTGGGCAAGGTCACCCGCCTGAGCCATTTCGCCCAGCTCGACCTCTCGTCGATCCTGCGCAACCTGCTGCCCTGGCCGCTGCCCCAGCGCCTGGATGAATGGGCGCCGGTGCACCTGAGCGTGCCCTCGGGTTCGAACATCCGCCTGGACTACAGCGAAACCCCGCCGATCCTCGCTGTGCGCCTGCAGGAGCTGTTCGGCCTGGCCGAAACCCCGCGCATTGCCCAGGGACGGCAACAGGTCTTGCTGCACCTGCTGTCGCCC
The DNA here is from genome assembly GCF_024213215.1 of Pseudomonas sp. SBB6. Taxonomy (NCBI): domain Bacteria; kingdom Pseudomonadati; phylum Pseudomonadota; class Gammaproteobacteria; order Pseudomonadales; family Pseudomonadaceae; genus Pseudomonas; species Pseudomonas sp. SBB6. The sequence continues at coordinate 99,996 of NZ_JANAVH010000009.1, read as the reverse complement.
GCCCGGCGGCCGGTGCAGGTGACCCAGGACTTGGCCAATTTCTGGCGCAGCACCTACGCCGAGGTGAAGAAGGATCTGAAGGGGCGTTACCCCAAGCACTATTGGCCGGATGACCCTTTGGTCGCCGAGGCTACCGCGCGGGCCAAGCCACGCAAATAATCACGGCTGCGCAGGCAACAGCAAGCGCGCCGTTACCGGCAGGTGATCGGAAATTTCCAGGGTGTCCTGCTGAATCACCCGTGCCCCCAAACGCTGCAGCTTCGGGCTGTACAACAGGTAATCGAGGGTGCGGTCCGGCCCTTGCAGATTAGGGTCGTTGGGGTAGTGGGTCAGCCAGGCCGCGCGGTCGGCGCTGCTGGCTTCGGCGTTGCTGGGGATCATCGGGTACTTGTCCCAGAGCAGGTGCAAGTCGCTGTCGGCGCTGTACTGACCGCGCAGTTCGGCCGGCAGGCGCCGGTACTGGCCGAGCGGCAGCAGGTTGAAGTCGCCGCCGATCAACCAGGGGGTGCCCTGGCTTTCGAGCTTGTCGAGCAGCCGCGTTAGCTGTTGCACCTGCTGGCGCTGGATATCGCTGCCCGCCTCGAAGGGGGCGAGGCGGGTGTTGAGTACCGCTAGCTGGCCGCCGTCGCGCAGTGGCAGGTAGCTGGCAAGGATGGCTTGCTGAGGTTGTAGCAAGCGCTGCAGGGCGTTGCCGGCGGCGACCGGCAATTGCACGCGTTCGGCCTGCTTGATCGGGTAGCGGCTGAGGGTCGCCAGGCTGCGGCCGACGCTGCCGAAAATATGCCAGTCGGGGACGAAATCGGCTTTCCAGTCGTAGGCCTGCACCGCGCACGGATAGATATCCACCAGACGCTCGCGCAGCAGTGCCAGCTGGTCCTGGTAGTCGCTGGCCTTGGCGTTGTTGTCCAGCTCCTGGAGCAGGACGATGTCCGGCTGTTCGGCGCGGATCACCCGTGCCACTTCATCGAGGTTGAAGGCGAGGTCTTCGGCGGTAGGGCGGGTGTCGTCGCCACGGCCCTGGTCGTACCAGAACACGTAGCGTTTGCCGGCCAGGTACTGCACGTTCCAGGTCATCACCTTGAGCACCTGGCCCGGCACCAGCACTGCATTGCTGGCGCGACAGCTAACCGGCAGGGTTTCGCGCGGCTTGGGTTGCCAGCTCAGTTGCGTGGCCAGCAGCCACAACAGGGCGAACAGAACAAGCAGGGTCAGCAGGGCGTTGCGCAGTAGTCGGGTCATCGGCTCGGCTTGGCTTGGCAGGTCACCGCCAAGCATACCCGAGCCGTTCGTCCGCAAACCAGTCAGGACACCGGTGGCTCTGCAACCGGCTCGCTGACCAGCATGTACAGACGAAACATCACCACGGTGCTGAACAGCTGCAGGAAACTGTTGGCACTGTCGAGGGCCAGTTGCGCCAGCGGCGAAGGCTCGGGCACCAGCATCATGCTCAGGCCGTCGATCAGCCACAGCGGTGCCAGCACGCCGAGGATGCAGCTGAAGATGCGCCAGAAGTTGCCGGTGGTCATCTGAAAGCTGGTACGCATGGCTTCGATCGGTGGCAGGCCACGCAGCACCAGGGCGTATTCAGCAAACACCAGGTGGATCATCACCCAGATGCCGGGAATGATGAACAGCGCGGCGCCGGCCATGATCAGCAGCGAGCTGAGCATCACCATCAGGGCGAATGACGGCCACAGGCGCAAGGCCATGGCCAGCAGGTTGCGCTTGAGCGGGGTGTAGCCATTGCTGCGGGTGTCGAGGTAGAGAATCAGCGCGGCGCTGTACAACGGGTAGAACAGCAGGCTGACCAGCATGCCGTAGCCTGGAGAGGCATCCTCGCCCAGTTGCTGGTTCAGCAGTTGGGTGCACAGTGCTTCGAGCACCACCAGCGGCAGGCACAGCTGGGCAATGCTCAGCAGGTGGCGGCGGAAGAAATACACGGAGTCGCGCAGAACACTAAGCGGATTCATCGGTCGATATCGCATTGAAGAAAAGCAGGGCGTCACTTTAGCCCAGGCGCTGGCCAACCTGAAGAAAGTTTAATCCCGGCTTGTGTTGAATCTATCGTCCTGGCACCCCATTTTACCTGTACTCGATTTTTCCGGTTTTGCAGTGAGGTTGCCCATGAACAGTGAAGAACAAACCCTGATCGACGGCCTGTTCGGTCGACTCAAGCAAGCCGAGGACCCGGCCGTGCCACGCGATGCCCAGGCCCAGGCACGCATTGCCGAACACCTGCAGCAGCAACCGGCGGCGCCTTACTACATGGCTCAGGCGATCCTGGTGCAGGAAGCGGCGCTCAAGCGCCTGGACGAACAGAACCAGCAACTGCAGGCCGAGCTGAAGCAGGCCAAGGCCCAGGTCGCAGCCACCGCACCGAGCAGCAGCGGCGGCTTTTTGTCGAGTATCTTCGGCAGTGGCACCCGTGATCCACAGCCGCTGCAGAGCCAGGCACCGGCCAACCCGCCAGCCAGTGGCGGCGGTTGGCGCGAACCATCGCGCCCGTCATTCAACCCGCCGGCGCAGCAGCAGGGCTTCAACGCCGCACCGGCCCAGGCTCCCGCCCGCAGTGGGGCCAGCAGCTTCCTCGGTGGTGCACTGCAAACCGCTGCCGGCGTGGCGGGTGGGGTGATGCTGGCGCAAGGCATCAGCAGCCTGTTCAACCATCACTCACAGCCTGAAGAGGTGGTCGAAGTAATCAAGGAAGAGCCGGCGCCGGCCAGTGACACCAATGGCTGGGGCAGCAATGACGAGCAACGCCTGACCGCCGACAACGGCAGCTACGGCAATGACCAGGGCGGCTTCATGGACGGCGACTACAGCAGCGACGACGGCGGCTTCTTCGGCGGCGACGACGACAGCTTCGTCTGACCGCGCTTACCCGCATGGCTCGCAGGCTGGCATACTGGGCGCCGAAACGGCCCCGGTGTGCGGCGGCCGGCAACAGCGCTGTGCGCCATGAGGAAAAGCGGTGAAGAAGATCGCGGTATTCGCCGATGTGCAAAACCTCTACTACACCGTGCGCCAGGCCTACGGTTGCCACTTCAACTATGCGGCGCTGTGGGCCGACATCAGCCAGCACGGGCAGATCGTCGAAGCGGTGGCCTACGCCATCGACCGCGGCGACAGCAAGCAACAGCAGTTTCAGCAGATCCTGCGCAACCTTGGTTTCACGGTCAAACTCAAACCCTATATCCAGCGCAGCGACGGCTCGGCCAAGGGCGACTGGGACGTGGGCATCACCCTCGATGTGATCGACGCCGCCGCGCGGGTCGATGAGGTGGTGCTGGCCTCCGGTGATGGTGATTTCGACCTGTTGCTCGAGCGGGTCATCAGCCGCCACGGCATTCAGGCCGTCGCCTATGGCGTGCCGGGGCTGACCGCCAATTCACTGATTCGCGCTGCCAGCCGTTATGTGCCCATCGAGGGCAGCCTGCTGCTCAAGCATTAAGATTTCTGAGGTTGTCGTTTTGGAACGTATCGCTGTCATCGACTTTGAAACCACCGGCATTTCACCCGGTGCCGGTTGCCGGGCCACGGAGGTGGCGGTGGTCATGCTGGAGCGCGGGCGTATCGTCGAGCGCTATCAAAGCCTGATGAATGCCGGGGTGCCGGTACCGGCGTTTGTCGCCGGCTTGACCGGCATCACCACCGCCATGCTGCGCAGCGCGCCGCCGATTGCCCGGGTGATGAACGAGGTGGCCGAGTTCGTCGGCGATACGCCAATGCTCGCCCACAACGCCTCGTTCGACCAGAAGTTCTGGGACTACGAGCTGTCGCAGATCGGCCGCAGCCGCAGCCAGCGGTTCGCCTGCTCGATGTTGCTGGCGCGGCGCCTGATGCCCTCGGCGCCTAACCACAAATTGGGCACCCTGACCCGTTGGGCCGGCCTGCCTGACACCGGCACCGCGCACCGGGCCATGGCCGATGCTGAAATGGCCGCCAACCTGGCCCAGCACCTGGCCGGGCAATTGCGCCAGCAGGGCGTCAACGGCGTCTCCCACCAGTTGTTCTGCAGCCTGCAGAAAGTCCCCGCGGCGAAGATCGGCGAAGCGCTGAAAAACTATCGCTAGGCCTTCTTGCCGTTGGGCTCCAGGTGGCCCAGCGGCAGGCGCCGCTCCACGGCGCTGGAGAGAATGATCGAGGTCTTGCTGAAGCCGAACTGGGCGATGCGGTTGATCAATTTCTCCAGCTCCGGCATCGAGGCCACGGCCGCCTGCATGATCACGCAGGGGTCGCCGGTCACCCGGTGGCACTCGGTCAACTGCGGGATCTGCGTGAGCTCCTCAAAGGTCTGCTGGTTGCCATGGCTGGCCAGGCGCAGCTCGATCACGCACTGGATCGGCAGGCCGATCTTCTCCAGGTCGACCTTGGCCTGATAGCCGGTAATCACCCCGCTGGCCTCAAGCTTGGCCACCCGTTCGGCCACCGCCGGGGCGGAGAGATTGACCTTGCGCGCGAGCTCGGCGAAGGAGGCGCGGCCGTTGTCCAGCAGGGCGCTGAGGAGCATGCGATCGTACTTGTCCATGGGCTTCCAGAGGGTTGTCGTCGATTCAAAGGCGCAAGGCCATAAGAACCGTTGTTTCAAAAGTGTACGGTTGGTTTAAACAAGTTTTGTAACTTATGTTTAGCGTGCCGCCTTTCTAAACTAACTGCCCGACAACGATAATTCGAGCCCCCCATGCCTGCCTCCCGTCGCTTCCCGTTAGTTTTGATTGGCGCCTTTCTCGCCTTGTACTTGGTCTGGGGCTCGACCTACCTGGTGATTCGCATCGGCGTCGAGTCCTGGCCGCCGTTGCTGATGGCCGGGGTGCGATTTGTCATCGCCGGTTCCTTGCTCTATGGCTTTTTGCGCTGGCGCGGGGCGCCTGCACCGACCTGGTCGCAATGGCGGGCGGCGGGTGTCATCGGCGTCTTGCTGCTCAGTTGCGGCAACGGTGGCGTGACCCTGGCCGAACATGCGGGCGTGGCCTCTGGTGTGGCGGCGCTGGCGGTGGCCACGGTGCCGCTGTTCACCTTGATGTTCGGCCTGCTCTGGGGCCATCGCAACACCCGCCTGGAATGGGCCGGGATCGTCCTCGGCCTGGTTGGCATCGCCTTGCTCAACCTGGGCTCCAACCTGCAGGCCAGCCCTGTCGGTGCCGCGCTGATCCTGTTTGCCGCCGCCTCCTGGGCCTTTGGCTCGGTATGGAGCAAGAGCCTGCCGTTGCCCCAGGGGCCGATGGCCAGTGCCGCAGAAATGCTCGTCGGCGGCGTGGTCCTGCTGCTCGGCAGCGTGTTGAGCGGCGAACGCATGACCCAGATGCCCACCGCCGCCGGTTGGGGCGCGCTGGCCTACCTGGTGTTCTTTGGCTCGATCCTGGCCTTCAGCGCCTATATGTACCTGCTCAAGCACGTGCGCCCGGCCGCTGCCACCAGCTATGCCTATGTCAACCCGGCGGTGGCGGTGTTGCTGGGTATTGTTTTTGCCGGTGAACAGATCGGTTACGAGGAATGCGTGGCAATGGCGGTTATCATTGGCGCCGTGGTGTTGATCGGTGTGCCGCAGTGGCGCCGACCAGCAGTGGAAAAAGCCAAACCCGTTGGCGACATGGAAGGTGAACTCTGTAAATGAAAGGACGTTTTGCCAAGGAGGCAGTGAAGATCGTTGGCTACATGGCGCTGATAGCGGTGTGCATAGTCATGCTTCGCGACGACAGGAAGACCTTTATGACCCTGTATTTCCAGGAGTCGGTCACCCGTGAAAACAGTACTGACGAAATCGATCCGCGTTACCTGCAAGCTTTGCAACAAGCCCTGGCGGAGCTGCAGATCGATTCGCAACAGATCGAACTGGTGCTCGACCCCGACAGCACGCGAGCGCTGCAGGTACGTATTGCTGATGATGCCCTGAATGCCAGGCAGCGTCAGGATCTGCGGGCGCTTTTCGAGTCCTTCGAGCCGGCCCGAGAGACGGCCCTGCTCAGTGGCCGGCTGGTGGTCGACATGCGCCAGGCCAGGCAGTTGGGCTTGGGCGTTCATGATTTTGGTCCTGCGTCAAAAGACATCGTTGCGCAGGGTGAAGTGAGCCTGACCTTGCAGTTCAGTTTTTTGCCAGGGACCGATGTGCGTCTGCGGCGTATCGAGGGCCCGCCAGTTGATCAGCGCCTGCAGGCCGAGATGATCTGCGAAGCCAATGCCAGGCTGCTTGCGGCCTTGCCCTTCGACGTGACCGAATTCGATGTCAGTGGCGCGGACCTGCGGGGTGAAATGAAACTGCGCACCCCCGGTGGTGAGCAGCTCCAGGCGCCTGCACAGCTGTTTCTCGATGATCGCAACCTGCTTGAACGCCTGGAAATGGGCGGTATGCGAGTGCGTATCCTGCGGCCCGAGGCGGTACAGGAAAGAGCCCAGGCCGATCGTCTGGTGTTCGAGTTCGGCTCGCTCGGTACCATCAGGTATAGCCCGTATTCCTACTTCATCAGGCGCGAACCTTCGGTGTTAGATGCCTGTGGCAGTTATGCATACCAGAGTGGCAGGCCCTTCTCGTTCTTCCTTGGGGAAGGGCTTGATCGCCTGGTCAAGGTCCGCTTCGAGCAGCCGGGTTAAAGCCGACGAAGCCACGCGCCGGGCGCGAACAGGGTAAACTGCCGCCATTGCTGAATTCCCCACACGGTATTGCCATGACTTTCGCCCAACTCGGCCTGATCGAACCCTTGCTGCGCGCGCTCGAGCGCCTGAGCTACAACACCCCGACGCCGGTCCAGGCCCAGGCCATCCCTGCCGTGCTGGCCGGCCGCGACCTGATGGCCGCCGCCCAGACCGGCACTGGCAAGACCGCAGGTTTTGCCCTGCCGCTGCTGCAGCGCCTGACTCTGGAAGGGGCCAAGGTTGCCAGCAACTCGGTGCGCGCCCTGGTGCTGGTACCGACCCGCGAGCTGGCCGAACAGGTTCACGCCAACATTCGCGAATACGCCGAGCACCTGCCGCTGAGCACCTATGCGGTGTATGGCGGCGTCAGCATCAACCCGCAGATGATGAAGCTGCGCAAGGGTATCGACTTGCTGGTGGCCACCCCGGGCCGCCTGCTCGACCTGTTCCGCCAGAACGCGGTGAAGTTCAATCAGTTGCAGGCGCTGGTGCTCGATGAAGCCGACCGCATGCTCGATCTGGGCTTTGCCGAAGAGCTGCGCGCGGTATACGCCGCCTTGCCGGCACGTCGGCAAACCCTGTTGTTCTCGGCGACGTTCTCCGATGAGATCCGCCAACTGGCCGCGCAGACCCTCAATGACCCGTTGAGCATTGAAGTCAGCCCGCGCAACGTCACCGCCAGCACCGTCAAACAGTGGATCGTGCCGGTGGACAAGAAGCGCAAACCGGAGCTGTTCAGCCACCTGATGCGCAAGCAGCGCTGGAAGCAGGTGCTGGTGTTCGCCAAGACCCGCAATGGCGTCGATCAACTGGTCGAGCGCCTGCGTGGCCAGGGCGTCAACGCCGACGGTATTCACGGCGACAAGCCCCAGGCCACTCGCCAGCGAGCCCTGGACAGCTTCAAGGCCCGCGAGATCCAGATCCTGGTCGCCACCGACGTGGCAGCACGTGGGCTGGATATCGACGACTTGCCGCTGGTGGTCAACTTCGACCTGCCGATCGTGGCCGAGGATTACATTCACCGCATCGGCCGTACCGGGCGCAAGGGCAACAGTGGTGAGGCGATTTCGCTGGTGTGTGCCGACGAGGTTCAACTGCTGTCGGCGATTGAAACCCTGACCCGCAAGACCTTGCCGCGCCATGAAGAGCCGGATTTCATTCCGGACCACAAAGTGCCGATGACCGATGCCAATGGCCAGGTGCTGAAGAAGCCGAAAAAGCCGAAGAAGCCCAAGGAAAACAGCAGCAAACGCAGCCTCGGGCGTTGGCTGGACAGTGCAGAAGCGCCGGCAGCGGCGCCGCAGGCCAAGCCGGTGCGCAAGGTGCCGACCTTCAACACCGGGCCGCGCAAGCGCAAGCCTTGAGTACGCCATCGCGGGTCAAGCCCGCTCCTACAGAGGGCAGCGATAACCTGTGGGAGCCGGACTTGCCGGCGATGGAAGGCGAAGCCTTCCCTTAGGCCTTGAGCCAGTCCAGCAAGCCCAACCCGGCCTTGCGCCCACTGGCAAAACAGGCCGTCAGCAGATAGCCGCCGGTCGGCGCCTCCCAGTCGAGCATCTCGCCGGCACAGAACACCCCAGGCAGCTGCTTGAGCATCAAGCGCGGATCCAGCGCTTCGAAGGTCACCCCACCGGCACTGCTGATCGCTTCATCCAGCGGGCGAGGGCGCACCAGGGTGACCGGCAAAGCCTTGATCGCCTGCGCCAGCAACGCCGGGTCGGCAAAGGTCTGTTGATCGGTCTGCTCGCGCAGCAGCGCCGCCTTGACCCCGTCCAGGCCAAGCTGACTGTGCAGATGCTTGGCCATCGAGCGGGAACCTCGCGGTTTGGCCAGGGCCTGCTGGATTTTATCCACAGGCCGGTTGGGCAGCAGGTCGATCAGCACCCTGGCGCTACCATCGTGGTTGATCGCTTCGCGGATCTGCGCCGACCAGGCATACACCAGGCTGCCTTCCAGGCCTTGGGCGGTGACCACGCACTCACCCAGGCGCGGGCTCTGGCCATCAAGGCTCAGGGCGATGTTCTTCAGCGGCGCGCCGGCAAACTTGTCCTTGAGCACTGCGCTCCAGCCTTCGACCTCGAAGCCGCAGTTGGCCGCCTGCAAGGGCGCAATCTGCACGCCCTGCGCCTGTAGCCAGGGCAGCCAGGCGGCATCGGAACCCAGCCGCGCCCAACTGCCGCCGCCCAGCGCGAGCACGGTGGCGGCCGGCTTGAGTGTCAGTTCGCCCTGTGGATAAGCGATCCGCAAGGCGCCCTCGGTGTTCCAGCCCAACCAGCGATGGCGGGTGTGGATAACGACCCCGGCGTCACGCAGGCGCTTGAGCCAGGCGCGCAGCAACGGTGCGGCTTTCATGTCGCGGGGGAAGACCCGGCCGGAACTGCCGACAAAGGTTTCGATACCCAGGTCGTGAATCCACTGGCGCAGCACATCGGCATCGAAGCCTTCGAGCAGGTGGGCGACTTCGCCGGCGCGCTCGGCATAACGGGAGATAAACGCCGGGTAAGGCTCGGAATGGGTGATGTTCATGCCACCGACCCCGGCCAGGAGGAACTTGCGGCCCACCGAGGGCATGGCGTCGTACAACTCGACGGCGACTCCGGCCTGGCTCAGCACTTCGGCGGCCATCAGCCCGGCCGGCCCGCCTCCGATAATGGCAACGTGTGGGCGGTCGGTGGCGCGGGTGTCGGTCATGGTCGGCTGCAAGCTGGGAAAAAGAGCCGGCATTCTACCTTAGCGAGGCGCCCGGAAACACTGATCAAAAAATGAACAGCAGGCTCAAGGCCAGGTGGTTAAAGGCGTTGAGGGGGTTTCCAGCAGGTTATCCACAGGCGGTTCCACAGTCATTGTGAGTAACCCAGCACGCGGCTGGCGCTGTGGTGCAGTATCCCATGACGGCGGGCGAGGGCCTCGCGGTCTTTGCTGTAACCTCCGCCGATCACCCCGACTACCGGAATGTCACGCCCCAGGCAGTGGCGCAGCACGCTTTCGTCGCGCGCCGCGACGCCTTCGTCGGTGAGTTGCAGGTAGCCGAGAGCATCATCCTTGTGCACATCGACCCCGGCGTCGTACAGCACCAGGTCCGGGCGGTACAACGGCAGCAGGTAATTGAGCGCGTCATCGACCACCTTCAGGTAAGCCTGGTCACCCATGCCGCGGGGCAGGGGAATGTCCCAGTCGCTTTCGGCCTTGCGCGCCGGGAAGTTCTGCTCGCAATGCAGTGACACGGTAATGGCGTCCGGGGTGTTATGGAGGATGCGCGCGGTACCGTCGCCCTGGTGCACGTCGCAATCGAAGATCAGCACTTTGTGTACCCGCCCGGCTTCAAGCAGGTAATGGCTGATCACCGCCAGGTCATTGAAGATGCAGAAACCGGCCGGGTGATCGTAATGGGCGTGATGGGTACCGCCGGCCAGGTGGCAGGCGATGCCGTGCTCAAGCGCCTGCTCGGCGGCCAGCAGCGAGCCGCCCACCGCGCGCACGGTACGCCGCGCCAGGGCTTCGCTCCAGGGCAGGCCGAGGCGGCGCTGGTCTTCGCGCGACAGCTCGCCGTGCATGTAGCGCTCGATGTAGGCACGGTCATGGGCCAGGGCAAGGATGTCGTTGGGGCAGATTTCTGGGCGTAGCAACGCCGCATCCGTGGTCAGGCCGCTGGCGACCAGGTGATCGCGCAACAGGCGGAACTTGTCCATCGGAAAACGGTGTTCGGCAGGGAACGCCGGGCTGTAGTCGTCGTGGTAGATCAGCGGCAGGGGCATGGCGGGGTCTTGGTCAGAGCAAGCGTTGATCTTGCCAGCTCCTTGCCTTGTTGTGCTACCCGCACCGGGACGCCAGCAGCCAATGAACAGCCTACGCTGTAAACTGCAGGCTGTGGATAAGGAGCCGAGCATGACCCCGATATTGCAACTGGAAAGCGCACGGCTGCAATTGCGCCAATGGCAGGATGACGATCTCGCCGAATTTGCTGCCATGTGCGCCGACCCTATGGTCATGCGCTATTTTCCTGCGCCGTTGACCCGGTTGGAGAGCGCCGCGCTGATCGGCCGTATTCGTGGTCACTTCAATGAGTACGGCTATGGCCTGTGGGCCCTGGAGCGCAAGGACACCGGCGCTTTCATCGGCATGACCGGCCTGCTCAATGTGAGTTTTGATGCCGACTTCGCCCCGGCCGTGGAGATCGGTTGGCGCCTGGCCCGACGCCACTGGGGGCTGGGCTTTGCCAGCGAGGCGGCCTGGACCAGCCTGCGCTGCGCGTTCGCGCAATTGGGCCTGGAGCAGGTGGTGTCGTTCACCTCGCAAAGCAACCTGGCGTCGCAGAAAGTCATGCAGGCCATCGGCATGCAGCAGGATCTGGCCGGCAGCTTCGAGCACCCGAAACTTGAGCCAGGCCACCCCTTGCGCCCCCACGTGCTGTACCGCATCGACCGCGCCCAGTGGCAGGCCACCCTGCGCGGCTGAATTGCACAACATACAGGCCGGCAATGACAAACCCTGTATTATTTGCTGCAGTTGCGCATTGCCTTGGAGAATCTTGAATGAGCCACGTGTTGGACGATCTGGTTGACCTGTTGAGCCTGGAATCGATCGAGGAAAACCTGTTCCGCGGGCGAAGCCAGGACCTGGGTTTCCGCCAGCTGTACGGCGGCCAGGTGCTGGGCCAGTCGCTGTCGGCGGCCAGCCAGACGGTCGAGGAGGCGCGGCATGTGCATTCGTTGCACGGTTACTTCCTGCGCCCGGGTGATGCCAGCATGCCGGTGGTCTATTCGGTCGACCGTGTGCGCGATGGCGGCAGTTTCAGCACCCGGCGGGTGACCGCGATCCAGAAGGGCCAGACCATCTTCACCTGCAGCGCCTCGTTCCAGTACGACGAAGAAGGCTTCGAGCACCAGAGCCAGATGCCCAAGGTGGTCGGCCCGGAGAACCTGCCGTCGGAAGTCGAACTGGCCAAGCGCATGGCCGATCGCCTGCCCGAGGCGATCCGCGACAAGATGCTCTGCGCCAAACCGATCGAAATGCGCCCGGTGACCGCCGAGGATCCGTTCAACCCCAAGCCGGGCGAACCGGTGAAGTACGTCTGGTTCCGCGCCGATGGCAACCTGCCGGACGTGCCGGCGCTGCACAAGTACATGCTTGCTTACGCGTCAGATTTTGGCCTGCTGACCACCTCGCTGCTGCCCCACGGAAAATCGGTGTGGCAGAAAGACATGCAGATCGCCAGCCTCGATCACGCGCTGTGGTTCCACGGCAACCTGCGTGCCGACCAGTGGCTGCTGTATGCCATGGACAGCCCATGGGCCGGCAATGCCCGTGGTTTTGCCCGCGGCAACATCTACAACCAGGCCGGGCAACTGGTGGCGTCGTCGTGCCAGGAAGGCCTGATTCGACATCGCAAGGATTGGCAATGAGCCTGCAGCAGATTCGCCACTGGGTGTTCGACATGGACGGCACCCTGACCGTTGCCGTGCATGATTTTGCGGCGATCAAGGAGGCGCTGGAGATTCCGCAGACGCACGACATCCTTACCCACCTGGCCGCTTTGCCGGCCGCCGAGGCCGCGGCCAAGCATGCCTGGCTGCTGGAACATGAGCGTGAGCTGGCGATCGGTTCGCGCCCGGCCACCGGCGCGGTGGAGCTGGTTCGCGATCTGGCGGCGCGCGGTTGCCAACTGGGCATTCTGACCCGTAACGCCCGTGAACTGGCGCACATCACCCTGAAAGCGATCGGCCTGGCCGACTGCTTTGCCGTCGAGCACATCGTCGGCCGTGATGAAGCCCCGCCCAAGCCGCACCCGGGTGGCTTGTTGAAGCTGGCCAAAGCCTGGGACGTGGCGCCGACCGAGATGGTCATGGTCGGCGATTATCGCTTTGACCTGGATTGCGGCCGGGCGGCGGGGGCGCGGACGATTCTTGTCAACCTGCCGGACAATCCCTGGCCGCAGCTGGCCGACTGGCATGCGGCGGATTGCCGGGCGTTGCAGGTGATGCTCGACCATTGAGTTGAATTCATCGTGGGGCAAGTCGGACCGCCGCACCACCACCAGTAGGAGCGGCGGTGCGGCGGTCCGACTTGCCCCGCGATGAGGCCTCAGAACTCCCAGCGCGTCGTCAGCATCACATTGCGCGGGTCACCGTAGTAGGTGGTTTCGAAGTTGCCCAGCCCGCTCAGGTAACGCTTGTCGAACACGTTGTTGGCATTGACCGTGAAGCTCAGCTGCTCGTTGTACTGGTAGCGGGTCATCAGGTCGACCAGGGTGTAGCCGCCTTGCTTGATGAAGGTGTAGTCGTTCACCGAGCGGTTGTAGATCTTGCCGTAGAACGCGCTCTGCCAGTTGATCCCACCGCCCACGGTCACCTTGTCCAGTACCCCCGGCAGGCGGTAAGTGGTGAACATCCGCACCAGGTGCTCGGGCTTGCTGGTACTCATCGGGTAGCCATAGATGTGCTGCTCGTCGGCATCGCGCGAGCGGGCGTAGGTGTAGCCTGCCGAGAGGTTCCAGCCTTCCTGCAGTTCACCGGCAACTTCCAGTTCGATGCCCTGGGTGGTGGCGCCACTGGTGGCCTTGTAGATACCTTCGTTGGTCGCAGGGTTGGTGCCGATCGATTCGGCAATGTTGTCCTGCTCGATGCGAAACAGCGCCAGGCTGGCGTTGAGCTTGCCGTCGAAGTAGGCCGCTTTCAGGCCGGTTTCGTAGCTGTCGCCTTCGACCGGCTCGAGGGTGGCGCCGTTGCTGTCCTTGTTGCTCTGTGGCTGATAGATCGAGGTGTAGCTGGCGTACACCGAGTAGGTGTCGTCGAGGTCATAGACGATACCGGCATACGGGGTGACCACGCCATGTTGCTTGTAGCCGGACTGGCTGTCCTGAAAGGTCGGGTTGAGGCCGTCGTAGTCGTAGTTGTCGTCGTACTTGAAGGTACTGACCCGGGTGCCGAGGATCACCGACAGGTCGTCGGTCGGGTGCAGGCGGGTGGCGAGGTAGGCGCCGTTCTGGCTTTTCTTCTGCTCGTACTTGCCGTTTTTCGGGAACTGCGGCACCGCGATGTGGCCGTCCCAGTCAAAGATGCTGCCTGGCACCATGGCAAACTCACTGGTGTCCCAGGTGGCGCCGGTCTGGCGGGAGTGGTTGGTGTCCAGGCCGACGACCAGGTCATGCTGGCGACCGAACAGGGTGAACGGGCCGGAGAGGTTGAGGTCGGCGCTGTTCTGTACCCGATGACCTTCCCAGCGCCCCCAGAAGAACGACATGCCATCACCATTGCGATCCGGCGCGCCACCGCTGGCCGAGGCCAGGCGAGTGTCGTGGTCGCTTTGCAACTGGTTGACCGTCAGCTTGAGCGACCAGTCATTGGCCAGCGCCTGTTCCAGCGAGGCGAAGTAGGTGCGGTTCTGGAAGTCGCGGCGGCTCCAGTCGGCGCCCGGGTTGAACGAGCGGGAGAAGTCGGTGCGGCCGCCGTCGGTGTAGTACACCGGGTTACCGGTCCATGAGCTGCCGCGCGGGGTGGTGGTCTGCTGGTCGATGCCGACGGTCAGCAGGGTGTCGGGGGTGATGTCGGCCTCGAGGATGCCGTAGTACACCTCTTTGCTTTGCTGGTAGTGGTCCTGGTAGCCCTTCTTGTCCTGTTGCGCGCTGACGAAGCGCCCACGCACGCTGGCGCTGCTGTTGATCGGGCCGGAGACATCGACTTCGCCACGGTAGTTGTCCCAACTGCCGGCACTGCCGGTGAGCGAACCCTGGAACTGCGCGGTAGGTTTTTTGCGAATCAGGTTGACCGTGGCCGACGGGTCGCCGGAGCCGGTCATCAGACCAGTCGCGCCCTTGAGCACTTCCACCCGGTCATAGATGGCCATGTCGACATGCGCGGTGCCTTCGCCATACACGCCGTCATACACGGTGTTGACGCCGTCGTACTGGTAGTTGGTGATCACCAGGCCGCGGCTGGTGAACTCGGTGCGGTCGCTGTCGTAGGTTTGCGCCGATACGCCGGGGGTGTTGCGCAACACATCGGCAATGCTCTGGGCGCCCTGGTCGTCCATCTGCTGGCGGGTGACCACGGTGATGGTTTGCGGTGTTTCGCGGATCGACAGCGGCAGCTTGGTCGCGGTGCGGGTTGCCGCCGTGGTGTAGGAATGGGTGCCCTCGGTGGTCTCACCCAGGCCCAGGGCATTGATGCTGGTGGCGCCCAGCTCCATCGCTGCGCCCGCGTTGGCCGGCACCAATACGTAGCCGCCGTTGGATTGGCGCTGAGCCTGCAGGCCGGTGCCGCTGAGCAGGCGCGCCAGGCCTTCTTCCACCGAGTAGTTGCCTTGCAGGCCGGCCGACTGCTGGCCCTGGGTCTGCCGGGCATCGAACGACAGGGTGATGTTGGCGCGGGTGGCGAACAGGCTCAGGGCGGTGCCCAACGGGCCCGGGGCGATCTGGAAGTGCGTGCTGGCGCTCTGCGCCATGGCCTCGGCGGGCAGTAGCGCGAGCAGCGGCAGCGGCGCCAGGGTCAGGCCGAACAGCGCCAGGTGGACAGCGCGAACCAGCGGGCGGGGGGCGCGCGGACAAGTCGGGGTCATGCAGGATTTCCTTCGATTGGCTGGGCAGAGGGGGCGGTCGAAATGTGCCGCTTTACCTGCGTAGCCGAATGAGAATGAAAATCGGCAACCCTTTGTGCGAAATTTCTTCAGACAGCTTCAATGCTGACCCAGTAGCGGGTCAGGTAACGCACCCTGACCGGCAACGACATGCCCAGGTTTTCCAGGATGGTGTCGGTGTCGTCGATACGAAAGGCGCCGGACAGGCGCACGTCGGCGACGCTTTCGGCGCAGCGCAGCACGCCGGGACGGTAACGGCGCAGTTCGCTGATGAAGTCCTCCAGGCGCCATTCGATCACGGTCAGCATGCCCTGGGTCCAGGCACCCGTGCCGGGCAGGGCATTATGGGCGGCGGCAATCTGCTTGCGGTCGAAGCTGACGCTTTGCCCGGCCTCCAGGCGCAGCATCAACAGCGGCTGGTCGAGCGGATGCACTTCAACCGCATGTTCCAGCACGCTGACCCGGCTCAGGCCATTGTCGCTACGGACGTTGAAGTGCGTGCCGAGGGCGCGCACCTGGCCTTCGGCCGTTTCGACAATGAACGGGCGAGCCGCGCTATCACGGGCGGTCTGCACCATGATTTCGCCGCTGTACAGGCGCAGCAGACGTTGCTGGCCGTCGTAGCGGATATCCACCGCGCTGTCGGTATTGAGTTCGAGCTGGCTGCCATCGTCGAGGCGTACTTGGCGGCGCTGGCCCTTGCCGGTGCGCAGCTCGGCCATCCAGGCCTGGCCCGGAGTACTTTCCCGTACAGCCCATCCCGTTGCACCGACGGCCATCAGCAGCGCCAGGGTCTTGAGCACGGCGCGACGCCGGGCGCGCACGCCGGCCAGGGTCGGCAGGGCGACATCGGCGGGCAGGCGCCCCAGCTGGCGCTGCAGCTTTTCTACCCGCGCCCAGGCCTGGGCATGGGCCTGGCTCTTGCCCAACCAATCTTGCCAGGCCTGCACCTGGGCAGCGCTGGGCGGTGCGGCGTTGAGCTGCACGTACCAGGTGGCGGCAGCTTCGAGGGTGCGAGCGTCCAGCGGCTGGGCCATGTCAGTCGTCCGTCAGCAGCAGGCAGTGGGTCATGGCGCGGATCAGGTGCTTCTTCACCGTGGTCACCGACACCCCCAGGCGCTCGGCAGTGGCCACATAGCTCAGGCCTTCGAGCTGTACGGTGAGGAAGATAGTGCGCGTACGCTCGCCCAGACCATCGAGCATCTGGTCCACGGCCAGCAAGGCTTCGAGGATCAGCAAGCGGCTTTCCGGCGATTCGGCGACCCGCTCCGGGCGCAGCGCCAGTTCGTCCAGGTACGCCTGTTCAAGCGCCTTGCGGCGAAACTTGTCGATCATCAACGCATGGGCAATGGCCCCCAGGTAGCTGCGCGGCTCGCGAATGGTGTCGGCATTGCGCGCGTTCAAAACCCGGATAAAGGTGTCCTGGGCCAGGTCGGCGGCGTCGCTGGCATTGCCCAGGCGGGCACGCAGCCAGTTCTTCAACCAACCGTTATGTTCGCTGTAGAGCGCGTGCAGGGCAGCATGATCGGGAGCGGGCATGGTGGGGCAATATTGAGTAATTGATAATTAGTCGCATTATTGTGGTTTGCTGGCGAACTATGCAAGCGCTGGTGCTTGACCTGGGGCAGGGGCAGGCAAAGACTGGTCAGCTATTTGTCTATCGACTCAGGAGGTTTCCATGACCAGCAGGGCCATTATCGTCCAGACCGGCGGTGGTTACGACAAGGTGCAGGTCGGCACCCGTGAGGCTGCGGCGCCGCAAGCCGGCGAAATCAGCGTGCGCCTGCACGCCAACTCGCTCAACTATCACGACTTCGCCGTGGTCAGTGGCATGTGGGGGCCGACTGCGCCGCGTATTCCCATGGCCGACGGCGCCGGTGTGGTGACCGCAGTGGGTGCTGGCGTGAGCGAGTTCGCCGTTGGCGATGCGGTGGTCAGCACGTTCTTCCCGGACTGGCTGGACGGTCAGCCGCTGGTCGAAGGTTTCGCCACGGTCCCGGGTGATGGCATCGACGGTTATGCCCGCGAACAGGTAACTGCCCGTGCGACCTCTTTCACCCATGCGCCCAAGGGCTACAGCCACGCCGAAGCGGCGACCCTGACCACCGCCGGCCTCACCGCCTGGCGCGCACTGATGGCCGATGACTCGCTCAAGCCAGGCGATACCGTACTGGTGCAAGGCACCGGTGGCGTGTCGATTTTCGCCCTGCAATTCGCCAAGCTGGCCGGTGCCACGGTGATCGCCACGTCCTCCAGTGACGAGAAGCTCGAGCGCCTCAAGGCCCTCGGTGCCGACCACCTGATCAACTACCGCAGCACCCCGGCCTGGGGCGAGAAGGTACGCCAGCTCACCGCCAACCGCGGCGTCGATCATGTGATCGAGGTGGGCGGCCCGGCGACCCTTGAGCAGTCGATGATCGCTGCGCGTATTGGCGGGCATGTGTCGCTGATCGGCATCCTCACCGGCGTGGCGGGCAACCTGCCGCTGGTCCAGGCCCTGGTGCGGCAGATTCGCCTGCAAGGCGTGCTGGTCGGCAGCCGGGCGCAGCAACAGGCGATGGTTCGCGCCATTGATGCCAATGGCCTGCGTCCGGTGGTGGACAAGACCTTCGACCTGGAGCAGATCGTCGAGGCCTTCCGCTACCAGGAAAGCAACCAGCACTTCGGCAAGATCTGCCTGAGCATCTGAGCCTGGGCTTCAGATTTGCCCCAGCAACCAGCCGCGAAACGCCGTCAGCGACGGCAGCGACTGGTTGCGTGGCGGGTAGATCAGGTAGTAGCTGCGCTGGCTGGCAAAGGGTGCACCGACGCTGACCAGTTCACCGCTGGCCAGCTCGTCGGTCACCAGGATGCGCGGCACCAGGCCGATGCCGATGCCGGCGCGCACCGCCTGGATCAGGTGCGAAGTCAGCTCGAAGCTGGGCCCCAGGCGCATGCTGCGGTGCGCCAGGCCATGGTGGGAAAACCATTCGCCCCAGGCGTTGGGGTTGTTGGCCACGTTGAGCAGCAACTGTTCGCGCAGGTGTGCCGGTGACCAGTCGGCCTGGCTGGCGGCGGTGTCCGGCGAGAGGATCACCAGCAACTCTTCGGCATGCAGGCGATGACAGACAAGCCCCGGCAGGTCGGCATTGCCGACGACGATGGCGGCGTCGATGCCGCTGGTTTCAAAATCGATGGCTTCGATGCGTGAATTGATGTGCACCAGCATGCCCGGGTGCAGCTTGTAGAACTCATGCAGGCGCGGCATCAGCCACTTGGAGCCGAAGGTCGGCAGGGTCGCCAGGCGCAGGCTGCCTTCGCCGGACTGGTACGCCATGGCCTGCAAGGTGGCGCTGCGAATCCGCCCGAGGGCTTCGCTCATTTCCCGCTGATACAGCCTGCCGACATCGGTCAGGCGCACCTGACGGCCTTCGCGGCGGAACAGGGTCAGGCCCAGTTGCTGCTCCAGCGCCTGCACCTGGCGGCTCACCGCGCTTTGGGTCAGTGACAGCTCGGTGGCGGCGCGGGTGTAGCTTTCATGCCGGGCAGCGGCTTCGAAAGCCAGCAGCAATGACATGGACGGCGTGAGGTGGCGGTAATTCATTCGTAAAAGTCATCGATAGCGGCAGAAATATCCAGTTGTCCCCAGCGGCACGCTCCGGGATCATTGGCATATCAGTGTCTTGAGGCTGACCTAATTATGCTCAGCCAGCAAGTGTTCCGATATTCCCGTGATTAGCCAAATTAAAGAGGCCATCCTTTGATGATCGCCCAACTGCCGACCAGCGCCCCTGCTGCCGACTACGCCGATTTTCTTGCCGCCCTGCGCGCCAGCGGTTTCCGTGGCCAGTTCAGCGCCGACTACGCCACCCGCACGGTGCTTGCCACCGACAACTCGATCTACCAGCGCCTGCCGCAAGCGGCGGTGTTCCCGCTGGATGCCGACGACGTCGCGCGGGTTGCCACGCTGACCGCCGAACCGCGCTTTCGCCAGGTCAAGCTCACGCCCCGTGGTGGCGGTACTGGCACCAACGGTCAGTCGCTGACCGATGGCATCGTCGTTGACCTGTCGCGGCACATGAACAACATCCTCGAGATCAACGTCGAGGAGCGCTGGGTGCGAGTCCAGGCCGGGGTGGTCAAGGACCAGCTCAACGCCGCGCTCAAGCCTCACGGGCTGTTCTTCGCCCCGGAGCTGTCGACCTCCAACCGCGCCACTGTCGGTGGCATGATCAACACCGATGCCAGCGGCCAGGGCAGTTGCACCTACGGCAAGACCCGCGATCACGTGCTCGAACTGCACAGCGTGCTGCTCGGCGGCGAGCGCCTGCACACCCTGCCGATTGACGACCAGGCGCTGGAGCAGGCCTGCGCGCAGCCAGGGCGCAGCGGTGAGGTGTACCGCATGGCCCGGCAGATCCAGCAAACCCAGGGCGAGTTGATCGAGACCATCTTCCCCAAGCTCAACCGCTGCCTGACCGGTTACGACCTGGCGCACCTGCGTGACGAGCAGGGCCGCTTCAACCTCAACAGCGTACTGTGCGGCGCCGAAGGCTCGCTGGGGTATGTGGTCGAGGCCAAGCTCAACGTGCTGCCGATTCCCAAGTACGCGGTGCTGGTGAACGTGCGTTACAGCAGCTTCATGGACGCCCTGCGCGACGCCAATGCGCTGATGGCGCACAAGCCGCTGTCGATCGAAACAGTGGACTCCAAGGTACTGATGCTGGCGATGAAGGACATCGTCTGGCACAGCGTCGCCGAGTACTTCCCTGCCCAAGCTGAGCGCCCGACCCTGGGCATCAACCTGGTGGAGTTCTGCGGTGATGACCCGGCCGAAGTCAACGCGCGGGTGCAAGCCTTCGTCGCCCACCTGCAGGCCGACACCGGAGTTGAGCGCCTGGGCCACACCCTGGCCGAAGGCGCCGACGCCGTGACCCGGGTCTACACCATGCGCAAGCGCTCGGTGGGCCTGCTCGGCAACGTCGAAGGCGAAGTGCGCCCGCAGCCGTTCGTCGAAGACACGGCAGTACCGCCTGAGCAACTGGCCGACTACATTGCCGACTTCCGCGCCTTGCTCGACAGCTACGGCCTGGCCTACGGCATGTTCGGCCACGTCGATGCCGGCGTGCTTCACGTGCGCCCGGCCCTGGACATGAAAGACCCGGCCCAGGCGGCGCTGGTCAAGCCGATTTCCGATGCCGTGGCGGCGCTGACCCATCGCTACGGCGGCCTGCTCTGGGGCGAGCACGGCAAGGGCTTGCGCTCGGAATATGTGCCGGATTTCTTCGGTGAACTGTACCCGGCACTGCAGTCGCTCAAGGGCGCGTTCGACCCCTACAACCAGCTCAACCCCGGCAAGATCTGCACCCCGCCAGGCAGCGAGCAGGGCCTGATCAAAGTCAACGAAGCACCGATGCGCGGCGATTTTGACCGGCAGATCGATGAGCGGGTCTGGCAAAGCTTTGGCAGCGCCGTGCACTGCAACGGCAACGGCGCCTGCTACAACTTCGACCCCAACGACGCCATGTGCCCATCGTGGAAGGCCACCCGCGAGCGCCAGCATTCGCCCAAGGGCCGCGCCTCGCTGATCCGAGAGTGGTTGCGCCTGCAGGGGGCGGCCAACATCGACGTGCTGGCCGCAGCGAAAAAGAACGCCTCCTGGCTCAAGGAACTGCCAAAACGGCTGCGTAACAACCAGGCGCGCTCCCGTGGCGAGGCTGACTTTTCCCACGAAGTCTACGAGGCCATGGCCGGCTGCCTGGCATGTAAATCCTGCGCCGGGCAGTGCCCGATCAAGGTCAACGTGCCGGAATTCCGTTCACGCTTTCTGGAGCTGTACCACGGTCGTTACCAGCGCCCGCTGCGTGACTACCTGATCGGTTCGCTGGAGTTCAGCATTCCCTACATGGCCTATGCGCCAGGGTTGTACAACGCGGTGATGGGGTCGAAATGGGTCAGCCGCCTGCTCGAACGCCATGTCGGCATGCTCGATAGCCCGCTGATCAGCCGCTACAACCTGCAGAACACCCTGACCCGTTGCAACGTGCGCGCGGCCAGCGTGCCGGCGCTGCGCGAGCTGACCCCAGCCCAGCGTGAGCGCAGCATCGTGCTGGTCCAGGACGCCTTTACCCGTTACTTCGAAACCCCTTTGCTGGCGTCGTTCATTGAGCTGGCCCACCGTCTTGGCCATAAGGTGTTCCTCGCGCCCTACAGCGCCAACGGCAAACCCTTGCATGTCCAGGGCTTCCTCGGCGCCTTCGCCAAGGCGGCGATTCGCAACGCCAACCAGCTCAAGGCCCTGGCCGATTGCGGTGTGCCGCTGGTCGGCCTCGACCCGGCCATGACCCTGGTGTACCGCCAGGAGTACCAGAAGGTTGATGGCCTGAGCGATTGCCCGAACGTCCTGTTGCCGCAGGAATGGTTGATCGACGTACTGCCCGAACAGGCCGCGAGTGCCAGCGAAACCTTCCGCCTGCTGGCCCACTGCACCGAGAAAACCAACGTGCCGGCCAGTACCCGTCAATGGGAACAGGTATTTGCCCGCCTGGGGCTGAAACTGGTCACCGAAGCCACCGGTTGCTGCGGCATGTCCGGCACCTACGGCCACGAAGCGCGCAACCAGGACACCTCGCGGACCATCTTCGAGCAGTCCTGGGCCGGCAAGCTGGATAAACAGGGCGAGGCGTTGGCGACCGGCTATTCATGCCGCAGCCAGGTCAAGCGCATGGCTGACCGCCAGCTGCGCCATCCGCTGGAGGTGCTGCTGCAGTATGCCAAGGGCTGATGTCCGCTCAGGGCTCCAGGGTATTCACGCTGACGGTGATGTAGAAGAATCCGATCTGTGCCCATTGCGTGCGCTCGTTGATCGGCGTCTCTTCGGAAGCCATGAGGATTTCGTAGCCGATGCCGCTCTGCCGGTCGCGGTGGAAGTGGCGAAATGAGTCCCACATGCAGCACATAAACAGCAGGCGGGGCATGCCGTAGGTTTGCTGCAGGTAACGCTCGGCCACAGCCGCTTCGACGCCCTTGACCCTGTAGGTCGCGATCAAGGGGGCCGTCTGCAGTTCGGGTTCCTGGTGGCAGCCCAGGTACTCGATGCCCTTGGGGTAGGTGCCCAATGCGCCGAGGAAGTTCTCGCACTGTGGCGCGGCTTGCAGCGCGCCGCACAGCAGCATCAGGGCCAAGGTAATCAGTGGGCGCATGGGCTTCGTCCTTGAGCAATGCTTTCGAGAAGGCAACAAAAAAGGCATCGGCGCGAGCGCCAGATGCCTTTTTCGCTTTTTGCGTATTTGGTGGAACCGGGGGGATTTGAACCCCCGTCCGCCAGTGATCCGCTGTCGGTCCTACATGCTTAGCCGTGTCTATTGAGTTAATCCGCAGCCGCCCGACGGGCAGGGTGCTTTGGACGAGTTGTGTAAGTTTTAGCCGCTTCGTCCACAACGTACTGCACGGCGATCCTGTTCTGTATGACAATCACTTCGGGTTTACAGGCATCCCCTAGTGATTGCTGGAGCCGAAGCTACCAGGAGAGCGGGCTCAGCTGCTTACGCAGCGAGAGCGTAACCCTCGTAGTTTTCGTCATTGGCAACTATAGAAAGTTGCAACAGTGGATTTACGAGTTCTGTTACCAACTCGGCATGCACCTAGAGTTTCACTACCGGCGTCGAATCCTAATCGGCCCCATGTGTTGCGCTCTAGCTGTAAGCGTTTTTCAACGCTCGAGGTTCAGTATACGCTATCGGTCGGGCGACGTCGACTGCTGGTCCAGGGTTCAGATTGCTCGCGCCCGGGTTACGCGGTCTACCAGATAGACAAGACCGTGATAATCGATCCCGCCATGGTTCGACAGGCCGATCTCGCAGGTGCGGCTGGTGGAGATTCCTTCACTGCAGTACTGCACCGCATCCTTGAGGCTGCGCAGCGAATGGGCATTGAGCTCAGGGGTGGTGAAGCCCTTGTCGCCGGCAAAGCCGCAG
The DNA here is from genome assembly GCF_024213215.1 of Pseudomonas sp. SBB6. Classification (NCBI taxonomy): domain Bacteria; kingdom Pseudomonadati; phylum Pseudomonadota; class Gammaproteobacteria; order Pseudomonadales; family Pseudomonadaceae; genus Pseudomonas; species Pseudomonas sp. SBB6. Next base: position 76,840 of record NZ_JANAVH010000009.1, on the reverse strand, counting down.
CAGTGAATACCTTCGGGAATCACCACCTGCTTGCTGCAACGCCGCGCCAGGTCGATCAGCGCCTGGCTTTCGCCCAGGTGCTGGGTGCTGCAGGTCACGTGCACGGCGATCGGCTCTTCCTGGGGGGTGAACTCCAGTTTGTCGACCAGGTGGGTGCGGATGAAACGCACCGGGTCATAAAGGTCCAGGCGCGTTTCCGCCAGGTCCTGAACCAGGCGCAAGGTGCACGGGCTGGTGTCGCAGTAGATCGGATCGAGGCCGCCGCGGCTGGCGTGGAGCAGGGCGTTGATCAGCTCCTGGCGCTTGTGCTCGGCCTGCTCGGCGTAGCCCTTGGAGGCAAACGGCTGGCCGCAGCAAAGGCTGTCCTGGTTGTCCGGGAACACCACTTGATAGCCGGCCTTTTCCAGCAGGGCGCGGGTCTTGTCCAGCAGCGAGGTCTGCTCGCGATCCGTCGCCGCCGGGCCCATCACCCGCGAAACACAGGCGGCCAGGTACACCACCCGTGGCCGCGCGTCGTTGCTGGCCGGGGTCAACTGCACGGCCTTGAGCGGTTGCGGCATGGCCGGCGTCCACTGCGGCACGCGGCCATGGCTGAGCGTGCTCAGGCTGGCGCTCAGGCGACTCAGGCGCGGCGCGCCGAGTAATCGGCGGGCGCCATTGGCCGCCTGCAGGGTAAAGCGTGCACCGCTGAGGGCAGTGTGGAAGTTGTCGGCCAGCCAGTCGGCGGTCTTCACATGAGCGGCTGCCTGGGCGCGCAGTTTTTTCACCAGTTCGCCGGTGTTGATCCCCACCGGGCAGCGCTGGGCGCACAGGCCGGTGGCGGCGCAGGTGTCGATGCCCTGGTACTGGTAGTCACGTTCCAGCTCGCGGGTGTCGCTGCCGGCACGTTTTTTCGCCTGGATATCGCGCCACATGACGATGCGCTGGCGCGGGCTCAGGGTCAGGCCTTTGGAGGGGCATACCGGTTCGCAGAAGCCACATTCGATGCACTTGTCGACGATCTCGTCGGCCGCCGGTAGCGGCTTGAGGTTCTTCAGGTGGATCTGCGGGTCTTCACTGAGCACCACATCCGGGTTGAGGATGCCGTTGGGGTCGAGCAGGCGTTTGAGCTGCCACATCAACTGGTAGGCTTCGCTGCCCCATTCCAGCTCGACGAAGGGCGCCATGTTGCGCCCGGTGCCGTGTTCGGCCTTGAGTGAGCCGCCGAACTCCACCGCCACCAGCTGCGCCACATCGTCCATGAAGGCCTGGTAGCGGGCGACTTCCTCGGCGCTGTTGAAGCCTTGGGTGAAGACGAAGTGCAGGTTGCCCTCCAAGGCATGGCCGAACAGGATCGCTTCGTCGTATCGGTGCTTGTCGAACAGCGCAATCAGGCGATTGACGCCAATGGCCAGTTGTTCGACCGGGAAGGTCACGTCTTCGATGATCACCGTGGTGCCGGTCTTGCGCACAGCGCCGACGGCGGGGAAGGTGTCCTTGCGGATGGCCCAGAGCTTGGCGTTCTCTTTGGCGTCTTCGGTGAAGTCGACCTGCTGTTCCACCGGGAAGCTGGCCAGCGAGGCCATGATCTGCGCCAGTTGTTCGTGCAGCAGCGCCTGGGTTGCCGCCCGCGATTCGATCAGCAGCGCGCAGGCACCTTCGGACAGTTGCTGGACGAAGGCCGGCATGCCGGGCTTGTCCTGCACCGAGCGCAGGCTGCGCCGGTCGAGTAGCTCCACGGCCGATACCGGCTGGCTCTTCAGCACGGTGACGGCGTTGCAGCAGGTTTCCACATCCGGGAAGACGATCAGTGCCGAGGCTTTGTTCGGGTGATCGATCACTGTGTCGTAGGTCACGGCACTGATAAAGCCCAGGGTGCCTTCGGAGCCGACCAGCAAGTGGCTGAGGATATCCAGCGGCTGGTCGTAGTCGATCAGGGCATTGAGCGACAGGCCGGTGGTGTTCTTCAGGCGGTACTTGTGGCGAATCTTCGCTGCCAGTTCGGTGTTGGCGCGGGTTTCCCGAGCCAGGCGCGCGAGCTCATCGAGCAAGCCGGCGTGGCTGTGTTCGAAGGCGGCGACACTGGCCGGATCTTCGCTGTCCAGGCGCGTGCCGTCGGCCAGCACCAGGCGCATCCCGGCCAGGGTGTGATAGGTGTTCTGCGCGGTGCCGCAGCACATGCCGCTGGCATTGTTGGCGACGATGCCGCCGATCTTGCAGGCATTGATCGAGGCCGGGTCCGGGCCGATCTTGCGCCCGAACGGTGCCAGCCAGGCGTTGGCCTGGGCACCGATCACCCCGGGTTGCAGGCGAATCTGCTGGCCCTGGTCGCGAATCTCGCGGCCGTTCCAGTTATCGCCGAGCACGATCAGCAGTGAATCGCTGATGGCCTGGCCAGACAGGCTGGTGCCGGCGGCGCGGAAGGTTACCGGCACGCGCTCACGCTGGGCCAACTTGAGCAGGGCGACCACTTCATCTTCGGATTCGACGCGTACCACCAGCTTGGGGATCAGCCGGTAGAAGCTGGCATCGGTGCCGAACGCCAGGGTCGAGAGCGGGTCGTCGAAACGTCGCTCGCCGGGTATCAGGCGGGCTACCGAATCGAGGAACGCGGCGGGCAGACTCATGCAATCTCCTCGCGGGGCAGTGGCGTCTGGTGCGCCGCGTACCCCGGTCAATCAGGCTGTGATTCGAAGGCGCACCAATCAGGCACCCAGTTCGCGGACCAGCGAGTCGCGGTTGATTTCGCTGATCGACTTGGCGCCGGTCAGCACCATGGCCACGCGCATTTCTTTCTCGAACAGGTCCAGCAGGTTTTTCACCCCGGCTTCGCCAGCGGTGGCCAGGGCGTAGAGGAATGCGCGGCCGATGAGCACGGTGTCGGCACCCAGGGCGATCATGCGTACCACGTCCAGGCCGCTGCGGATGCCGGAGTCGGCGAGGATCTTCAGCTCGCCTTTGACCGCGTCGGCAATCGCCGGCAGGGCGCGGGCGCTGGACAGTACGCCGTCGAGCTGGCGGCCACCGTGGTTGGAAACGACGATGCCGTCGGCGCCAAACTTCACGGCGTCCTTGGCATCTTGCGGGTCGAGGATGCCCTTGATCACCATCGGGCCCTCCCAGAACTCCCGGATCCACTCCAGGTCCTTCCAGGAAATCGACGGGTCGAAATTGGCACTCAGCCAGCCAATGTAGTCGGCCAGGCCCGTCGGGCTGCCGCGGTAGGCGGAGATATTGCCCAGGTCATGGGGTTTGCCCAGCAGGCCGACATCCACGGCCCACTGCGGGTGGGTCATGGCCTGCCAGACCCGGCGCAGCGGTGCATTCGGGCCGCTCATGCCCGAGTGGGCATCACGGTAGCGAGCGCCAGGCACCGGCATGTCGACGGTGAACACCAGGGTGGTGACGCCAGCAGCCTTGGCGCGCTCCAGGGCGTTGCGCATAAAGCCGCGGTCCTTGAGCACATAGAGCTGGAACCACATCGGCCGGTCGATGGCGGGTGCCACTTCTTCGATCGGGCACACCGATACGGTCGACAGGGTGAACGGAATGCCTTTGGCCGCTGCCGCACGGGCAGCCTGCACTTCACCGCGGCGCGCGTACATGCCGGTCAGGCCGACCGGCGCCAGGGCCACGGGCATGCTCAAGGTTTCGTTGAACAGCTGGGTTTCGAGGCTCAGTTCGGACATGTTCTTCAGCACGCGCTGACGCAGGGCGATGCCGGCCAGGTCCTGAACGTTGTGGCGCAGCGTGTGCTCGGCATAAGCACCGCCGTCGGCGTAGTGGAACAAAAACGGCGGCAGCTTGCGTTGGGCAGCTGCGCGGTAATCGGTAGAGGCAGAAATGATCATGGGGTCTCGCAGCGTTGGTTAAAGGGGCGGCTGCCGGGCGCGCCACAACGCGTCCGGCCCCTGACACTTTAGTGAACCAGCATGCCGGTCAGCCAATAGGCCTGGATCAGGGTGATCAGGCCGACGATGGTGGCGAAGAACAGGCTGTGCTTGAGGGTGAAGCGGAACAGGTCCGACTCTTTGCCGACCAGGCCGGTGGCGGCGCAGGCCACGGCGATCGATTGTGGCGAAATCATCTTGCCGGTCACGCCGCCGCTGGTGTTGGCCGCTACCAGCAAGGTGTCGCTGACCCCGATCTGGTGCGCAGTGGTGGCCTGCAGCGAGCTGAACAGGGCATTGGACGAGGTGTCGGAACCGGTCAGGAACACGCCCAGCCAGCCAAGGAATGGCGAGAAGAACGGGAATGCCGCACCCGTGCCGGCCAATACCAGCGCCATGGTCGACGACATGCCCGAGTAGTTGGTGACGAAGGCGAAGGCCAGGACCATGCCGATCGACAGGATCGGCCAGCGCAGTTCGAAGAAGGTCTCTTTCAAAGTGGTCAGACCAGTTTTGAAATTGATCTTCAGCACCAGCATCGAGATCAGCGCCGAGAAGAAGATCGCGGTACCGGTGGCGGAAATCGGGTCGAGCTTGAACACCGCCGGGATCGCCGTCGGGGTGGCAACGATCGGTGCGGACTTGATCACCAGTTGATCAAGGTGCGGGATGGCGAAGTTGAACACCCAGCTGTACATCGAACCGCCAGCAGCGAAGGCGGCCTTGAATGGCTTGAGGGTCCAGATGGTGACCAGCACGGTGAGGATCAGGAACGGCGACCAGGCCTTGAAGATCTCGCCGAAGCTGTACGGCGAAGGCTGGCTGCCGCCGCCCTGGACCACGGCGGCGCCAACGCTGCCGGTGGCGCTGGCGAACGAGCGCTTGGGCTGCCAGACCTTGAGGAACAGGGTCAGGGAAATCAGGCTGGCCAGGGCCGAGGTGATGTCCGGCAGTTCCGGGCCGATGAAGTTCGAGGTGAAGTACTGGGTTACGGCAAAGCTCAAGCCGGCCACCAGTGCGGCAGGCCAGGTCTCTTTGACGCCGCGCAGGCCGTCCATCATGAACACCAGCCAGAACGGCACGAACAGCGACAGCAGGGGCAGTTGGCGACCGGTCATGGCGCCGATCTTGAAGGCGTCGATACCGGTGACTTGGCCGGCCACGATGATCGGGATGCCCAGGGCGCCGAAAGCTACTGGTGCGGTGTTGGCGATCAGGCACAAGCCGGCCGCATACAGCGGGTTGAAACCCAGGCCAACCAGCAGGGCGGCGGTGATCGCCACCGGTGCGCCGAAGCCTGCCGCACCTTCGAGGAAGGCGCCGAAGCAGAAACCGATCAGCAACACCTGCAGGCGCTGGTCATCGGTGATCGACAGCACCGAGCTGCGGATCACTTCGAACTGGCCGCTCTTGACGGTCAATTTGTACAGGAACACGGCGGCGACAATAATCCAGGCAATCGGCCACAGGCCATAGGCAAAGCCATATCCGGCGGCGGCAAGCGCCATGTCGGCAGGCATCTGGAAGGCAAAGATCGCCACCAGGATCGACAGGCCCAGCGTGATGCTGCCGGCCACATGACCCTTGAGGCGGAACACCGCCAGCGCGAGGAAGAAGAACACGATCGGGATGACTGCCGCGAGCGCGGACAGGCCAAGACTACCAAGCGGACTGTAAAGCTGTTGCCAGGTTTGCATATGGGGTGGCCCCTAATTGTTGTTGGTCAGCACTGGCATTGGATAATTGGTAAGACCAATTTACAATGTCGAGGCGCTAGGTTAAAAGCCTCGCTGCGGCTGTGTCAATTTGTCCCAGGAAAACTTTCGTCGGATTTGTGCGGGAGCACGGGACTGAGCGGCAGGGAAATTTGCCAACTGATGGGTGTCGGCGGGTCGCGGATGCGCCAGAATAGACAGCCCCGAACGCACTCGGGATGTGGAGAGCATGTGATGGTTTTTGATCAGGTCCGCCAACGCCGTTTGTCCGACGATATCGTCGAGCGGCTGGAAGGGATGATTCTCGAAGGCACCTTGACGGCCGGTCAGCGCCTGCCTGCAGAGCGGGCGCTGGCCGAGCAGTTCGGCGTGTCACGACCGTCGTTGCGCGAAGCGATCCAGAAGCTGGTGGCCAAGGGCTTGTTGGTCAGCCGCCAGGGCGGTGGCAACTATGTGGCCGAATCGCTCGGCTCAACCTTCAGCGACCCGCTGCTGCAGTTGCTTGAAAGCAACCCCGAAGCACAGCGCGACTTGCTGGAGTTCCGACATACCCTGGAGGCATCGTGCGCCTATTATGCGGCGATCCGCGCCACTGAGCCGGATCGCCAGCGGCTCAAGGCGGCCTTCGATACCCTGCAGGATTGCTACGCCCGCGCCGATGAAGTGGACCGGGCCGAGGAGGGCGCGGCCGATGCGCGTTTCCACCTGGCGATCGCCGAAGCCAGCCATAACGCGGTGCTGCTGCACACCATTCGTGGCCTGTTCGACCTGCTCAAGCGCAACGTGGTGACCAACATCGGCGGCATGTACAAACAGCGCGCCGAAACCCGCGACATGCTCATCAGCCAGCACCGTGAGCTGTACCTGGCGATTGTCGAAGGGCGTGCGGAAGATGCTCGCGAAGTGTCCAACCGGCACATCACCTATGTGCAGGAGGTGCTCGACGAAGTGCGCCAGGAGGTTCAGCGGGTGGCGCGGGCGGAGCGGCGTAGCGGGCGTTAGCAATCGCGGGGCAAGCCCGCTCCTGTAGGAGCGGGCTTGCCCCGCGATAAAGGCGCTTCAGGCTGGAATCAGTCTTCCTTGCCCTTGTTGCGCACCGCGCGCTGCAATTCGCGGTCGGAATCGCGCTCGCGCTGGGTATCGCGCTTGTCGTATTCCTTCTTGCCCTTGCCCAGTGCGATTTCGCACTTGATCAAGTGCTTGCTCCAATAGATCGACAAGGCCACGCAGGTGTAGCCTTTTTGCTGGACGGCCGCATGCAGGCGCTCCAGCTCACGACGGTTGAGCAGCAGTTTACGGGTACGTGTCGGGTCGGCGATGACGTGAGTACTGGCGGCTGTCAGCGGCGTGATATGGCTGCCCATCAGCCAGGCCTCGCCATCCTTGAGCACCACGTAACTGTCGGTCAGGTGCGCCTTGCCGGCACGCAGACTTTTTACTTCCCAACCGGACAGGACCAATCCGGCCTCGAACTTGTGCTCGATGAAGTAATCGTGACGCGCCTTTTTATTCTGCGCGATAGTCCCTGTCGGATGTTTCTTTTGGTTAGCCATAGGGGCGGCATTATAGGCAGTCGCCGCGCTGTCGGCTACGGGGTAGCAGTGTGCTTGAGCCGTTGCCGTGAATCCCGGACAATGCGCGCTCTTGATGCGCTCGATGGCGCCCCTCGGCATTCTGGTTGTATTTGCCGCCCAGCTTTGGAATCGACCCCTGGATGACTACCCATATTCAACGTTCGGCCTTGCTGCCCTATCCCGCCCAGGCCCTGTACGACCTGGTCAATGATGTAGCGCGCTATCCGGAGTTCCTGCCCTGGTGTTCGTCCAGCACCGTGATGGAAGAAAGCGACACGCACATGCGCGCGCGCCTGGAGGTCGCCAAGGGGGGGATGAGCCAGCAGTTTGTAACCAGCAATGTGCTGGTGCCGGGTCAGTCCATCGAAATGAACCTTGAAGAAGGGCCTTTTACCCAGTTGCATGGTGTCTGGGTATTCAAGCCATTGGGCGAGAAGGCCTGCAAGATCAGCCTCGACCTGTCGTTCGATTATGCCGGGCCACTGGTCCGTGCCACCTTGGGGCCATTGTTCAACCAGGCCGCCAACACCCTGGTCGATGCCTTCTGTCAGCGTGCCAAGCAGCTCCATGTCTGAAGCCTTGCTAACGGTCGAGGTGGTGTACGCCCTGGTCGAGCGGCAGGTGCTGCTCAGTGTTGAGGTGCCGACGGGCACGACGCTCACTGAAGCGGTAAAACTCTCGGGAATCGCCGCGCATTTTCCCGAGGCTGATATTCAAGCCTGCCCGATCGGTATCTTTGGCCGGGTGATCGCTAACCCTGAAGCGCACCAGGTCGAGGCGGGTGATCGCATCGAGATCTACCGGCCATTGCTGGTGGACCCCAAGGAGGTGCGCAAGCAGCGCGCCGCCAAGGTCGCCAGGGTATTCAAGAAAGCCAAACGCTGAATTACAGGTAAGAAAAAGCCCGGACTGATCCGGGCTTTTTTATACGCGCTGCAGGCTTACTGCGGCGAGGTGTCCAGTGGTTCTGGCACGGGTACCGGAGTCACTTCGATGGTGTCCACGTCTTTCTGGATGGTGGCTTCCAGCGAGCCTGGCTTGGCAGGTTTTTCCTGCGCAGCGGGTTCGGTGGTGCCGGCCGGGCTGACAGTGGTGTCGCTGCTGCCACCCAGAATCTCCTGGTCGCGGCTGACACCCGGCATGAAGTCGCCGGACAGGCTGGCGAGCTGATCGTTCTCGTTGAAGAAGATGCTCATGCGCTCCTGTTGGCGCTCACCGCCACCGGGCTGCAGGCTGTACAGGTAGTCCCAACGATTGGTGTGGAAAGTATCCTGGATCAGCGGGTTGCCCATGATAAACCGTACTTGCCGACGGGTCATTCCGGGGCGCAATTGGTCTATCATGTCTTGCGTGACGACATTGCCCTGCTGGATGTCGATTTTGTAAACCCCGGGGAACGAGCAACCGGCGAGTGCGAGCAGTCCCACGAAGGTGAGGCTGGTTAGCAAGAGCTTGGTGTTTTGCATCGGTGGGCGACTTCCACTATCTTGGCTGGACAACGTAAACCCCGATCATACCCGTATTCAGAGAAGCTGCGAAGCAGCATCGGCGAGAAAGCTGACCATGGTTGAAAATAGCGAACTGCGCAAAGCCGGTCTCAAGGTGACACTGCCTCGAGTAAAAATTCTACAGATGCTCGACTCTACCGAGCAGCGTCACATGAGTGCTGAGGATGTCTACAAGGCGCTGATGGAAGCAGGCGAGGATGTCGGTCTGGCCACGGTTTACCGTGTTCTGACCCAGTTCGAAGCTGCTGGCCTGGTTGTACGCCACAACTTCGATGGCGGTCACGCCGTGTTCGAGCTGGCTGACGGTGGTCACCACGATCACATGGTCGTAGTCGACTCCGGCGAAGTCATCGAGTTTTTTGACGCTGAAATCGAGAAGCGCCAGAAGCAAATCGTGGAAGAGCACGGTTACGAGCTGGTGGACCACAATCTGGTGCTGTACGTACGCAAGAAAAAGTAAGCAATAATTACATTGCTGTAGAAGTGCTGAAGGCGACCCTGGGGTCGCCTTCGTGCTTTCTGGCTTATGGCTTTTTATAGCCGCGTGTTTCAGGCCTTGCTGGTGACCACCATCTTGCGTGCGTGGGCCAGGGATTCTTTGGTCAGGTCGATACCGCCGAGCATGCGGGCAACCTCTTCAACACGCTCGCGCTTGCCCAGATTGGCCACGGCGGTATGGGTGGCATCGCTGTCACGTACTTTATGCACGAACAGGTGATGGTGGCCCTGGGCAGCCACCTGCGGCAGGTGGGTTACGGTCAGTACCTGACCGCGCTCGCCCAGGCGGCGCAGCAACTGGCCGACGATCTCCGCAGTGGGCCCGCCGATACCCACGTCGACTTCGTCGAACACCAGGGTCGGGATGCGCGAGGTCTGTGCGGTGATCACCTGGATCGCCAGGCTGATCCGCGACAGCTCGCCACCGGAAGCAACCTTGGCCAGGGCCTTGAGCGGCTGCCCAGGGTTGGCGCTGACCAGCAGCTCGACCTGTTCCAGGCCCTGGGGCTGCAGTTCGTCGGTGCTGTTGGCGTGCAACTCGATGCTGAAGCGGCCACCCGGCATGCCCAGGCGCTGGATTTCCTGCTCCACCGCGCTGGCCAGCTGGCTGGCGGCGTGCTGGCGCAAGGCGCTCAGTTCGCCAGCCTTGTCCTGGTAATGGCGGGCATAGGCGGCCAGTTCTTCACCCAGGCGCTCGATCGATTCGTCGTTGGCGTTGAGGTTTTCCAGCTCTTCCATCAAGCGCTGCTGCAGGCTGGCCAGCTCGGTGGGGTGCACCCGGTGTTTGCGAGCAAGGGTATAAATAGTGTCGAGGCGCTCTTCGAGCTGTTGCAGGCGCGCCGGGTCGGCATCGAAGTTGTCGAGGAAGCGGTTCAGCTCGCCGACGGCTTCCTCGACCTGGATCTGTGCGCTGGCGATCATGGTGGCGGCTTCACCCAGGGCCTTGGGCGCATTCTGCACGGCGGTCAGGCGGTTGAGGCTGGCAGTCAGGGCGTTGAGGACGTTGCCTGAATCATTTTCGCTGCAGTGGTCGATAACCTGGCGGCAGATGCCGAACAACGCTTCGGCATTGGTCAGGTTCTTGTGTTCCTGCTCCAGCTGCTCCAGTTCGTTTTCACCCAGGCCAAGGTTGTCCAGCTCCTCGAGCTGGTAGCTGAGCAACTGGTGCTGCGCGCGCTGCTCATCGCCGGAATTGGACAGCCGTTCCAGCTCCTGGCGGGTCTGGCGCCAGCGCTGGGCCGCCAGCTGTACCTGGCGGGCCAGGTCGGTGGCGCCGGCGTATTCGTCGAGCAGGCGGCGGTGGGTGTCGGTTTTCAGCAGCGACTGGTGCTCATGCTGGCTGTGGATGTCGATAAGCAGCTCGCCCAGGGCCTTGAGGTCGCCGAGCGGGCAGGGCGTGCCGTTGATGTAGCCGCGGCTGCGGCCTTCGGCGGTGATCACCCGGCGCAGGATGCACGGGCCATCGCTTTCGAGGTCGCGCTCGGCCAGCCAGGTGCGCGCTTCGGGGATGTCCACCAGGTCGAAGGTGGCGAGGATGTCGGCCTTGTCGGCCCCGGGGCGCACCACGCCGCTGTCGGCGCGATCGCCCAGGGTCAGGCCCAGGGCGTCGAGCATGATCGATTTGCCGGCCCCGGTTTCACCGGTGATGACGCTCATCCCGCGGGCGAGCTCGAGGTCCAGGTGTTCGACGATGGCGTAGTTGTGTACGGACAGGTGCACCAGCATTGGGGCGGCTCCCAGGCGTTAGGTCTGGTTATTTATACAGTGTTTTCAAATCCGCTGACAATGCTGATGTTTAGTTCGATTTGGTTATCAGGGCGCGGTTCTGATTGCGCTGGGTTATGAGCGAATGTGAGCAAGCCGTCTTGAAGGCCCTTGAACCTGGGTTTTGCGACCCCATATAGCCGGCAGACGCGCGAGTAATGCTCGCAGACCTTATTCGAGAGGAGAGATTTTATGGCTGACGAACAGCTGGATGAACAGAATCTGAACGCCGAAGCGACTGGCGACCAAGAGCTGAGCGCCCGCGTGCAGGTGCTCGAAGAGCAGCTGGCGGCGGCCCAGGATCAATCCCTGCGCACCGCCGCCGACCTGCAGAACGTGCGCCGCCGCGCCGAGCAGGACGTAGAAAAGGCGCACAAGTTCGCCCTGGAAAAATTCGCCGGTGACCTGCTGCCGGTCATCGACAGCCTCGAGCGCGGCCTGGAGCTGTCCAGCGCGGACGACGAGAGCATTCGCCCGATGCGTGAAGGCATCGAGCTGACCCTGAAAATGTTCCACGACACCCTCAAGCGCTACAACCTCGAGGCCATCGATCCGCACGGCGAACCGTTCAATGCCGAGCACCATCAGGCGATGGCCATGCAGGAAAGCGCCGAGGTCGAGCCCAACAGCGTGCTCAAGGTGTTCCAGAAGGGCTACCAGCTCAACGGCCGCCTGCTGCGCCCGGCCATGGTCGTGGTCAGCAAGGCCCCGGCAGCGGTTACGCCGTCGATTGACGAGCAGGCTTGAAATCGTTTTCGGCGCCCCCATCTAGGTGTCAAGCATTCAAGTATTACCGCAGTTAGCCACCACTGCTGCGGCAACCAAATTCAAGTTTCGGGAGAGTTAACATGGGTAAAATCATCGGTATCGACCTGGGGACCACCAACTCCTGCGTCTCCATTCTGGAAAACGGCAACGTCAAGGTCATCGAGAACGCCGAAGGCGCTCGTACCACGCCGTCGATCATCGCCTACGCCAACGATGGCGAAATCCTGGTTGGCCAGTCGGCCAAGCGCCAGGCGGTCACCAACCCGCACAACACCCTGTACGCGGTCAAGCGTCTGATCGGCCGTCGCTTCGACGAAGAAGTGGTGCAGAAAGACATCCAGATGGTTCCGTACAAAATCGTCAAGGCTGACAACAGCGACGCCTGGGTTGAAGTGAACGGCCAGAAAATGGCACCGCCACAAATCTCGGCTGAAATCCTGAAAAAGATGAAGAAAACCGCCGAAGACTACCTCGGCGAGCCAGTGACCGAAGCGGTGATCACCGTTCCGGCCTACTTCAACGACAGCCAGCGTCAGGCCACCAAGGACGCCGGCCGTATCGCCGGCCTGGACGTCAAGCGGATCATCAACGAACCAACCGCGGCTGCCCTGGCCTACGGCATGGACAAGGCCAAGGGCGATCACACCGTGATCGTTTATGACCTGGGTGGCGGTACCTTCGACGTTTCGGTCATCGAAATCGCCGAAGTCGATGGCGAGCATCAGTTCGAAGTGCTGGCCACCAACGGCGACACCTTCCTCGGTGGTGAAGACTTCGACATCCGCCTGATCGACTACCTCGTCGACGAGTTCAAGAAAGAAAGCGGCATGAACCTCAAAGGTGACCCGCTGGCCATGCAGCGCCTGAAAGAAGCCGCTGAAAAGGCCAAGATCGAGCTGTCCTCGAGCCAGCAGACCGACGTCAACCTGCCGTACATCACTGCAGACGCTACCGGTCCCAAGCACCTGAACGTGAAGATCTCCCGCGCCAAGCTGGAATCGCTGGTAGAAGACCTGGTTCAGCGCACCATCGAGCCATGCCGCATCGCCATGAAAGACGCCGGTATCGACGTCAGCAAGATCGACGACGTGATCCTGGTCGGCGGTCAGACCCGTATGCCGCTGGTGCAAAAAGCTGTTACCGACTTCTTCGGTAAAGAAGCCCGTAAAGACGTCAACCCGGACGAAGCGGTTGCCATGGGTGCTGCGATCCAGGGTGCGGTACTGGCCGGTGACGTCAAAGACGTACTGCTGCTGGACGTCAGCCCGCTGACCCTGGGTATCGAAACCATGGGTGGCGTGATGACCGCGCTGATCGAGAAGAACACCACTATCCCGACCAAAAAGTCGCAAGTGTTCTCGACTGCCGATGACAACCAGGGCGCCGTGACCATTCACGTGCTGCAAGGTGAGCGCAAGCAGGCTGCGCAGAACAAGTCCCTGGGCAAGTTCGACCTGGCCGACATTCCACCAGCACCACGTGGCGTGCCGCAGATCGAAGTGACCTTTGACATCGACGCCAACGGCATCCTGCACGTAGGCGCCAAGGACAAGGCTACTGGCAAGACCCAGTCGATCGTGATCAAGGCCAACTCCGGCCTGTCTGATGAAGAAATTCAACAGATGATCCGCGACGCTGAAGCGAATTCGGAAGAAGACCGCAAGTTCGAAGAGCTGGCCACTGCCCGTAACCAGGGTGATGCACTGGTTCACTCGACTCGCAAGATGGTCGCTGACGCCGGTGACAAGGTCACTGCCGACGAGAAGACTGCGATCGAAGCTGCCGTGGTTGCCCTGGAAGCCGCCATCAAGGGCGACGACAAGGCTGCCATCGACGCCAAGGTCGAAGAGCTGTCGAAGGTTTCGGCTCCGGTTGCCCAGAAGATGTACGCCGAGCAGTCGGCTGAACAGCCTAAGGGCGGCGCTCAGCAGGCCGAGCCGGAAGCCAAGCATGACGACGTTGTCGATGCTGAGTTCGAAGAAGTCAAAGACAAGTAATTGCTACAGGTTGTCGGCCAATTGACTGTTTTTTGATGGTTGGCTGGTAGGATGTCGCCGCGCGGGGGCTTGCTCCCGCGTTGGCGTGTCTGCAATACCCGAATTTTTACAGCATCTGTCAGCCGCCCGGAGGGTAGGTGAGGCAGGTGCTGGCGGCACAGCGCGGAATGCGCAGAGGTTTGCCGAACGTCCTCAAGAGTGCAAAGACTTATGGCAAAGCGTGACTATTACGAAGTTCTGGGAGTTGAGCGCGGCTCCAGTGAAGCGGATCTGAAGAAGGCCTATCGCCGCCTGGCGATGAAGCATCACCCGGACCGTAATCCTGATGACAAAGCGTCGGAAGAGAAATTCAAGGAAGCCAACGAGGCTTACGAAGTGCTCTCCGATGCCAGCAAGCGTGCGGCCTATGACCAGTATGGTCATGCCGGCGTGGATCCGAGCATGGGTGGTGGCGGTGCCGGTTTCGGCGGCGCGAACTTCTCGGATATCTTCGGTGATGTGTTCAGCGATTTCTTCGGCGGCGGCCGTGGTGGTTCGCGTGGTGGCGCCCAGCGTGGCAGCGACCTGCGTTACACCCTGGAGCTGAACCTGGAAGAAGCCGTGCGCGGTACCACGGTCAACATCCGTGTGCCGACGCTGGTCAACTGCAAGCCGTGTGACGGTTCCGGGGCCAAGAAAGGCTCGTCGCCTTCGACCTGCCCGACCTGTGGCGGTATTGGCCAGGTGCGCATGCAGCAGGGCTTCTTCTCGGTCCAGCAGACCTGCCCACGTTGCCACGGCCAGGGCAAGGTCATCACCGACCCGTGTGATTCGTGCCACGGCGAAGGCCGCATCGAAGAGTACAAGACGCTTTCGGTCAAGGTCCCGGCTGGCGTCGATACCGGCGACCGTATTCGTCTGTCTGGCGAAGGCGAGGCTGGTTCCCAGGGTGGCCCGACTGGCGACCTGTACGTTGTGATCAACGTGCGTGAGCACTCGATTTTCCAGCGCGATGGCAAGCATCTGTACTGTGAAGTGCCGATCAGCTACACCGATGCCGCCTTGGGTGGCGAGCTGGAAGTGCCGACCCTTGATGGTCGGGTCAAGCTGAAAATCCCGGAAGGCACTCAGACCGGCAAGCAATTCCGCCTGCGTGGCAAGGGTGTGGCGCCGGTGCGCGGTGGTGGTGCCGGTGACCTGATGTGCCGGGTCGCGGTGGAGACTCCGGTCAACCTCAGCCGTCGTCAGCGCGAGCTGCTCGAAGAGCTGCGTGATTCGCTGGAAGGCGACAGTTCCCATTCGCCGAAAGCCAATGGCTGGTTCGAAGGCGTGAAGCGCTTCTTCGGCGATCTGTAAGAAGGAATAGGGCATGCGACGTATAGCGGTAATGGGCGCGGCAGGGCGCATGGGCAAGACCCTGATCGAAGCGGTGCAGCAAGCCCCGGGTGCCGGTTTGACCGCGGCGATCGCCCGCCCGGACAGCTCGCTGGTCGGCGCCGATGCCGGTGAACTGGCGGCGCTGGGCCGGATCGGCGTGCTGCTGTCCGACGGCCTGGCCAAGGTCGCCGACGAGTTCGACGTGCTGATCGACTTCACTCACCCGTCGGTGACCCTGAAGAACCTGGCGTTCTGCCGCAAGGCAGGCAAGGCGATGATCATCGGCACCACCGGTTTCTCCGCTGAAGAGAAGCAGTTGCTGGTCGAGGCGGGCAAGGACATTCCGATCGTCTTCGCCGCCAACTTCAGCGTTGGCGTCAACCTCAGCCTGAAGCTGCTGGACATGGCTGCGCGGGTGCTGGGCGATGACGTGGATATCGAGATCATCGAGGCTCACCACCGGCACAAGGTCGATGCGCCGTCGGGTACCGCGCTGCGCATGGGTGAAGTGGTTGCCAGTGCGCTGGGTCGTGACCTGCGGGAAGTGGCGGTGTATGGCCGTGAAGGCCAGACCGGTGCGCGTGATCGCCAGACCATCGGCTTCGCCACCGTGCGTGCCGGCGATGTGGTCGGTGATCACACCGTGCTGTTCGCTGCTGAAGGTGAGCGCCTGGAGATCACCCACAAGGCCTCCAGTCGCATGACCTTCGCCAGGGGTGCGGTGCGTGCCGCCCTGTGGCTGGACGGGCGCGAGCCTGGCCTGTACGACATGCAGGACGTGCTCGACCTGCGTTGATCTGCGCCATATCCCCTGTGGGAGCGGGCTTGACCCGCGATTGCGGTTTGTCTGTCACGCCGCAATCGCGGGTCAAGCCCGCTCCCACAAGACCCTCCCAGTGCGCCCTGTCGCATTCCTGCGCCTTTCAGGCACTTAAGTGGTAGACCAAAAAAGCATTTTTCTGTAAGCTACAGCTTTAGTGTGTCCACTAAAAGCGCGCAGATAATTCGACGAAGAAAGCGGGGTGACGTGTCTATACGTCATTCCGCTTTTTTGCAACCTGCGATCGCCCCTTCAGGCTTGATTTACGGGAGGTCTTCTTGACTAAGCCAGCCATACTCGCCCTTGCCGATGGCAGCATTTTTCGCGGTGAAGCCATTGGAGCCGACGGTCAGACCGTTGGTGAGGTGGTGTTTAACACCGCAATGACCGGCTATCAGGAAATCCTGACTGACCCTTCCTATGCGCAGCAAATCGTTACCCTGACGTACCCGCACATCGGCAACACCGGCACCACGCCGGAAGACGCCGAATCCGACCGCGTCTGGTCGGCTGGTCTGGTGATTCGCGACCTGCCTCTGATCGCGAGCAACTGGCGCAACAAGCAATCCCTGCCTGATTACCTCAAGGCCAACAACGTGGTGGCGATCGCGGGTATCGATACCCGTCGCCTGACCCGCATCCTGCGTGAGAAGGGCGCGCAGAACGGCTGCATCCTTGCCGGCGACAACATCAGCGAAGAAGCGGCAATCGCCGCTGCTCGCGGATTCCCGGGCTTGAAGGGCATGGACCTGGCAAAAGTCGTCAGCACCAAGAGCAGCTACGAATGGCGCTCCAGCGTCTGGGAGCTGAAGACCGACAGCCACGCCACCATTGAAGCCGCCGAGCTGCCGTACCACGTGGTGGCCTACGACTTCGGCGTCAAGCTGAACATCCTGCGCATGCTGGTTGCCCGCGGCTGCCGCCTGACCGTGGTGCCGGCGCAAACCCCGGCCAGCGAAGTCCTGGCGCTCAACCCCGATGGCGTGTTCCTGTCCAAC
Source organism: Pseudomonas sp. SBB6 (assembly GCF_024213215.1). Taxonomy (NCBI): domain Bacteria; kingdom Pseudomonadati; phylum Pseudomonadota; class Gammaproteobacteria; order Pseudomonadales; family Pseudomonadaceae; genus Pseudomonas; species Pseudomonas sp. SBB6. The sequence continues at coordinate 59,973 of NZ_JANAVH010000009.1, read as the reverse complement.
GGCCCTGGCGACCCGGAGCCTTGCGACTACGCGATCCAGGCGATCAAGGACATCCTCGAAACCGAGATCCCGGTGTTCGGCATTTGCCTGGGTCACCAGCTGCTGGCCCTGGCCTCCGGTGCCAAGACCGTGAAAATGGGTCATGGTCACCACGGCGCCAACCACCCGGTCCAGGACCTGGACACCGGTGTGGTGATGATCACCAGCCAGAACCACGGCTTTGCGGTTGACGAAGCGACCCTGCCGGGCAACGTGCGCGCCATCCACAAGTCGCTGTTCGACGGTACCCTGCAGGGTATCGAGCGTACCGACAAGAGCGCGTTCAGCTTCCAGGGTCACCCTGAAGCCAGCCCGGGCCCGACCGACGTCGCGCCACTGTTCGACCGTTTCATCGATGCCATGGCCAAGCGCCGCTGAGCACCTGGCGAGAAGGCCCTGGACCGGTGCAAGCCGCGTTCAGGTGCCGCCCCCAAGATTGTTCAATGCGGCTTGCCGACTGACCTGCGGAATTGAGTGACAACCCATGCCAAAACGTACAGACATTAAAAGCATCCTGATTCTCGGCGCTGGCCCGATCGTGATCGGCCAGGCCTGCGAATTCGACTACTCCGGCGCCCAGGCGTGCAAAGCGCTGCGCGAAGAGGGCTATCGCGTCATCCTGGTGAACTCCAACCCGGCCACCATCATGACCGACCCGGCCATGGCTGATGCGACCTACATCGAACCGATCAAGTGGCAGACCGTTGCCAAGATCATCGAAAAAGAGCGCCCCGACGCACTGCTGCCGACCATGGGTGGCCAGACTGCCCTGAACTGCGCCCTGGACCTGGAACGCGAAGGTGTCCTGGAAAAGTTCGGCGTGGAAATGATCGGCGCCAACGCCGACACCATCGACAAGGCCGAAGACCGTTCGCGCTTCGACACCGCCATGAAGGCCATTGGCCTTGAATGCCCGCGCTCCGGTATCGCCCACAGCATGGAAGAGGCCAGCGCGGTCCTCGAGAAGCTCGGCTTCCCGTGCATCATCCGTCCGTCCTTCACCATGGGCGGCACCGGTGGTGGCATCGCCTACAACCGTGAAGAATTCGAAGAAATCTGCGCCCGTGGTCTGGACCTGTCGCCAACCAAGGAACTGCTGATCGACGAATCGCTGATCGGCTGGAAAGAGTACGAGATGGAAGTGGTCCGCGACAAAAAGGACAACTGCATCATTGTCTGCTCGATCGAAAACTTCGACCCGATGGGCGTGCACACCGGTGACTCGATCACCGTGGCGCCGGCGCAGACCCTGACCGACAAGGAATACCAGATCATGCGCAACGCCTCGCTGGCGGTGCTGCGTGAAATCGGCGTAGAGACTGGCGGTTCCAACGTGCAGTTCGGTATCTGCCCGGACACCGGCCGCATGGTCGTGATCGAAATGAACCCACGGGTTTCGCGTTCCTCGGCCCTGGCGTCGAAAGCCACCGGCTTCCCGATCGCCAAGATCGCCGCCAAGCTGGCTGTCGGTTACACCCTCGACGAACTGCAGAACGACATCACCGGCGGCCGTACCCCGGCGTCCTTCGAACCGTCGATCGACTACGTCGTCACCAAGCTGCCGCGTTTCGCCTTCGAGAAATTCCCGAAAGCCGACGCCCGCCTGACTACCCAGATGAAATCCGTGGGTGAAGTCATGGCCATCGGCCGGACCTTCCAGGAGTCGCTGCAGAAAGCCCTGCGCGGCCTTGAAGTCGGCGTTAGCGGCCTGGACCCGAAAGTCGACCTGGCCAGCCCTGACGCTGCCAGCATCCTCAAGCGCGAGCTGACCGTACCGGGCGCCGAGCGCATCTGGTACGTCGCCGACGCCATGCGTTCGGGCATGACCTGCGACGAAATCTTCGCCCTGACCGGTATCGACCACTGGTTCCTGGTGCAGATGGAAGACCTGATCAAGGACGAAGAGAAGGTCAAGACCCTGGCCCTGTCGGCGATCGACAAGGACCTGATGCTGCGCCTCAAGCGCAAGGGCTTCTCCGACCAGCGCCTGGCCAAGCTGCTGGGCATCACCGACAAGAACCTGCGTCGTCACCGTCACAAGCTGGAAGTGTTCCCGGTCTACAAGCGCGTTGATACCTGCGCGGCCGAGTTCGCCACCGACACCGCCTATCTGTACTCGACCTATGAGCAAGAGTGCGAGGCCAATCCGTCGACCCGCGACAAGATCATGATCCTGGGTGGCGGTCCTAACCGTATCGGCCAGGGCATCGAGTTCGACTACTGCTGCGTACACGCGGCACTGGCCCTGCGTGAAGACGGTTACGAGACCATCATGGTCAACTGCAACCCGGAAACCGTCTCCACCGACTACGACACCTCCGACCGCCTGTACTTCGAGCCGCTGACCCTGGAAGACGTGCTGGAAGTGGTTCGTGTCGAGAAGCCGAAAGGCGTGATCGTCCACTACGGCGGCCAGACCCCGCTGAAACTGGCTCGTGCCCTGGAAGAAGCCGGCGTGCCGATCATCGGTACCAGCCCGGACGCCATCGACCGCGCCGAAGACCGCGAGCGTTTCCAGCAGATGGTTCAGCGCCTGAACCTGCTGCAGCCGCCAAACGCCACCGTGCGCAGCGAAGACGAAGCCATCCGCGCCGCCGGTATCATCGGCTACCCGCTGGTTGTGCGCCCGTCCTACGTGCTGGGCGGCCGCGCGATGGAGATCGTCTACGAACTGGACGAGCTCAAGCGTTACCTGCGTGAAGCGGTGCAAGTGTCCAACGACAGCCCGGTGCTGCTCGACCACTTCCTCAACTGCGCCATCGAGATGGACGTGGATGCGGTCTGCGACGGCACCGACGTGGTGATCGGCGCAATCATGCAGCACATCGAACAGGCCGGTGTTCACTCCGGTGACTCGGCGTGCTCGCTGCCACCGTACTCGCTGCCGGCCCATGTTCAGGACGAAGTCCGCGAACAGGTCAAGAAAATGGCCCTGGAGCTGGGCGTTGTCGGCCTGATGAACGTGCAGCTGGCCCTGCAGGGCGACAAGATCTACGTGATCGAAGTCAACCCGCGCGCCTCGCGCACCGTGCCGTTCGTCTCCAAGTGCATCGGCACTTCGCTGGCGATGATTGCCGCGCGGGTCATGGCCGGCAAGAGCCTCAAGGAAATCGGCTTCACCAAGGAAATCATTCCTAACTTCTACAGCGTCAAGGAAGCGGTGTTCCCGTTCGCCAAGTTCCCGGGTGTTGACCCGATCCTCGGCCCTGAGATGAAATCCACCGGTGAAGTCATGGGTGTCGGCGACAGCTTCGGTGAAGCGTTTGCCAAGGCCCAGATGGGTGCCAGCGAAGTGCTGCCGACTGGCGGTACCGCGTTCATCAGTGTGCGTGACGACGACAAGCCACAAGTGGCTGGCGTTGCCCGCGACCTGATCGCCCTGGGCTTCGAAGTGGTCGCCACCGTCGGTACCGCCAAGGTCATCGAAGCGGCTGGCTTGAAAGTGCGTCGCGTGAACAAGGTGACCGAAGGTCGTCCGCACGTGGTCGACATGATCAAGAACGACGAAGTGTCGTTGATCATCAACACCACCGAAGGTCGCCAGTCGATCGCTGACTCCTACTCGATTCGTCGCAATGCGTTGCAGCACAAGATTTACTGCACCACCACCATTGCGGCCGGTGAAGCCATCTGCGAAGCGCTGAAGTTTGGTCCTGAAAAGACCGTTCGCCGCTTGCAGGATCTGCATGCAGGACTCAAAGCATGAGCATTACCAAATACCCGATGACCGTCCAGGGCGCTCGCGCCCTGGAGGAAGAGCACCTGTTCCTGAGCAAGACCGAGCGTCCGCGCCTGAGCCAGGCCATTGGTGAGGCTCGCGAGCTGGGCGATCTCAAGGAAAACGCCGAGTACCACGCTGCCCGCGAAGAGCAGGGGATGGTCGAGGCGCGTATTCGCGATATCGAAGGCCGTCTGCAGAACTCGGTCGTGATCGACGTCACCACCATTGCCCACACCGGCAAGGTGATCTTCGGCACCACCGTGGACCTGGAAAACACCGAGACCGGCGAGCAGGTGACTTACCAGATCGTTGGTGAGGACGAAGCTGACGTCAAGCAGGGCAAGCTCTCGGTCGGTGCTCCGATTGCCCGTGCCATCATTGGCAAGGAAGAGGGTGATGCCGTGGTGATCAAGACGCCAAGCGGTACGGTCGAGTACGAGATTGTCGAAGTCAAACACATCTGACCGTCGCCGGGGCTTTGCTGCCGCCCCGGCAATCTGGCAGCTGACCCAGGTACTCTGGGTTGGCGGCCTGTGGATGCTGCATTTCGGTCTGTTGCCGGCGTTGGGTCAGATTGGCCTGGCGCCGCTGTTGATCGAGGATATCGGTAGCCTGATGGCATCGTTGCTGGTGGCGTTTGCGGCGTTTTGCGCGGGCGTGCAGACGCTGGTGCTGATTCAGGCGCAGGGCCTGGCCAGTCTGTGGCGGGACATGCGGGGGCAGTTGTTGTCGATGGTGATGCTGGCGTGCGTGGTGTATTTCGCGTTGCGCGTGGGCATGCCGGGGGAACTGCGCTGGCAGTTGTTCTGTTACCTGGTGCTGGGCCTGACCGGCTTGCTGCTGGTCATGCAACCCGTGCCGGGCAGGGCGCGCAAGGCGCGCCACTGACCGGGGCGAACATCACTTGTAACGGTGGATGTTCGACAACTGCTTGTTCGGTTGCGGATTGCGGCGATAGATCAGCGCCTTCTTGCCGATGGTCTGTACCAGTTCGGCGCGGCCGGCCTTGCACAGCGCGGCAATTGCGGCGGCACGCTCTTCGCGGTCTTCGGAGCGAATCTCGACCTTGATCAGTTCGTGATCGACCAGGGCGCGTTCGAGTTCGGCGATAACCCCTTCAGTCAGCCCATTGCCTGCCACAATCAGAACTGGTTTCAGGTCGTGGCCAATGGATTTGTACTGTTTCTTCTGCTCGTTATTGAGCGGCATAATCTGACCCTTTGTCTGATTCTGTAAAAATGGCGGCCATTTTACCCGAGGGCCCGTGGATCCGCCCAGTTAATCACGACCCTTATCATCGAGGTGCCCAATGGCGCGTTCCAAGACAAGCCTTGGCTGGCTGAAAGAACACTTCAACGATCCTTACGTTAAAAAGGCGCAAAAGGACGGTTATCGCTCGCGTGCGAGCTACAAATTGCTGGAAATCCAGGAAAAGTACCGGATTATCCGCCCCGGTATGAGCGTCGTCGACCTGGGCGCGGCCCCGGGTGGCTGGTCGCAGGTGACCAGTCGTCTGATTGGTGGTCAGGGGCGTTTGATCGCTTCCGACATCCTGGAAATGGACAGCATTCCCGACGTTACCTTCATCCAGGGTGACTTTACCCAGGACGAAGTGCTGGCGCAGATCCTCGAAGCGGTGGGTAATTCGCACGTAGACCTTGTGATTTCCGATATGGCCCCCAATATGAGTGGTACGCCTGCCGTGGATATTCCCAAGGCCATGTTTCTCTGTGAGCTGGCCCTTGATCTGGCGACCCGGGTGCTCAAGCCGGGTGGTGATTTCCTGATCAAGATTTTCCAGGGCGAAGGGTTTGACGTATACCTCAAGGACGCTCGTCAGAAATTCGACAAGGTCCAGATGCTCAAGCCTGATTCTTCGCGGGACCGCTCCCGCGAGCAGTACTTGCTGGCGAGGGGTTATCGCGGCGAGTAGGGCGTCAGGCCGGCGGCTTTCAGGGTATCCGATAGTTTTTTCCAATCGGCTCTCCTGCCTGACCTGGATGAACATCGTGTAGTCTAGGTTTCACAAAGGGTTACAGACGGCGCCTGCAGATGTGTAGGTTATGTAGTAAGTTAAGCCGGTGAATATCATGCGAGGCACGGCTGCGCCGTCAGCCGGCTTCAGAGGGTAGCTAATTGAACGATATGGCAAAGAACTTGATCCTGTGGTTGATCATCGCGGCTGTCCTGGTGACAGTGATGAACAACTTCTCCAGCCCGAATGAGCCGCAGACCCTCAACTATTCCGACTTCATTCAGCAGGTCAAGGATGGCAAGGTCGAGCGCGTTGCGGTCGACGGCTACGTCATTACCGGTAAACGTACCGATGGCGACAGCTTCAAGACCATCCGTCCGGCCATTCAGGACAACGGCCTGATCGGTGACCTGGTCGACAACCACGTCGTGGTCGAGGGCAAACAGCCAGAGCAGCAGAGCATCTGGACCCAACTGCTGGTCGCCAGCTTCCCGATCCTGGTCATCATTGCTGTATTCATGTTCTTCATGCGCCAGATGCAAGGCGGTGCCGGGGGCAAGGGCGGGCCGATGAGCTTCGGCAAGAGCAAGGCGCGCCTGCTGTCTGAAGATCAGGTGAAAACCACCCTGGCCGACGTTGCCGGCTGCGACGAAGCCAAGGAAGAAGTCGGCGAGCTGGTCGAGTTCCTGCGCGATCCGGGCAAGTTCCAGCGCCTGGGCGGTCGTATTCCTCGCGGCGTACTCATGGTTGGCCCGCCAGGTACCGGTAAGACCCTGATAGCGAAGGCTATTGCCGGCGAAGCCAAGGTGCCGTTCTTCACTATCTCCGGTTCCGACTTCGTCGAGATGTTCGTCGGTGTCGGTGCCAGCCGTGTTCGCGATATGTTCGAACAGGCCAAGAAACACGCACCGTGCATCATCTTCATCGACGAAATCGACGCCGTCGGTCGCCATCGTGGCGCCGGCATGGGTGGCGGTCACGACGAGCGCGAGCAGACCCTCAACCAGTTGCTGGTGGAGATGGACGGCTTCGAAATGAACGACGGTATCATCGTCATCGCCGCGACCAACCGTCCGGACGTCCTCGACCCGGCGCTGCTGCGTCCAGGCCGCTTCGACCGTCAGGTCGTCGTAGGCTTGCCGGATATCCGTGGCCGTGAGCAGATCCTCAAGGTGCACATGCGCAAGGTGCCGATTGGCGAGAACGTCAATCCAGCGGTCATTGCCCGTGGTACTCCAGGCTTCTCCGGTGCCGACCTGGCCAACCTGGTCAACGAGGCGTCGCTGTTCGCTGCCCGTGGTGGCAAGCGCGTCGTCGAGATGAAAGAGTTCGAGCTGGCCAAAGACAAGATCATGATGGGCGCCGAGCGCAAGAGCATGGTCATGTCCGAGAAAGAGAAGCAGAACACCGCTTATCACGAGGCTGGTCACGCCATTGTCGGTCGCGTCGTGCCCGAGCATGATCCGGTCTACAAGGTATCGATCATTCCGCGCGGCCGGGCACTGGGTGTCACCATGTTCCTGCCTGAGGAAGACCGCTACAGCCTGTCCAAGCGCGCGCTGATCAGCCAGATCTGTTCGCTGTACGGTGGCCGTATCGCCGAAGAGATGACCCTGGGCTTCGATGGCGTCACCACCGGTGCTTCCAACGACATCATGCGAGCCAGCCAGATTGCCCGTAACATGGTCACCAAGTGGGGTCTGTCGGAAAAACTCGGTCCGCTGATGTATGCCGAAGAAGAGGGTGAGGTGTTCCTGGGCCGCAGTGCCGGTTCCCAGCACGCCAGTGTCTCCGGTGAGACCGCCAAGCTGATCGACTCGGAAGTACGCAGCATCATTGACCAGTGCTACGCCACGGCCAAGCAGATCCTCACCGAAAACCGCGACAAACTCGACGCCATGGCCGATGCGCTGATGAAGTACGAGACCATCGATGCCGAGCAGATCGACGACATCATGGCCGGTCGCGAGCCGCGCGAACCGCGTGACTGGGAAGGTGGATCGGGCACTCCAGGCGCCTCTGCTCCGCAGAGCGATCGCCCTGAGTCGCCGATCGGCGGTCCAGCGGCGCAAGTCTAAGGGCACATATGACTTCACAGCAGTACCCGACCCGGTTGCCTTGCGGCAACCGGGTTCTTGATTTGTCCCGTACCCATGTCATGGGTATCCTCAATATCACCCCCGATTCCTTCTCCGATGGCGGCCGCTTCACCCAGCGTGACGCAGCCTTGCGCCACGCCGAAGCGATGGTGGCTGCCGGTGCGACCCTGGTCGATGTCGGTGGCGAGTCCACTCGCCCCGGTGCACGTGCGGTGTCGGCGCTTGAAGAGCTGGAGCGCGTCGCGCCGATCGTCGAAGCGATCAATCGCGAGCTGGATGTGATCATCTCGGTCGATACCTCGACGCCAGCGGTTATCCGCGAATCGGCCAGGCTCGGTGCCGGACTGATCAACGATGTGCGCTCGCTCAGCCGTGATGGTGCCCTGGATGCCGCAGCAGCCACCGGTTTGCCGGTGTGCCTGATGCATATGCGTGGCGAGCCGGGCGACATGCAGGACAATCCGCATTACGAGGATGTCACCGCCGAGGTGGCGAACTATCTTGAACAGCGTATGGCAGCGTGTGCGGCAGTCGGCATCGAGGCCGGGCGGATCATCCTCGATCCAGGCTTCGGCTTCGCCAAGACCCTGGCGCACAACCTCAGCCTGTTCAAGCACATGGAAGCACTTTACCGGTTGGGGCGTCCCTTGCTGGTAGGTGTTTCGCGCAAAAGCATGATCGGCCTGGCCCTGGGCCGTCCGGTTGGAGAACGGCTCTATGGCAGCCTTGCCCTGGCTGCGCTGGCGATGACCAAGGGCGCGAGCATATTGCGCGTTCACGATGTCGCCGAAACCGCCGATGTAGTGCGGATGATTGCTGCGGTGCAAGCCGCCGAATAAGAGTGATGGAGCATCTATGAGCAGAAAATATTTTGGTACCGACGGTATTCGTGGCCGTGTCGGCGAATACCCCATCACCCCTGACTTCATGCTCAAGCTCGGCTGGGCGGCGGGCATGGCCTTTCGCAAGCAGGGTGCCTGCCGGGTACTGGTCGGTAAAGACACGCGAATTTCCGGTTACATGTTCGAGTCGGCGCTTGAAGCCGGGCTGTCAGCGGCGGGCGCCGATGTAATGCTGCTCGGGCCGATGCCGACCCCGGCCATCGCCTACCTGACCCGTACCTTCCATGCCGAAGCGGGCATCGTTATCAGTGCTTCGCACAATCCCCATGACGACAACGGCATCAAGTTCTTCTCCGGGCAGGGCACCAAGCTGCCGGACGAAGTCGAGCTGATGATCGAGGAACTGCTCGACCAGCCGATGACCGTGGTCGAATCGAGCAAGCTGGGCAAGGTCTCGCGCATCAACGATGCGGCCGGGCGTTACATCGAATTCTGCAAGAGCAGCGTACCGAGCAGCACTGATTTTGCCGGCCTCAAGCTCGTGGTCGACTGCGCCCACGGTGCTACCTACAAGGTCGCGCCGAGCGTGTTTCGCGAATTGGGTGCCGATGTCACCGTGCTGTCAGCGCAGCCTGATGGCCTGAACATCAACGAGAACTGCGGTTCGACCCACATCGAGTCGCTGCAGGCAGCGGTGCTGGTGGGCCATGCCGATCTCGGCATCGCCTTCGATGGCGACGGCGACCGGGTGCTGATGGTTGATCACACCGGCGCCATCGTCGATGGCGACGAGCTGCTGTTCATCATCGCCCGTGACCTGCATGAGCGCGGCAAGCTGCAGGGCGGGGTGGTGGGCACCCTGATGAGCAACCTGGGGCTGGAGCTGGCCCTGAAGGACCTCGACATCCCGTTCGTGCGCGCCAAGGTCGGTGACCGCTACGTGATGGCCGAGCTGCTGGAGCGCGACTGGGTCATCGGTGGCGAGAACTCCGGGCACGTGGTGTGCTGCAACCACACCACCACCGGTGATGCGATCATCGCCGCGTTGCAGGTGCTGATGGCCCTCAAACGCCGCGAAGAGACCCTGGCCCAGGCCCGTCAGGCCCTGCGCAAGTGCCCGCAGGTGCTGATCAACGTGCGCTTTGGTGCGAGCAAGGTCGACCCGCTGGAACATCCGGCGGTCAAGGATGCCAGTGCCAAGGTTACCGAAGCGCTGGCCGGCCGTGGTCGTGTGCTGCTGCGCAAGTCCGGGACAGAGCCTCTGGTGCGGGTAATGGTCGAAGGCGAGGATGAAAATCAGGTCCGCGGCCACGCCGAAGCCCTGGCAAAACTGGTAAGTGAAGTTTGCGTTTGAATTACGCTTGCCAGAGCTGATCGGGTTGGGTAACATCTGCGCCCTCTTTGACCGACGAGGTACAGCATGCGTCGCCCTATGGTAGCTGGTAACTGGAAGATGCACGGTACCCGCGCCAGCGTCGCTGAGCTGATCAAGGGCTTGAGTAATCTCGCCCTGCCGAGCGGTGTCGAGGTCGCGGTGTTTCCCCCCGCCCTGTACATCAATCAGGTAATTGATGGCGTACAAGGCAAGGCGATCGCCGTCGGCGCTCAGAATTCTGCGGTACAGCCTGAGCAAGGCGCACTGACCGGTGAAATTGCACCGAGTCAACTGGTCGAGGCAGGTTGCGAGCTGGTACTGATTGGGCACTCCGAGCGCCGCCAGATCATTGGCGAGAACGACGAAGTCCTCAATCGCAAGTTCGCTGCGGCACAGGCTTGTGGTTTGAAGCCAGTGCTCTGTGTAGGGGAAACCCTCGAAGAGCGCGAAGCGGGTAAAACGCTTGAGATTGTCGGGCGTCAGCTGGACAGCGTCATCGAAGCGTTCGGTGTCGAAGTCTTCGCCAGTGCGGTGATTGCCTATGAGCCTGTATGGGCCATCGGTACAGGGCTGACAGCCTCGCCACAGCAGGCTCAGGATGTGCATAAGGCCATTCGCGAGCAGTTGGCGGCAAAGAACCCGGAAGTCGCAGCGAGTGTGCGGCTTCTATACGGCGGCAGCGTGAAGGCGGCCAATGCGGCTGAACTGTTCGGCATGCCGGATATCGATGGGGGCCTGATTGGTGGGGCTTCCCTGAACGCAGACGAATTCGGTGCAATTTGTCGCGCCGCAGGAAACTGAAAAATGCTGGAAACAGTGATCGTTGTTTTGCATCTGTTGGGCGCGCTGGGTTTGGTAGTGCTGGTGTTGCTGCAACAGGGTAAAGGTGCGGAAGCGGGTGCATCTTTCGGCGCAGGTGCTTCAAATACTGTGTTCGGAAGCCAAGGTTCTGCTACCTTTCTGAGTAAGTTTACTGCTATACTAGCTGCCTCTTTCTTCTTAACTGCTCTTGGGTTAGGATACTTTGCTAAGGAGAAAGCTCAAGAGCTGACTCAAGTAGGGTTGCCAGATCCAGCGGTCTTGGAAGTGAAGCAGCAAAAGCCGGCAACAGATGATGTACCGGTGCTCCAGGAGCAGAAGAGCGAAGCCACTAAGACTGGCGATGTTCCTCCGGCTCAAGAGCAGAAGTAACGGGTTTCAAAGTAGTATTGCCGAGGTGGTGGAATTGGTAGACACGCAACCTTGAGGTGGTTGTGCCCATAGGGTGTAGGGGTTCGAGTCCCCTTCTCGGTACCAATTGAAACAAGACAGCCCGCTACAGCGGGCTTTCTTGTAGGTGGAGGTTAGATTGACCCTGTCGGGGTTCGGTCGTATACTTTCGCCCCAGCTTTGTCGCGGGGTGGAGCAGTCTGGTAGCTCGTCGGGCTCATAACCCGAAGGTCGTTGGTTCAAATCCAGCCCCCGCAACCAGTTTCAGCGGAGCCCCTTTTGCAGGGGCTTTTTCTTGGCTGAACAGTCATAGCGCCGGTATTCAACGGCGTATCAGGGATGGGCGCTTTGCCCATTTTTTATTTGCATAGCATGCACGAGGGGGTTCAGGTGTCGAGCAAGCTAGAACAGTTGCAGGCCTTGTTGGCCCCGGTGGTCGAGGCTCTTGGCTATCAATGCTGGGGGATCGAATTCATCTCTCAAGGCAAACATTCGGTCCTGCGGATTTATATCGATAAAGAAGATGGCGTGCTGGTTGATGACTGCGCAAAAGTCAGTCACCAGGCCAGTGCGATCCTCGATGTCGAAGACCCGATTACGTCCGAATATACCCTTGAAGTGTCCTCTCCTGGCATGGATCGCCCGCTGTTCACCTTGGAACAGTTTGCTTCGCATGCCGGCGAACAAGTGAAGATCAAGCTGCGTACGCCCTTTGAAGGTCGTCGTAACTTTCAGGGCCTTCTCCGTGGCGTGGAGGATCAGGATGTTGTGGTCCAGGTAGACAACAACGAATTCCTGTTGCCGATCGATTCGATCGACAAGGCCAACATTATTCCCAGTTTTGACTGAGACGTGCCGGATCCCGCGGACCGCGCGGATCCAATGGCTTGCGAAAGGCGAGGCGTACGATGAGCAAAGAAGTACTGCTGGTTGTTGAGTCGGTATCCAACGAAAAGGGCGTACCGGCCAGCGTAATTTTTGAAGCGCTGGAAGTGGCTCTGGCCACTGCAACCAAAAAACGTTTTGACGACGAAGTCGACCTGCGTGTGGAAATCAACCGCCACACCGGTAGCTACGAAACCTTCCGTCGCTGGACTGTCGTCGAAGAAAAGGATCTGGACGATCCGGCGATCGAAGTGTGGCCAGCGAAGATTCAGGACACCCATCCTGAAGCTAAAGTCGGTGACGTGATCGAAGAGAAGATCGAGTCGATCGAATTCGGCCGCATTGCCGCCCAGACCGCCAAGCAAGTCATCGTCCAGAAGGTCCGTGAAGCCGAGCGCGCTCAGGTGGTAGATGCCTACCGCGAGCGTCTGGGCGAGATCATCTCCGGTACCGTCAAGAAGGTCACCCGTGACAACGTCATCGTTGACCTGGGCAACAACGCCGAAGCGTTGCTGGCCCGTGAAGACATCATCTCCCGCGAGACTTTCCGTGTTGGCGTGCGCCTGCGTGCACTGCTCAAGGAAATCCGCACCGAGAACCGCGGCCCGCAGTTGATCCTGTCGCGTACCGCGCCACAGATGCTGATCGAACTGTTCCGCATCGAAGTGCCGGAAATCGCCGAGGGCCTGATCGAAGTCATGGCCGCGTCCCGTGATCCGGGTTCGCGCGCCAAGATCGCCGTGCGCTCCAAGGACAAACGCATCGACCCGCAAGGTGCCTGTATCGGCATGCGCGGTTCGCGTGTCCAGGCAGTGTCCGGCGAACTCGGTGGTGAGCGTGTGGATATCGTCCTCTGGGACGACAACCCTGCACAATTCGTCATCAACGCCATGTCGCCGGCTGAAGTCGCGGCGATCATCGTCGATGAAGATGCCCACGCCATGGACATCGCCGTGGGTGCCGACAACCTGGCCCAGGCGATTGGCCGTGGTGGCCAGAACGTGCGCCTGGCCAGTCAGTTGACCGGCTGGACCCTGAACGTGATGACCGAATCGGACATCCAGGCCAAGCAGCAAGCTGAAACCGGTGACATCCTGCGCAACTTCATCGACGAGCTGGAAGTCGACGAAGAGCTGGCACAGGTGCTGGTCGATGAAGGCTTCACCAGCCTGGAAGAGATTGCCTACGTACCGCTGGAAGAAATGCTCAACATCGACGGCTTTGACGAGGACATCGTCAACGAGCTTCGTGCTCGCGCCAAGGATCGCCTGTTGACCAAAGCCATCGCTACTGAGGAAAAGCTGGCAGACGCCCATCCGGCCGAAGACCTGCTCTCGCTTGAGGGTATGGACAAGGATTTGGCGATGGAACTGGCGGTGCGCGGCGTAGTTACCCGCGAAGACCTGGCCGAGCAGTCGATTGACGACCTGCTCGACATCGACGGCATCGACCAAGAGCGTGCCGGCAAGTTGATCATGGCCGCCCGAGCCCACTGGTTCGAGTAATTAGGCGCGGCCTGAGGAGAGAAGTGCATGACGCAAGTCACGGTGAAAGAATTGGCCCAAGAGGTCGCTGCACCGGTAGAGCGCCTGCTGCAGCAGATGCGTGAGGCAGGTCTGCCGCACACCGACGCCGGTCAGGTAGTGACCGACAATGAGAAGCAGGCATTGCTGGCTCATTTGAAAAGCAGCCACAAGGCAAAAGTGGAAGAGCCGCGCAAGATCACCTTGCAGCGCAAAACCACCAGCACCCTGCGTGTCGCCGGTAGCAAGAGCATCAGCGTAGAAGTACGCAAGAAGAAAGTATTCGTTCAGCGCAGCCCGGAAGAAATCCAGGCCGAGCAGAAGCGCGAGCTGGAAGAGCGCCGTGCAGCGGAAAACGCTGCCCGTGAAAAAGCCGATGCCGAAGCACGTCAGCGTGCCGAGGACGAAGCCCGTCGCCAGCCAGCCGCTGCGAACGCCGCACCGGCTGCTGCCGCTGCTGCCCCGGCTCCGGCTGCAGCACCTGTGATCGACGCCGCCGACGCCGCTCCGGCACCGGTTGCCGAGCGCAAGAAAGACGACGTCCGTCGCAGCGACAAGTCGCGTGACGACGAGCGTCGTGGCGGCGAGCGCCGTAACGAAGCGCCGCGCGTTTCGGTCAAGGTCAAGGAAAAGGAAAAGGCGCCTACCCCGCGTGCCGCTCCGCGTACCACCGACGAAGAAAGCGATGGCTTCCGTCGTGGTGGCCGTGGCAAGGGCAAGCCGAAGAAGCGCAACGCCCATGGCTTCCAGAACCCGACCGGTCCGGTTATCCGCGACGTGCAGATCGGCGAGACCATCACGGTTTCCGACCTGGCCAACCAGATGTCCGTCAAGGGCGCTGAAGTGGTCAAGTTCATGTTCAAACTGGGCACTCCGGTGACCATCAACCAGGTGCTCGACCAGGAGACAGCTCAGCTGATCGCCGAAGAGCTGGGCCACAAGGTCACCCTGGTCAGCGACACCGCCCTGGAAGATTCCCTGGCTGAGTCGTTGAAGTTCGAAGGCGAGACCTTCTCCCGTGCACCAGTCGTGACCGTAATGGGCCACGTTGACCACGGTAAGACCTCGCTGCTCGACTACATCCGTCGTGCCAAGGTTGCTGCTGGCGAAGCCGGTGGTATTACCCAGCACATCGGTGCCTACCACGTGGAAACCGACCGCGGCATGGTCACCTTCCTCGACACCCCTGGTCACGCCGCGTTTACCGCCATGCGTGCCCGTGGTGCCAAGGCGACCGACATCGTGATCCTGGTGGTTGCAGCGGACGACGGCGTGATGCCGCAAACCCGCGAAGCGGTCCAGCACGCCAAGGCTGCCGGTGTTCCGCTGGTCGTTGCGGTGAACAAGATCGACAAGCCGGGTGCTGACCTCGATCGCATCCGTAACGAACTGGCCGTCGAAGGCGTCACTTCCGAGGACTGGGGTGGAGACACGCCGTTCGTCAAGGTGTCGGCGAAGATGGGTACCGGTGTCGACGAACTGCTCGAAGCCGTCCTGCTGCAAGCCGAGATCCTCGAGCTCAAGGCCACTCCATCGGCCCCGGGTCGTGGTGTGGTGGTCGAGTCGCGTCTGGACAAGGGCCGCGGCCCGGTGGCTACCGTGCTGGTTCAGGACGGTACCCTGCGTCAGGGCGACATGGTCCTGTGCGGTTCGAACTACGGCCGTGTACGGGCCATGCTCGACGAAAACGGCAAGACTGTTAAAGAAGCCGGCCCGTCGATCCCGGTCGAGATCCTCGGCCTGGATGGCACCCCGGACGCCGGTGACGAGCTGTCGGTAGTGGCTGACGAGAAGAAAGCCCGTGAAGTTGCCCTGTTCCGTCAAGGCAAGTTCCGCGAGGTCAAACTGGCTCGCGCTCACGCTGGCAAACTCGAGAACATCTTCGAGAACATGGGCCAGGAAGAGAAGAAGACCCTCAACATCGTGCTCAAGTCCGATGTTCGTGGTTCTCTCGAGGCCCTGCAGGGCTCCCTGAGCGGCCTGGGCAACGACGAAGTACAGGTTCGCGTGATCGGCGGCGGTGTCGGTGGTATCACCGAGAGCGACGCCAACCTGGCCCTGGCTTCCAATGCAGTACTGTTCGGCTTCAACGTGCGTGCCGATGCCGGCGCGCGCAAGATCGTCGAGCAGGAAGGTCTGGATATGCGTTACTACAACGTGATCTACGACATCATTGAAGACGTCAAGAAAGCCCTGACCGGTATGCTCGGCAGCGATGTTCGCGAGAACATCCTGGGTATCGCCGAAGTGCGTGACGTGTTCCGTTCGCCGAAGTTCGGCGCCATCGCCGGCTGTATGGTCGTCGAGGGTGTGGTCTACCGCAACCGTCCGATCCGCGTACTGCGCGAGGACGTGGTGATCTTCGAAGGCGAGCTGGAATCGCTGCGTCGCTTCAAGGACGATGCGTCCGAAGTACGTGCCGGCATTGAATGCGGTATCGGCGTCAAGAGCTACAACGACGTCAAGGTCGGCGACAAGATCGAAGTCTTCGAGAAAGTCCAAGTGGCTCGTACGCTCTAAGCCGCGAGCATGGGAACCGCCAATCGCCCGCCCCAGGGCGCCGCTTGGCGGCTCTGAACGCAACGCCCGGTCCGGCTCTAGCCTGGCCGGGCGTTTGCCGCTTTAGTTACAGGTAGCAAAAATGGCAAAAGAATATAGCCGTACCCAACGCATTGGCGATCAGATCCAGCGCGAGCTGGCCCAGTTGATCCGTCGTGAAGTCAAAGACCCGCGTGTCGGCGTGGTCACCATTACCGCTGTGGATGTCAGCCGCGATGTCGGCCATGCCAAGGTGTTCATCACCTCCATGGGCCAGGAAGGCGCGGAAGACATCAAGCAGACCCTCAAGGTGCTCAACGGTGCGGCCAGTTTCCTGCGCGTGCACCTGGGCAAGGAAATGCAACTGCGCAGCGTGCCGCAACTGCATTTCCACTATGACGAAAGCATCAGTCGCGGTGCCCACCTGTCGGCCCTGATCGAGCGCGCCGTCGCCGAAGACAAGCTGCACCAGGCTTCCGACACGCCCCCGGACACCAAGGAGTAAGCGGTGGCTCAGGTCAAGCGTATCCGTCGTAACGTCAGCGGCATCATCCTGCTCGACAAGCCGTTGGGGTTCACCTCCAACGCCGCCCTGCAGAAGGTCCGCTGGCTGCTCAACGCCGAAAAGGCCGGGCACACCGGTAGCCTCGATCCACTGGCCAGCGGCGTGCTGCCACTGTGCTTCGGCGAGGCGACCAAGTTTTCGCAATACCTGCTCGATTCCGACAAGGGCTACGAGACGGTCATGCAACTGGGTCAGACCACCACCACGGGCGACGCCGAAGGTGAAGTGCTGAAAACCCGTGACGTGACCGTTGGTCGCGCCGATATCGAAGCGGTTTTGCCACAATTTCGTGGTCAAATCAGTCAGATACCGCCGATGTACTCGGCCCTCAAGCGTGACGGCCAGCCGCTGTACAAGCTTGCCCGTGCAGGTGAAGTAGTGGAGCGCGAGGCGCGTTCTGTTACTATTAACCGCTTGGAATTGCTCGAGTGCGAAGGCACCCGTGTCCGGTTGTCGGTCGGCTGCAGCAAAGGCACCTACATCCGCACCCTGGTCGAGGATATCGGCGAGGTGCTCGGTTGCGGAGCCTATGTCGCTGAACTGCGCCGTACTCACGCCGGTCCTTTCGAGCTGGCCCAGACCGTGACCCTCGAAGAGCTCGAAGCGGTCCACGCCGAAGGTGGCAACGAAGCGGTCGATCGCTTCCTGATGCCATCGGACAGCGGTCTGCAGGACTGGCCACTGTTGCAGTTCTCCGAGCACAGTGCGTTCTACTGGCTCAATGGTCAGCCGGTCAGAGCCCCCGACGCGCCGAAGTTCGGCATGGTCCGGGTACAAGATCACAACGGTCGTTTCATCGGTATCGGTGAAGTGAGCGAAGACGGGCGCATCGCGCCACGTCGATTGATTCGGTCAGAATGATCGAAACCTTCAGTGTCAGGTTCAGGCCTGGTACTGGTGGTAAAGAGGATGGCTGTTAATAGGCACGGTCACGCCTCACTTTATGAATACAGGGAGCAGTCCCTGGCCTATTGGAAACCGTTTGTTCGGTTTCCCTTGATTTGGAGAAGCCAGATGGCACTCAGCGTTGAAGAAAAAGCAAAGATCGTTGGCGAATACCAGCAAGCCGCCGGTGACACCGGTAGCCCGGAAGTGCAAGTTGCACTGCTGACCGCCAACATCAACAAGCTGCAAGGCCACTTCAAGGCCAACGGCAAAGACCACCACTCCCGTCGTGGTCTGATCCGCATGGTTAACCAGCGTCGTAAGCTGCTGGACTACCTGAAAGGCAAGGACACCACTCGTTACAGCGCCCTGATCGGTCGTCTGGGTCTGCGTCGCTAATAGCGGCCTGGCCAGTGGTGTGCACGGCGTGCTGCAGTCACCAGGCGGAGCCTTTGGCCCCCGTGCTGGTGAGCACGCCTTGCGTATCTATGAGGTTGGCTGTCTGTCTCGCCTGAGCGGTTTACCGCAAGGGCAGGGCAGGCTCCCAACCTCTAGTTTTATCTGGACTGCCAACAGGGCCGATTCCCTGTGCTGCCCAAGAATTCGCAAGAACCAGTTCCCCCAGAGCCACTGAAAAAGGTAGGAAACCGTGAACCCGGTAATCAAGAAATTCCAGTTCGGTCAATCGACCGTTACCCTCGAGACGGGCCGTATTGCTCGTCAAGCGTCCGGCGCCGTATTGGTCACCGTCGACAACGATGTCACCGTACTGGTGACCGTGGTCGGTGCCAAACAGGCCGATCCAGGCAAAGGCTTCTTCCCCCTGTCCGTTCACTATCAGGAAAAGACCTACGCCGCCGGCAAGATCCCTGGTGGTTTCTTCAAGCGTGAAGGCCGTCCTTCCGAGAAAGAAACCCTGACCTCGCGTCTGATCGACCGTCCGATCCGTCCGCTGTTCCCAGAAGGCTTCATGAACGAAGTGCAGGTTGTCTGCACCGTCGTTTCCACCAGCAAGAAGACCGATCCGGACATCGCTGCGATGATCGGTACCTCGGCTGCCCTGGCCATCTCCGGCATTCCGTTCGAAGGCCCGATCGGCGCCGCCCGCGTAGCTTTCCACGAAAGCACCGGCTACCTGCTGAACCCGACCTACGAGCAACTGGCTGCCTCGAGCCTGGACATGGTCGTTGCCGGTACCTCCGACGCCGTGCTGATGGTTGAATCGGAAGCCAAAGAGCTGACCGAAGACCAGATGCTGGGCGCTGTACTGTTCGCCCACGATGAATTCCAGGCAGTGATCCAGGCCGTCAAAGAGCTGGCCGCCGAAGCTGCCAAGCCGACCTGGGACTGGAAACCAGCCGCTGCCAACACCGAACTGCTGAACGCCATCCGTGGTGAATTCGGTGCTGCGGTTTCCGACGCCTACACCATCACCGTCAAGGCTGACCGTTACGCTCGCCTGGGCGAACTGCGCGAGCAAGTGATCGCCAAGTTCTCCGGTGAAGAAGGTCAACCTTCGGCTTCCGAAGTCAAAGAAATCTTCGGCGAAATCGAATACCGCACCGTTCGCGAAAACATCGTTAACGGCAAGCCGCGTATCGACGGCCGTGACACCAAGACCGTACGTCCGCTGAACATCGAAGTCGGTGTACTGCCAAAGACCCACGGTTCGGCGCTGTTCACCCGTGGCGAAACCCAGGCCCTGGTCGTTGCGACCCTGGGTACTGCCCGTGACGCGCAACTGCTGGACACCCTCGAAGGCGAGAAGAAAGACCCCTTCATGCTGCACTACAACTTCCCGCCGTTCTCGGTGGGCGAGTGTGGTCGCATGGGCGGTGCTGGCCGTCGCGAAATCGGTCACGGCCGTCTGGCCCGTCGTTCGGTTCAGGCCATGCTGCCTGCCGCCGACGTGTTCCCGTACACCATCCGCGTCGTATCGGAAATCACCGAATCCAACGGTTCGAGCTCCATGGCTTCGGTCTGTGGTGCTTCCCTGGCCCTGATGGACGCTGGTGTACCGATGAAGGCACCGGTTGCCGGTATCGCCATGGGTCTGGTTAAAGAAGGCGAGAAATTCGCCGTCCTGACCGACATCCTCGGTGACGAAGACCACCTGGGCGACATGGACTTCAAGGTAGCCGGTACCGCCAAAGGTGTTACCGCGCTGCAGATGGACATCAAGATCAACGGCATCACCGAAGAGATCATGGAAATCGCCCTGGGCCAGGCCCTGGAAGCGCGCCTGAACATCCTCGGCCAGATGAACCAGATCATTGGTCAGTCCCGTAGCGAACTGTCGGAAAACGCTCCGACCATGATCGCCATGAAGATCGACACCGACAAGATCCGTGACGTCATCGGTAAAGGCGGCGCGACCATCCGTGCCATCTGCGAAGAAACCAAGGCTTCGATCGATATCGAAGACGACGGCTCGATCAAGATCTTCGGTGAGACCAAAGACGCTGCTGAAGCTGCTCGTCAGCGTGTTCTGAGCATCACTGCCGAGGCCGAGATCGGCAAGATCTACGTCGGTAAGGTCGAGCGCATCGTCGACTTCGGTGCCTTCGTCAACATCCTGCCTGGCAAGGACGGTCTGGTTCACATCTCCATGCTGAGCGATGCTCGTGTTGAGAAAGTGACCGACATCCTCAAAGAAGGTCAGGAAGTTGAAGTACTGGTACTGGACGTGGACAACCGCGGCCGTATCAAGCTGTCGATCAAGGACGTTGCCGCTGCCAAGGCATCCGGCGTCTAAGAACGTAGCGTAAGAAGAAGGACCCTTCGGGGTCCTTTTTTTATGCCTGTAGGCATTGTCTTGCGGACTTGCATCTTGCATGCAGGATTTTGCCACTGCGTGCAAATTGCACGATTCGGGATTTCAGCTTTATATGTAACCGGCTGATTTATAAGTAAAAAATTAATGGCAATAGCTGGCACAAGCCCTGCAATAGTTCTCATACCCTGCTGCCAGGACTGACGGCGCAGACTTTTCGAAAAACAGGAGTGTCTCGTATGAAGAAGTTCGCTATTGCTGCCGCTACTGCCACCGCCCTGACCCTGACCATGGCTAACGCGGCGTTTGCCCAACAGCCTTCCCAGGCTCCGCTGACCGTTGCTGCCGGTGAAGTGACCAAAGTAAAAGAAGCGACCTCGGACACCTGGATCACCACCAAGGTCAAAGCTGACCTGGTAACCGAGAAAGGCGTCCCGGGCACCGACATCAAGGTCGAAACCAACAAAGGCGTGGTCTCCCTGTCTTCCGATGTGGCCTTGACCGATTCGCAGAAAGAGATGGCGGTCGCCATTGCCAAGAAGATCAAAGGCGTTCAAGCCGTCTCGGCTGATGGCCTGAAAACCAACTGAGTAGTTGCTCCCGACTCGCTGACCCTTGCAGGTTCATGCGAAAGACCAAAAGGACTTGGTCACTCAAAGCCCCGGCACTGGTTGCCGGGGCTTCTTTTTTGGGGGGGATTTGTAGGAGCGGGCTTGCCCCGCGATCGGGATTACTTCACTCCGCGTCCAGGTGCAGCGGCGAAATCACCCGGCCATCCGCCTCGGCCTGGCCCAGGCTGGCGTCTACGAAATACACCCGGTCATCCGCCAATTGGCCCTTGTCCACCAGGTAGTCCTTGATGCTGCTGGCCCGGGCCTGCCCCAGCTGGCGCAGTAGCAGCGGGCTTTCGCCCCACGACTTGAGCACCGCGTCACGCAACTGGGTAGTGCGCTGCTCACGGTCCAGCTGTTCCCATTCGGTCGGTGGCTGCTGCTTCATGCGGGCGCGGTAGATGCCTTCGAGCATCGCCGGTTTGTCGCCATCGGGCACCTTCAGGTCGGAAGCCTGGGCTGGCACCTTGTCACCGCGACGCTGGAGGATCTTGTAGTAAGTACTCTGATACTCACGCTCCAGTCGCTGCTGGGCAATCAGCGGGCCGTCGCTGCTCTGGGCGCTGGTGCCTTCGATTTCCAGGCGCAGGGCAGGGCGTTCCTTGAGCGCCGTCGCCAGCTTGTCCAGGGCGCCTTGCGCATCAGGGCTCAGGTCACTGGAGCCGGCGGCAAAGGCCACGCTACCCAGGTCCTGGGAATCGCCGCCGCTGACCAGCCCACCAATGAACTTGAAGGGCGCCTGGGCCGCACGCAGCACCAGGTTGCGCAGGGTCTGCCAGACAATCGGCATGACGCTGAACTGCGGGTCGTTGAGGTCGCCGCTCACCGGCAGCTCGATGGAGATCTTGCCGTCGGTGTCCTTGAGCAGGGCCACCGCCAGACGAATCGGCAAATCGACCGCGTCCGGGCTGTCGACCTTCTCACCCAGTTGCAGTTGCTCGACCACCACCTTGTTCTCGGCCTGGAGCTTGCCCTGGGTGATCACGTAATGCAGGTCGATGTTCAGCCGCCCTTTGCGGATACGGAAACCGGCGAACTTGCCCGAGTACGGCGTCAACGTGGTCAGCTCGACGCGTTTGAAGCTGGTGGCGATGTCCAGGGCGGCCATCGGGTCGAAGGGGTTCAGTGAGCCTTTGATGGTCACTGGCGCATAGCGATCGACCTTGCCCTTGATATCGACGTTGGCAGGCTTCGGCTGACGGTTGTCGATGGTGCCGATCTGGCCATTGAGCTGCTGGATGGCCGTGGCGAAGTTTGGCGTCAGGCTGAAGTCGGCGAAGTTGGCCGAGCCGTCGTTGATGTCGATTTCACCGATGCGGATACCCAGTGGCTTCTCGGCCGGGGCCTTGGCTTTGCTTGGCGCTTTGGATTGCGCGGTGGCCGGCTGCGGGATCAGCAGGTCATCGACGTTGGTGGTGCGGTCTTCATTGATCATGAAGCGCGCGTAAGGCTGCTTCAGGGTCACCTTGCCAATGGTCAGGGCATCACCGTGGCGGTACGACACACCGTCGAGGTTCAGTTGCTGCCATTTGACGAAGTCGCGGTCCTTGATGGTGTCCAGGGTGTGCAACTGGTTGACCTGGGCCTTGCCGTCGATGCTGAAGGCCAGCGGTGCGGTGCTCTTGAGGTCGACATCGAGGTCGCTGCCGAGCATGCCGCTGCGCAGTTCGAGGCGGATGTAGGGGCTGATATAAGCCTGGGCGACGCGCAGGTCGATGTCCTGGGTGTTGACCTTGAGCTTGGCGGTGACGGGCGCCAGGTTCACCTCACCGGCAGCCTGCAGCTTGCCTTGTTTACCGACGCCGGTATCGAGCTTGAGGGTAAAGGGCGACTGATTGAGGCTGTCGAAATTGTGCAGGTCAAGGTTCAGCGGGCCAACGTCCAGAGCCACCGGCTCTTTCTGCGAGCGGTCGGCCAGGTGCACCTGGTAATTGCGCAGTTGCACGTCCTTGAGCAGTACCTGCCATGGCTTGCTCGGCGCTTCAGCTGCGGCTTTGTCCTTGGCATCCGGCTCGGCGGCAGCGGGTTCGGCTTGCTCTTTTGGCGTGGCTTTGGCCGGCTGGCTGGCGAACAGCTTTTGCCAGTCGAGCTGGCCGTCGGACTCCAGCGCCGCCCAGGTTTCGAGCTTGTCGCTGCGGATCTTGCCGACGGTGACCAGCTGCTTGGCCAGGTCGATCGAGGTTTCGCTGACATCCAGACGCGCCAGGCGCGCCAGCGGACGGCCATCCGGGGCCTTGATGGCAAAGGGCGCGATGCTCACCGAGGCGTTGTCCAGCAGCAGCTCGGTTTCCTTGGACAGATTCAGCTTGTAGTGGGTATCGAGGCTGACCACGCCTTCTTCCAGCACCAGCGGCACGGCATCTCGGACATAGGGCCAGAAGGCTTTCATCTTGCCGTCGGTGACCTTCAGGGTGCCTTCGGAGGCGATCGGTACCAGGCTGAAGTTGCCGGACCAGTCGATGCGCCCGCCTGCCGGGCCATTGGCGACCAGGGTCATCTCGGTACTGTCGTCAGGCAGGGTGCTGAGGTTCTTCAGCTCCAGGTTCATCGAGTCGTAGAGGAACTCGATCGGCTCGCTCGGGCGCAGGTCCTGGAAGTGCAGGTAGCCTTCGCTGAGCTTGATGCTGCCGATCCGCAGCGGGAATGGATCGCTGGCCGGTTCTTCAGGCTTGGGCTCGCTCGCTGGCAGCTTGAACAACTGGGTGAGGTTGAGGCTGCCGTCCTTGGCGAACAGCAGCTCGGTACGCGCCTTGTCCAGTTCGACCCCGTCCAGGTGCAGGGCGCCGCTCCACAGGCTGTCGAGCTGCAGGTTGGCGTACAGGCGTTCGAAACCGACCTGCTCCTTGCCCGGCTCGCCGATCTGCAGGCCCCAGAGGGTCAGTTCGAGGCTGAACGGGTTGAGCTCGATCCGCTGCAGGTGCGCAGGCACCGTAGCGTAATTGGCCAGTTGCTGGTTGACGATACGCAGGGCAACCCCTGGGAGAATCAGAAAGCCTAGCAGGCTGTACAGGGCCACTGCGGCCAGCATGGCGCCGAGGGCGCGTTTCAATCCTTTGGGCATGTGTGGCGTCGTCTGTCTCGAACGGGAGTGGTTGGAGTATGGCACGTAAAATCGGTTCCGAAGATACCCCGAAAATTAACGATTTTTTGTTTCAGAGCTGAAGAATCAAGGTCTTCAATGGGGGCTGACCGTCCTGCGACGGAAAATCGCCGGCGGGTTTGAGCACCTGCCAGTCGCGTACCGGTCGCCCGGCCTTGTCGGCGCAGCGCAGCACTTGCTCGCGCCAGTCGTCGACATTGACCTTGGCCAGGTTGTTACAGCAGATCAGTACGCCGTCCTCGGCGGTGCTCAACAGTGCCGGCTTGAGCAGGCTCTGGTAGTCGCGCAGCAGGTCGACGGTGCCGAAGGCGCTCTTGGCCCAGGCCGGCGGGTCGAGAAACACCAGATCGAACTGGCGTTGTTGCAGGCGTGGGTACGACGGCAGCGTGTGGC
This sequence comes from Pseudomonas sp. SBB6, assembly GCF_024213215.1. Taxonomy (NCBI): domain Bacteria; kingdom Pseudomonadati; phylum Pseudomonadota; class Gammaproteobacteria; order Pseudomonadales; family Pseudomonadaceae; genus Pseudomonas; species Pseudomonas sp. SBB6. Next base: position 35,440 of record NZ_JANAVH010000009.1, on the reverse strand, counting down.
CGCGGCGCTGGCTGACCGGCAGGCCGGCGAACTGGCGGATCGCCGGGAAGTAATCGGACTGGATGAAACTCATCGGCAGCAGTTGCGGGTTGAGCGCGCCGTTTTCCTTGCCGACGGCCAGGTTGCCTTCGGCAAAGTCCAGGTTGCACACCTCGCGGGCGCCGCCCGCTGCCGCGCTGAGGCCGACACCGCAGGTATAGGCGAACAGGTTCAGCACGCTTTTGCCGGCACTGTGCTGCTTGACCCAGCCACGGGCATTGCGCAGGTCAAGAAACAGCAGTGGGTCCTGCCCGGCATGGCGACCACGCACCCGGTAGTTCAGGCCCCATTCGTGGCCGACGTGATCGGCCAGCGCGGCCTCGCTGGCCTGGTACACCGGGTCGCGGCGGTCGATGCGGCTGTTGCCCTGGGAGCGGTCGTTGTAGACCAGCAGCAGCTCAAGGCCCAGGTGCGCTTCGACAGCGGCGTGCAGCTCCAGCAAGGCGCTGGTCTCGAGGCTGTGGTGGAAACTCTGCACCAGCAACTGCGGGCCGTAGCGGTCGATGGTCAGGCCGCTGGCGCCTTCCTGGCTGCCATGGAACAGGCGATAGCAGTCGGTGCCCTGGGCATGCAGTTCGGCGAGAAGGCCCAGGCGGGCGTCGAGGGCGGCGCGCAGCGCCTGATTCAAGAGGGACATGCACGTGGCCTTGGTTTGCGGACGTGCAGTTTACCAGTTCAAGCCAGGGGAGGGGCCGTTGCGGCCCCTCCCGCGCTGATCAGCGTTCGATTGCCAGGGCCACGCCCTGACCACCGCCGATGCACAGGGTGGCCAGGCCCTTGCTGACATCACGCTTGATCATTTCGTGCAGCAGGGTTACCAGCACCCGGCAACCCGAGGCGCCGATCGGATGGCCCAGGGCAATGGCGCCGCCATTGACGTTGACCTTGCTGGCGTCCCAGCCCAGCTCCTTGCCTACTGACAGGGCCTGGGCGGCAAAGGCTTCGTTGGCTTCGATCAGGTCCAGGTCCGCCAGGTCCCAGCCGGCCTTTTCCAGGCAGCGGCGGGTGGCGCTGACCGGGCCGATGCCCATGATCGCCGGATCGACCCCGGCATTGGCATAGGCCTTGATGCGCGCCAGGATCGGCAGGCCCAGTTGCTGCGCCTTGGCGGCACTCATCAGCAGCACTGCGGCTGCGCCGTCATTGAGCGACGAGGCATTACCGGCGGTTACCGTGCCGTCTTTCTTGAATGCCGGCTTGAGCTTGCCCAGCGATTCGGCGGTGGTGCCGGCGCGCGGTTGCTCGTCGGTGGCAAACGCAAGCGGATCCCCTTTGCGCTGCGGGATCAGGATCGGGGTGATTTCATCGACGAAGCGCCGGGCTTCGATGGCTGCGGTTGCCTTTTGCTGCGAAGCGGCAGCGAAGGCGTCCTGCTCCTCACGGCTGATGCCGTATTTTTCCACCAGGTTTTCGGCAGTGATGCCCATGTGGTAGTCGTTGAACGCATCCCACAGGCCATCGCTGATCATGCTGTCGATCAGGCTGCTGTGGCCCATGCGCAGGCCGGTACGGGCCCCGGGCATGACGTAGTTGGCCAGGCTCATGTTCTCCTGGCCGCCGGCGATGATTACGTCGGCATCGCCGCAGCGGATCGCCTGGGTTGCCAGGTGCAGGGCCTTGAGGCCCGAGCCGCAGACCTTGTTCAGGGTCATGGCTGGCACCGCGTGAGGCAGGCCGGCCTTGATCGCGGCCTGGCGCGCCGGGTTCTGCCCGGCACCGGCGGTCAGTACCTGGCCGAGGATCACTTCATCGACCAGTTCGCCATCGATGCCGGTCTGGGTCAGCAACTGGCGAATCACCGCAGCGCCCAGGTCGACGGCGGGAATGTTGGCCAGCGCCCCCTGGTAGCTACCGACAGCGGTACGGGTGGCGGCAACGATAACGACATCTTGCATGGTGCGGGTCCTCACTCTTATTGGATTTGGCGTCAGAACGGTTCAGGCCCCAGGGCCTGGCTAGACCTGCATGGTGGCATAGATGGCCGGGCGAGGGCTATTGGCGCACCGTTCAGGCGATACCCATGCGCCGCCGGGCACGATGGGCCGAACCATCGCGCATGGCCCAGCGCAGGACCGGTGCGGTGCTGTTGATGCCCAGGCGGATCAGCCGGCGTTGCAGCGGGTTCTGGCTCAGTTCGAGCATTGCGCTGGCCCAGTCGGGCAGCAGGTCGATCCCGGCACGCAGCATCAGGGTGCCCACCGGTTGGGCCAGGCGGCTAGGCGCCGGTGCGTCGAGCAGTACCTGCACCACTTCATGGCTGCGGGCGTCGCAGATCAGTTGTGGGCGCATGGCCTGCAGGTAGTCGGCAATTTGCTGGCGCGAGCGCGGCACGTTACGGGCGCCCAGGCGTTCGGCGATCAGGGCGATCTCGGCGTAGTAGGCATCCTGTTCGGCGATCGGCAGGTGCGGGTTGCGATAGCGCCTATGGGCGGCCAGGAAGCTGCTGACCTCGGCGACATGCACCCAGGTCAGCAAGTCTGGATCGCTGGCAGCATAAGGCCGGCCATCGGCGGCGCTACCGACCACCTGCAAATGAATGGTGCGCACTTTTTCGATCAGCCAGTTGGCATCTTGAGTCGAGCCGAAGGTGGTGCCGGAGATGAACTGGCTGGTGCGACGCAGGCGGCCAAGCAGGTCCTGGCGAAAGTTGGAGTGATCCCACACGCCGGCCAGCGCCAGCGGGTGCAGCAGTTGCAGGAGCAGGGCACTGATGCCGCCGATCAACATGCTTGGGAAGTCGCCATGCACGCGCCAGCTGAGGCTGCCCGGGCCGAACAGCCCGGGGTCACCCTTGGGGTTTTCCAGGTCAAGTTGGCCCAGGGACAAACCGGTCAGGCTCATCACCTGGGTTTCGATACGGCGGCGAATCGCTTCCATGGCTACCTTGTCTGCAAGGCAGCCAAACAGCGCTGCCGCTTAAATGTTCAGGCGTTTGTCGATCAGGCCCTGGACCACGCTGGGGTCGGCCAGGGTCGACGTGTCGCCGAGGTTGTCGAGCTCGTTGCAGGCGATCTTGCGCAGGATGCGCCGCATGATCTTGCCTGAGCGGGTCTTGGGCAGTGCCGGCGCCCACTGGATCAGCTCGGGTTTGGCGAAGCTGCCGATCTCTTTGCTGACCAGGGCCAGCAGCTCCTGCTTGAGCCTGTCGTCCGGGGTCACGCCATTCATGGGCGTGACAAAGGCATAGATGCCTTGCCCCTTGAGATCGTGAGGGTACCCGACAACGGCGGCTTCGGCGATGCTGTCGTGCAGCACCAGGGCGCTTTCGACCTCCGCGGTGCCGATGCGGTGTCCGGAGACGTTGATCACGTCATCGATGCGCCCGGTGATCCACAGGTCGCCGTCCTCGTCGCGGCGCGCGCCGTCACCGGTGAAGTAGTAACCCGGCAGCGGCTTGAAGTAGGTGTCGATCATTCGCTGCGGGTCGCCGTACACGCTGCGGATCTGCCCTGGCCAGCTGGCCTTGATTGCCAGCAGGCCGCTGCCGGGGCCTTCGATCAGCGTGCCCTTGTCGTCCAGTAACACCGGCTGCACGCCGAACATCGGTTGAGTGGCGCAGCCGGGCTTGACCCGCCGGGTGCCCACCAGCGGGCTGATCATGATGCCGCCGGTTTCGGTCTGCCACCAGGTGTCGACGATGGGGCAGCGTTTTTCGCCGACGGCCTCGAAGTACCATTCCCAGGCTTCCGGGTTGATCGGCTCACCCACGCTGCCGAGCACGCGCAGGCTCTTGCGCGAGGTGCTCGCCAGCGGGCCCTGGCCTTCGCGCATCAGTGCGCGAAGGGCGGTGGGTGCGGTGTAGAAGATGTTCACCTGGTGCTTGTCGACCACCTGCCAGAAGCGCGAGGCATCGGGGTAATTGGGCACGCCTTCGAACATCAGGGTGATCGCGCCGTTGGCCAGGGGGCCGTAAACGATATAGCTGTGGCCCGTCACCCAGCCGACGTCGGCGGTGCACCAGAACACCTCGCCATCGCGATAATCGAACACGCTCCTGAAGGTCAGCGCTGCCTGCAGCAGGTAACCCGCGGTGGTGTGCAGCACGCCCTTGGGCTTGCCGGTACTGCCGGAGGTGTAGAGGATGAACAGCGGGTCTTCGGCGTCCATTGGCTCGGGTGGGCAATCATCACTGACCTGCTTGATTGCGTCGTGGTACCAGAGATCGCGACCTTCACTCCAGGCGATCTCACCGCCGGTACGTTTGATCACCACCACCGTACTGACGTCCGGGCAACTGAGCAGGGCCTTGTCGACGTTGTTCTTCAGCGGCACGGTCTTGCCGCCACGAATGCCTTCATCGGCGGTGATCAGCGTACGGCAATCAGCGTCGAGAATACGGTCGCGCAGGGCATCCGGCGAGAAACCACCGAACACCACCGAGTGGATGGCGCCGATGCGGCTGCAGGCGAGCATGGCGTAGGCCGCCTGCGGAACCATGGGCATGTAGATGCACACCCGGTCGCCTTTTTTCACCCCGCGTTGCTTGAGCACATTGGCCAGGCGGCAGACCTGCCGGTGCAGTTCGCGGTAGGTGATGACGCTGGCATCGGCAGGGTTGTCGCCCTCACGAATGATCGCCGGCTGATCGCCGCGGGTGGCCAGGTGGCGGTCGATGCAGTTGTAGCTGACGTTCAGTTGCGCGCCCTTGAACCAGGCAGCCTGGCCGGTGTTCATGTCGCTCTGCTGGATTTGGCTCCAGGGCTTGATCCAGTCCAGGGCCCTGGCCTGTTCGGTCCAGAAGGCATCGGGGGTGTCGATGGACTGGCGGTACAGGCGCTGGTAATCGGCCTGGCTCAGTTGCGCCGCTTTGCTGACGGCATCGGCTTGGGGAAAGTCGCTGATATCGAACATGGCGGGTCCTGTTCTGACGGATTGTTTTTGTCAGGACAGTGTAGCCGCTACCCCTGGCCGTGTTCGTTCGGCCAGGGGCAGCGCGGGCGATCAACCGCGGTGACGGCTGCGGAAGAAGTTGATCAGGCCCTGGGTCGAGGCGTCTTCGGCAGGCTCTTCGATACCGCCGGTCAGGCGTTGGTAAACGCCCTTGCCCAGCTCCTTGCCCAGCTCCACGCCCCACTGGTCGAAGGCATTGATGCCCCAGATGACGCTCTGCACGAACACCTTGTGTTCATACATCGCCACCAGCGCGCCAAGACGACGCGGGCTGATGCGCTCGACCACCAGGGTATTGCTCGGGCGGTTGCCCGGGATCACCTTGTGTGGCGCCAGCTTCTGGACTTCAGCTTCGGCCATGCCTTTGTCGCGCAACTCGGCTTCGGCTTCGCTGCGGGTCTTGCCCAGCATCAGTGCCTGGCTCTGCGACAGGCAGTTGGCGTACAGCCACTGATGATGGTCGGCGACCGGGTTGAAGCTGACCACCGGGACGATGAAGTCGGCCGGAATCAGCTGGGTGCCCTGGTGCAGCAACTGGTGATAGGCGTGCTGACCGTTACAACCCACGCCACCCCAGATGACCGGGCCGGTGTCGTGGTTGACCGGCGTGCCGTCCTGGCGAACGCTCTTGCCGTTGGATTCCATGTCCAGCTGTTGCAGGTGCTTGGTGATGTTGCGCAGGTAGTGGTCGTACGGCAGGATCGCATGGCTCTGCGCGCCCCAGAAGTTGCCATACCACACGCCGAGCAAGGCCAGCAGCACCGGCATGTTCTGTTCGAACGGCGCGTTCTGGAAGTGCTGGTCCATGGTGTAGGCACCGGACAGCAGTTCCTTGAAGTTGGCCGTGCCAATGGCCAGGGCAATCGGCAGGCCGATGGCCGACCACAGCGAGTAACGCCCGCCTACCCAGTCCCACATCGGGAAGATGTTCTCTTCGCGAATGCCGAAGGCCACGGCGGCAGCCTTGTTGCTGGAGACGGCGATGAAGTGCTTGTACAGCTCGGCTTCCGAGCCACCCTGGGCCAGGTACCAGGCGCGTGCGGCCTGGGCGTTCTTCAGGGTTTCCAGGGTGTTGAACGACTTGGACGAAACAATGAACAGCGTGGTTTCGGCGCGCAGCTTGGCCGACAGCTCATGGAACTCGCTGCCGTCGATGTTTGCCAGGTAATGGCAGCGCACGCCACGCTGGGCGTAAGGCAGCAGGGCTTCGGAGACCAGCTCCGGGCCGAGGAACGAGCCGCCGATGCCGATGTTGACCACGTCGGTGATCGGCTTTTCGCTGTAACCGCGCCACAGGCCATCATGGATGCGGCCAACCAGTTCGGTGACCTGGTTGAGGACCTTGTGCACCTCAGGCATCACGTTGACGCCGTTGACGCTCAACTTGTCGCCCACCGGGCGGCGCAGGGCGGTATGCAGGGCCGGACGGCCTTCGGAGGCGTTGAGGATCTCGCCTGCGAACAGTGCCTTGATCGCCTCTTGCAGGCCTACTTCGTTGGCCAGGTTGACCAGCAGGTCGCGGGTCTGGCCGTTGATCAGGTTTTTCGAATAATCGAGGAACAGCCCGCAGGTGCTCAGGGAAAACTGCTCGAAGCGTTTGGGCTCGGCATTGAATGCGTCGCGCATGCTGAAGTCCTGCATGGCTTCGCGGTGCTGCTGGAGCGCCTGCCAGGCGGGCAGGGCAGTAACATCATGGGGGGTGCGGTAATACGCCATCGCTGCAGGTTTCCTTATTGCGTGGACTGCCTTGGACACTGGAAACAGCGCCTTGTTTGCAGGCTGATGCCAATTATAGGCATGCAACCTGCGTTACAGGGAGAGGCTCCAGCAAGCGACCTGTTTACTTGTCGTCGAGAGTCAGGTGCAGGTTGTCGATCAGGCGGGTGGCACCCAGGACGGCTGCTACCAGGATCACCAGGTCACGGTCTTCCGCCGCTGCCGGGCGCAGGCTCAGGGCCTGGCGAATTTCCAGGTAGTCCGGGCGAAAGCCTGCCGCGGTCAGTTGCTGCTGACCGTTGGCGATCAGCGCCGGATAGTCGCATTCGCCCTGTTCGATAGCCGCGGCCATCTGGCTCAGCACCCGATACAGCGCAGGCGCCGTGGCGCGCTGTTCGTCGCTCAGGTAACCGTTGCGCGAAGACAGCGCCAGGCCGTCTTCGGCGCGCACGGTTGGCTCGCCGATGATCTGGATCGGCATGTTCAGGTCGCGCACCAGCGCACGGATCACCGCCAGTTGCTGGAAGTCTTTCTGGCCAAACACCGCCAGGTCCGGCTGGACCATGTTGAACAGCTTGCTGACCACCGTCGCCACGCCTTCGAAATGGCCTGGGCGGCTGGCACCGCACAGCCCGTCGGACAGTTGCGGGACGCTGACGCGGGTCTGCCCGGCCATGCCGTCGGGGTACATCTCTTCGACGGTCGGGGCGAACAGCAGATGGCAGCCGGCCTGGAGCAGTTTTTCCTGGTCAGCGGCGAGGGTCCGCGGGTACTTGTCGAGGTCCTCGCTGGGGCCGAACTGCAGGGGGTTGACGAAGATGCTGGCGACGACGAAATCGACCCGTTGTGCGGCCTTGGTCACCAGTGCGGCATGGCCGCTGTGCAGGTTGCCCATGGTCGGCACGAAACCGATGCGTTTGCCTTCGCTGCGCGCGCGCGCCACGGCGGCGCGCAGTTCACGGACGGTCTTGACTGTATTCATGCACTGAACCCGTGTTCGCTGCCGGGGAAGCTGACATCCTTGACGGCGGTTACGTAAGCCTTGAGCGCGCCTTGAATATCGCTCTGGCCGGCCATGAAGTTCTTCACGAACTTCGGTACCCGGCCAGTCAGCGACAGACCGAGCATGTCATGCAATACCAGCACCTGGCCGTCGGTGGCGCTGCCGGCACCGATGCCGATGACCGGGATGCTCACCGCCTGGGTAATTTCCGCAGCCAGCTCGGTGGGTACGCATTCGAGCAGCAGCATGGCTGCGCCCGCCTGCTCCAGGGCGATGGCGTCGGCGCGCATTTGCCGTGCCTGGTTTTCCTGGCGGCCCTGAACCTTGTAACCACCGAGGATGTTCACCGTCTGCGGGGTCAGGCCCATATGGGCGCACACCGGTACGCCACGCTCGGCCAGCAGGCGGATGGTTTCCGCCAGCCAGGCGGCGCCTTCGACCTTGACCATGTGCGCGCCGGCCTGCATCAGCGCGCCGCTGTTGGCGAACGCCTGCTCGGTGGTGGCGCAGGCCATGAACGGCAGGTCGGCAAGAATCAACGCACCTTCGTTGCCGCGTTTGACGCAGGCGGTGTGGTAGGCCATCTCGGCATTGGTTACCGGCAAGGTGCTGTCATGGCCCTGCAGGACCATGCCCAGGGAGTCACCCACCAGCAATACTTCCACGCCGGCACGGCTGGCGGCCTGGGCAAAGGTCGCGTCGTAGCAGGTCAGCATGGTTATTTTCTCACCCTTGGCCTTGAGGCTCTGCAGGGTGGTCAGGGTTACTTCTGGCATGAAAAGGAATCCTCGTTCAGGCGCTGTGAAAAACGACTGCGTACAACGCGTGTATTCATCTTCTGGAACAGCACATCATCGATCGTGGTGTTTGAATTACGACCTGTTCCAGGCCTATATACGCCTTTTTGCGGCGCTCGGGGCGCCACGGGACGCCTATAGTCGTGAGCGAGGGGGCTGAAGTCAATTACCCTGTTACCGCATTGTTACTAATGCGCTGTTACGGGCGTTACCGGCTGGGGGAACGCCCGGCTACAGGCGTTCCAGACCGACGAACGGGCAATCTGCCAGTAATTGGGACAGGGGCCGTTGATCGGCCAGGCAGAAGTCTTCAGGGACCAGTTCGGCCAGGGGGTAGAGGACGAACGGTCGTGCCTGCATGTGGTAATGCGGCACTTTCAGGCGCGGCACATCGATGACCTGGTCGCCGTACAGCAGAATGTCCAGGTCGAGGGTGCGTGGGCCCCAGCGTTCCTTGCGTTCGCGGCCCTGATCGGCCTCGATGGCTTGCAGCGCATCGAGCAGGTCCAGCGGTGCAACGGCGGTATCCAGCGCCGCCACGGCGTTGGTGTAGCGCGGCTGGCCCGGTGACAGCGAGTCGCTGCTGTAGAAGGCCGAAACCGCGGCCAGGGCACTGTCACGCAACTGCCCCAGCGCCTCGACGGCGCTGCGCAGTTGCTGTTCGGGATCGGCCAGGTTGCTGCCCAGGCCAATAAAGGCGCGGATCATCTGTTACTCGCCTGCAGCGCTGTCGGCGCGCTTGCGCTTGCTCGGGCTGCGCTTGCGTTTGCGCGGGCCGGCACCGGCACCTTCATCACGGCTGCCCAACTCGCGGATCATGTCGCGGCGCTCGCTGTCGTTGCAGTCCTGATAGTCGGTCCACCATTGGCCCAGGCCGTCGGTTTCTTCACCCGCACTTTCACGCAGCAACAGGAAGTCGTAACCGGCGCGAAAGCGCGGGTTGTCGAGCAACAGGTCGGCACGTTTGCCACTGCGCCGCGGCAGGCGTTCCTGCATGTCCCAGATTTCGCGGATCGGCATGGTGAAACGCTTGGGGATTGCGATGCGCTGGCACTGTTCGGCAATCAGTTCGTGGGCCGCTTCGTTCATGGCCGGAATCGGTGGCATGCCACGGCTCTGCAGGCGCAGGGCACGGCCGGGCAGCGCTGGCCAGAGCATGGCGGCGAACAGGAAGGCCGGGGTTACCGGCTTGCCTTGCTTGACGCGCAGGTCGGTGTTGATCAACGCCTGGCTGATCAGGGTGTGGGTGTAGGTCGGGTGCTCTTCCAGCGCCTCGGCACTGGCTGGGAACAGCGGGTTGAACAGCTCCAGGTCAACGAGCATTTCGAAGGTGTCGGCCGCCTGTCCGGAAAGGAACAGCTTGAGCGACTCTTCGAACAGGCGAGCCGCCGGAATCTCGCGCAGCATTGGCGCCAGCTGGCGAATCGGCTGCACGGTGTGCTTTTCGATGCCGAAGTTGAGCTTGGCGGCGAAGCGCACGGCTCGCAGCATGCGTACCGGGTCTTCCTGGTAGCGCTGGGTCGGGTCGCCGATCAGGCGGATCAGGCGGTTGCGAATGTCGTGCACGCCGTTGGCGTAATCGAGGATGCGCTCGCTGACCGGGTCGTAGTACAGGGCGTTGATGGTGAAGTCGCGGCGTTGCGCGTCTTCTTCCAGGGTGCCATAGACGTTGTCGCGCAGAATCCGCCCACTCTCGTTACGCGACGAGGTGTGGCTGTTCTCTTCTTCGCTTTCCGGGTGGTTGGCGCGGAAGGTGGCGACTTCGATGATTTCACGCCCGAAATGGATGTGAACCAGTTTGAAACGGCGACCGATGATGCGGGCGTTGCGAAATTCGGCGCGGACCTGTTCAGGGGTGGCGCTGGTGGCAACGTCGAAATCCTTGGGGGTGATGCCCAGGAGTTGGTCGCGCACGCAGCCACCGACCAGATAGGCCTGGTAGCCAGCATTTTGCAGGCGCTCGACGATACTCACCGCATGACGACTGAACTGGCCACGTTGCAGCGAATGTTGACCGCTATTGATCACTTCAGGCGTGGTGCGCTTGTGGTGCGTGCCACGTACGGGAGGACGGAACGACTGGAACAGCTTCTTCAGCATGGGATGCACTGTTTGAAGGAATGTTCGGCCAAAAACGAAGAATGGCCGCATGATGGGCGGGGATTCTAGCATTTACTCGGAGGATGGTGTAGGCGGTCGCGTCGGACGACGCACAGGCGGGCTGGGGCGGGCAGAAACTACAAGGGGAGCCGAAGCTCCCCAAGAAGTAGTTGCGTGCTCTTATTGTTTTTTTGCCGGGCTTTTTGTTTTTGTTGAGTGCCCTGCCCACAAAAAAAGCTTGTGGGCGGTCTCCCTAATCGGGATCAAGAGCAAACGGATTGCTTTGGTCGCTGAGGTTGCAATGATCATGCGATCCAACCAGTTCAGGCCCTGCTTGAGTGCAGTTTTTATTGTTCTCTGCCTGGTTGTGGGGCAAGCCCCAAATACAACTCCTCTCCAAAAGAATCAGTTAGCTGCGCCTCCGCCGTCTTGTTCTTATTGTGCGTGAGCCGATTCGTCTTATTTTTATTGTCTTTTGCAGTGCTTGTTATTGTTCTTGTACCAAACATATAGCAGGTGCCGTGCCAACTTTTTCAAAGCCCAGCAAAACAAGGGGTTGGAGCGGTTTTGAGCGGTTCGCAAGGCGAAAAAAAACCGCGGCTTCGTTACCGTAAGCCCCGGTTTTTGTTACGACTTTGTGGTGCGGTAACAGTTTGTCGCAAGGTAGCGGTGTTACCTGTGCCCACCCGCGCACAGCGCTGAAACGGCTCAGCCCTCGCTGGTGGCACCGCTCTTGCGCCGCGGGATGCCCAGGCGCTGGCGCCGTTCCCACAGGCACTTGCGGCTGACCCCAAGCTTGCGCGCAAGCTCGGTCTCGGTCATGTGATCCTGATGCTCAAGGACGAAATGCTGGAAGTAGTCTTCCAGCGACAGGTCTTCTGTCGGCTCGTGGCTGGTGTTGTTGGCACTGCTGCTGGCGCCCGACAGGCCGGCGAACGGCTCGTCGTCTTCGAGATCGCTGAGCTCGATGTCGATACCCAACAGGTCGGCGGAAATCTCCGGGCTCTCGCACAGGATCACTGCGCGCTCCACAGCGTTTTCCAGCTCGCGCACGTTACCTGGCCAAGAGTAATGCCGAATCGCCTGTTCAGCGTCGTGGCCGAAACGCAGGTCGTTACGCCCGACCCGCGCACTTTGGCGGGCGAGGAAGGCGTTGGCGATTTCGTTGACGTCGGCGCCGCGCTCGCGCAGGGCCGGCAGTTTGAGGGCAATGACGTGCAGGCGGTAATAAAGGTCTTCACGGAACTGGCCGACCTTGGCCAGGTTCTTCAGGTCGCGGTGGGTGGCGGCGATCAGGCGCACATCGACTTTTTGTGATTGCACCGAGCCGACCCGACGAATTTCACCTTCCTGCAGGACGCGCAACAGGCGTGCCTGGGCTTCGAGTGGCAGTTCGCCGATCTCGTCGAGAAACAGCGTGCCACCATCGGCGGCTTCGACCAGGCCGGCACGCCCGGCGCTGGCGCCGGTAAAGGCGCCTTTCTCATGGCCGAACAGTTCCGATTCGATCAGGGTCTCTGGAATCGCCGCGCAGTTCACCGAGATCATCGGTGCCTTGGCTCGCCGCGACAGGTTGTGCAGCGCGCGGGCCACCAGCTCTTTACCGGTACCCGACTCGCCCTGGATCAGTACATTGGAGTCTGTTGGCGCGACCTTGCGGATCTTGCCGTACAGGTCTTGCATCGGCGGGCACGAACCGATGATGCCGATCTCGCCATTGGCCGCAGTGCTGGCCGCCGCCTTGTCGCCAGGCGCGGTCTTGCCGTTGCCACGTTCAGTCGCAACGGCCGGCGCGTTCTGCCGGTCACGCAGGATGCGCGCAACGGCCTGGAGCATTTCGTCGTGATCGAATGGCTTGGCGATGTAGTCCACCGCACCCATTTTCATCGAGTCGACGGCAGAACGCAGGCTCGCGTAGCTGGTCATGATCAGTACCGGGGTGCCCTGGCCGAGCTTGATCAGTTCGGTACCGGGCGCGCCTGGCAGGCGCAGGTCGCTGACAATCAGGTCGAAGGTCGCAATGCTGAAGCGTTCCTGGGCCTCCTGCACCGAGCCGGCCTCGCTGACCTGGTACTGGTTACGCTCAAGCAATCGGCGTAGCGCCGAGCGGATGATGGTTTCGTCTTCGACGATCAGAATATGCGGCATTGATTCAATTCTCTCGACGGTCTCAGTTCACAGCGGACGTCGCTACGACATGGCGCGGCAGGGTCACTCGGATCCGGGTGCCGCGTTGGCTCTGGCTATCGGCCGGGCTGTCGATGGTGATTTGTCCATAATGCTCTTCAACGATGGAATAGACCAGAGCAAGCCCCAGTCCGGTGCCTTCGCCCGGGTCCTTGGTAGTGAAGAAGGGTTCGAACAGACGATCCATGATGTTTTTCGGGATACCGCTGCCTTCGTCCTCGACGATCAGGTCGACGGTATGCTCGCTGGCTTCGCTCTTGACCCGCACGGCGCTGCCGGGCGGGGAGGCGTCGCGGGCGTTGGACAGCAGGTTGATCAGCACCTGGGCCAGGCGTTGCGGGTCGCCCTCGACCCAGTGATCGGGGTCGCACAGGTTGAAGAACTGTACTTCGAAATTGCGCCGGTTCAAGGCCAGCAGACCGATGGCATCCTGGGCCACTTCGGCCAGGCACACCGGCTCGTCGCTGTGCTGGTGGCTGCCGGCATGGGCGAAGCTCATCAGCGACTGGACGATGCGCGAGATGCGTTTGGTCTGCTCCAGGATCTGGCTGCTCAACTCGGTGATCTCGCCGTCCTCTTCGCGCTCTTCGCGCAGGTTCTGTGCCAGGCAAGCGATGCCAGTAACCGGGTTGCCGATCTCATGGGCAACCCCGGCGGCCAGGCGGCCGATGCTGGCCAGGCGCTCGGAGTGCACCAGCTTGTCTTCCAGGGCCTGGGTCTCGGTGAGGTCCTCGACCAACAACACCAGGCCGCTGTTGCCCGGTGCCAGCGGCTCGTCGATGGCCGCCTTGTGCAGGTTCAGCCAGCGGGTCTGACCGTCCAGGCCCAGGCGCTGTTTATGCAGGTGTTCGTCAGGCACGTTGATGAAGCCCAGCAGCAGGCCGCGCCAAGGCTCGGCAATGGTCGCCAGGCGCGAGCCGACCACGCGCTTGGCGGGGATACCGGTGAGCTCTTCCATGGCCTTGTTCCACATCAGGATTTCCTGGTCCTTGGCCAGCGAGCAGACGCCCATTGGCAGTTCCTGCAGGGTCTGGCGGTGGTAGCGGCGCAGGGCGTCGAGCTCGGCGGCAAGGCCGGTCAGGCGCGAGTGGTAGTCTTCCAGGCGGCTCTCGATGAAGTGGATGTCTTCGGTAACGTAATTTTCGTTGCCAGACTTGTAGGGCAGGAAGGTCTCGACCATGTCCTGGGCCACGCTTGGGCCCATCAGGCCCGACAGGTTGGCTTCGATGCGGTCGCGCAGGCGGCGCAGGGCATACGGGCGGCGCTCGTCGAACGGCAGGTAGAGGTCGCGCAGGGCCTGCTCGACTTCCTTCTGCGCAGCCTTGGCGCCCAGGGGCTTGGCCAGCTGGGTGGCGAACTCCTGCGGCGAAGCGGCGTGCAGCTCACGGCGCTGCGGGCGACGGACGTTATCCACCGCACAGGCCTCGGCGGCACTGACTTCTTCGCTGCTGGCGTTGGTGAACAGCGAGATCAGGGTGAACAGCAGCACGTTGGCCGCCAGCGAGGCGATCGCGGCCATGTGCCAACTGGTGTCGTCGAGCACATAGATCATGTTCAGCAGCGGGATGTAGAAGCCCTGCAGGTTGCCCACCAGCGGCAACAGCATGGTCACCATCCACACCAGGATGCCGGCCAGCAAGCCGGCGATGAAGCCGCGGCGGTTGGCGGTGGGCCAGTACAGTACCGAGAGTACGCCCGGCAGGAACTGCAAGGTGGCGACAAAGGCGACGATACCGAGATTGGCCAGGTCCTGCTGGCTGCCCAGGGTCAGGTAGAAGCCAAAACCGGCGGCGATGATGGCGACGATCAGCGCCCGTCGGGTCCACTTCAGCCAACGGTAGATGTTGCCCTCGGCCGGTGGCTGGTACAGCGGCAGCACCAGGTGGTTGAGGGCCATGCCCGAGAGTGCCAGGGTGGTGACGATGATCAGCCCGCTGGAGGCCGATAGCCCGCCGATGTACGCCAGCAACGCCAGCGCCTGGTTGTTGGCGGCGATGCCCAGGCCCAGGGTGAAGTACTCCGGGCTGGTGCTGGCGCCCATCTTCAGGCCGGCCCAGAGAATCAGCGGTACCGCCAGGCTCATCAGCAGCAGGAACAGCGGCAGGCCCCAGCTGGCACTCACCAGTGAGCGCGGGTTGAGGTTTTCGGTAAAGGCCATGTGGTACATGTGCGGCATCACGATCGCCGAGGCGAAGAACACCAGCAACAGGGTACGCCAGGGGCCTTCCTGCAACGGCGTGTGCAGCGCGGCGAGGGCAGTCTGGTTCTGCAGCAGCCAGACTTCCAGTTGATGCGGTCCGCCAAACACACCATACAGCGCATAGAGGCCGATGCCGCCCAGGGCCAGCAGCTTGATCACCGACTCGAAGGCAATGGCAAACACCAGGCCTTCGTGTTTCTCCCGCGTGGCGATGTGCCTGGAGCCGAAGAAGATGGTGAACAGGGTGATCAGGGCACAAAAGGCAAAGGCCACCCGCGCCTTGACGGGCTCGCCCGTGAGGATACTGATTGAGTCGGCTACCGCCTGGATCTGCAGCGCCAGCAACGGCAGCACGCCGATCAGCATGAATACGGTGGTCAGCGCCCCAGCCCAGGTGCTGCGAAAGCGAAAGGCGATCAGGTCGGCCAGCGATGACAGCTGGTAGGTGCGGGTAATCTTCAGGATCGGATAGAGCAGTACCGGCGCCAGCAAGAAAGCGCCGGACACTCCCAGGTAACAGGCGAGAAAGCCGTAACCATACTGGTAGGCCAGGCCCACCGAGCCATAGAAGGCCCAGGCACTGGCATAGACGCCCAGCGACAGGGTGTAGGTCAGCGGGTGGCGGATGATCGAGCGCGGGATCATTCCGCGTTCGCTGACCCAGGCCACGCCGAACAGCACCAGCAGGTAGGCGGCGCTGATCAGGATCATCTGGGTCAGGCTAAAGCTCATCGGCATCACGTTGGCTCTGCAGGATAAAGGTCACGACGATCAGGATCAGCCAGAGCAGGTAAGGGCGATACCAGGCACCGGTTGGCTCGATCCACCAGTCCATGATGGCCGGGGAGAACAGGTAGATCCCCACGACCAGAAGCAGGACCAAACGATAGATATACATGCTGGCCTCAAAGGTAAGGACGCTGCGGCTTGGACTTATTATTGGCGCAAATGGCTGCGGCGATGGTAACGGGCTTGTGCGTTTTTGCCAAAGAATTGAATTTACTGGGCTTTCTGCATGGCCTGTGGGAGCGGGCTTGCCCCCCGATCTAGCACGGACTGGCCTCAACGCGGGGCAAGTCGAATCCTGCAAGAGTCAGTGCAGGTCGGCCTCGGGCACGCTCAGGCGCCGGGGCAGGGCGTCGGGGTTCCAGTGCAACGCGGCATGGGCCAGTACTTCGGCCGGAGTGCCTTGCTCCATGCCAGCTTCGGTCGCCTGGCCCAGCGCGCGCAGGGCCCGCAGCAGCAGCGCAGTGGCCTGGTCGGCGGCCAGGGGCGGCGAGCGGTAGGACTTGCCCAGTTTGTGCCCGTCCGGCTGTACGATCAGCGGCACATGCAGGTAGCGCGGTTGCGCCAGCCCCAGCAGTTCCTGCAGATACAGCTGGCGCGGGGTGTTGTCGAGCAGATCGGCGCCGCGGACGATATCGGTCACCCCCTGCCAGGCGTCATCCAGCACCACGGCCAGTTGATAGGCGTACAGGCCATCACGGCGGCGAATGACGAAATCACCGACTTCGCGCCCCAGGTGCTGCTGGAAATGGCCCTGGACCCTGTCATCGAAATGGTAGACAAGCTCCGGCACCCGCAGGCGGATGGCAGCATTCTCGCGGTTATGCCCGGCGTTGCGGCACAGGCCTGGGTAAACGCCGTTGTAACTTTCGAGCTGCTTGCGCGAACAGGTGCAGGCGTAGGCCAGGCCCTGACGGAACAGGCGCTCGAGCACTTCGGCATAGGCGTCGTGACGCAGGCTTTGGTACACCACCTCGCCGTCCCATTCCAGGCCGTAGCTTTCCAGGGTCTGCAGGATTGCTGCCTGGGCACCGGGGGCTTCGCGGGGCGGGTCGATGTCTTCCATGCGCACCAGCCAGGTGCCGCCGACCGCACGGGCGTCCAGCCACGAGGCCAGGGCCGCGACCAGCGAGCCGAAGTGCAGGTAACCACTGGGGGTAGGGGCGAAGCGCCCGATATAGCTGGAGTCGTTCATGGGGTGTGGAGCCTGTAAATCAAACGGGGCGCTTTGAGCGCCCCGTTGCGTTGCAAGTTGCTGGCATCACGCCTTGCCGACTTGCTTTTCCTTTTTCTCGGCCAACTCTTTGCAGTCAAAACACAGGTCGGCGGTCGGGCGGGCTTCCAGTCGGCGAAGGCCGATTTCAACGCCGCAGGCTTCGCACCAGCCGTACTCTTCGTCCTGGATTTTCTGCAGGGTCTTGTCGATTTTCTTGATCAGCTTGCGCTCGCGATCACGGTTGCGCAGTTCAAGGGCAAACTCTTCTTCCTGGCTGGCGCGATCGGCGGGGTCCGGGAAGTTGGCCGCCTCGTCCTTCATGTGGTCCACAGTCCGGTCCACACTGTTCATCAGCTCCTGCTTCCAGGCACCAAGAAGCTTGATGAAGTGCTTGCGCATGGGATCGCCCATGTACTCTTCACCCTTGGTTTCCTGATAGGGTTCGACACCGTACATGGTCTGATTTTTTTGCTTTTCTTGGGTGGACATGAATAGACCGCCTCTCACTTTTCTAATCCATTGCGCAGGCTGCTCCATCTCCGGCGCCCGCCGGCCCTGCGACTGCGAGCCGCCGAACTTACCAGATCGAATCGGGGTACGCTACTCCCGGTTGTCAAGGCCAGGGCAACTGCGCCAGGCCTTGACGATCTTTGCAGTGGACCGCAGCTTTTGCCACACGTTCGACCCAGCGCATGGGTAGAATCAATATTCTAGACCCTTTTGAGAGAAGGCTAATGGCCCAGCCCTACAGTGCGCGCAGCCGCGCCATCGAACCTTTCCACGTGATGGCCCTGCTGGCCCGTGCCAACGAGCTGCAGGCGAGCGGTTGCGACGTGATCCACCTGGAAATCGGCGAACCGGACTTCACCACCGCCGCGCCTATCATTGAGGCCGGCCAGGCCGCGCTGGCCCAGGGGCATACCCGTTATACCGCCGCCCGTGGGCTGCCGGCGCTGCGTGAGGCCATTGCCACCTTCTACCAGCAGCGTTACGGGCTGAGCATCGACCCGCAACGCATCCTCATTACCCCGGGCGGTTCCGGCGCCTTGCTGCTGGCTGCCAGCCTGCTGGTCGATCCGGGCAAGCACTGGCTGCTGGCCGACCCGGGCTACCCGTGCAACCGGCACTTCCTGCGCCTGGTCGAAGGTGCTGCGCAACTGGTGCCGGTGGAGCCAGAGGTGAATTATCAATTGACCGCCGATCTGGTCGAGCGCTACTGGGACCAGGACACCGTCGGCGCCCTGGTGGCGTCGCCGGCCAACCCGACCGGCACGGTGCTTGATCGCGACGAACTGGCCGGCCTGTCGGCCGCTACCCGTGCGCGCAAGGGTCACCTGGTGGTGGATGAGATCTACCACGGGCTGACCTACGGCATGGATGCACCGAGTGTGCTGGAAGTCGACGACGAAGCCTTCGTCCTTAATAGTTTTTCCAAGTATTTCGGCATGACCGGCTGGCGCCTGGGTTGGCTGGTGGCGCCACCGGCGGCAGTGGCTGACCTGGAGAAACTGGCGCAGAACCTCTACATCAGCGCACCGAGCATGGCCCAGCATGCGGCACTGGCATGTTTCCAGCCCGGGACCCTGGCCATCCTCGAAGAACGGCGGGCGGAATTTGCCCGCCGTCGCGACTTTCTCTTGCCGGCCTTGCGTGAACTGGGCTTCAGGATTGCCGTCGAGCCTCAGGGCGCGTTCTACCTGTACGCCGACATCAGCGCCTTTGGCGGTGATGCCTTTGCCTTCTGCCAGCACTTCCTTGAAACCGAGCATGTGGCCTTCACCCCGGGCCTGGACTTCGGCCGCCACCAGGCCGGGCACCATGTACGCTTTGCCTACACCCAGAGCTTGCCGCGCTTGCAGCAAGCGGTTGAGCGGATTGCCCGTGGACTGCGGAGCTGGCAAGGCTGATGCGTTTTTCACCCACACTCGAAACCGCACGTTTGCTGCGCCGCTACAAGCGCTTCCTGGCCGATATCGAACTGGCCAACGGCGAGCAGATGACCATCCATTGCCCCAACACCGGCTCGATGTTCAATTGCATGGTCGAGGGCGGCCAGGTCTGGTTCAGCCGTTCCAACGACCCCAAGCGCAAGCTGCCCGGCACCTGGGAAATCAGTGAAACCCCGCAGGGGCGCCTGGCCTGTGTGAACACCGGGCGGGCCAACACCCTGGTTGAAGAAGCCTTGCGCGCCGGGGTTATCAGTGAACTGGCAGGGTTTACCGGGCTCAAGCGCGAGGTGGCCTATGGCGAGGAGAACAGCCGGGTGGACTTTCGCCTGGAGTTCGCCGAGGGGCCGGCCTACGTCGAGGTCAAGAGCGTGACCCTGGGCTTCGATGATTGCAGCGTGGCCGCCTTCCCCGATGCGGTGACCCAGCGCGGCGCCAAGCACCTGCGTGAACTGGCAACCTTGGCTCGCCAGGGTGTGCGTGCGGTGCAGCTGTATTGCGTGAACCTGAGCGGTGTCGAAGCCGTACGCCCGGCCGACGAGATCGACAGGGCCTATGCCGATGCGCTACGCGCCGCGGTGGCCGACGGCGTCGAGGTGCTTGCCTACGGCACGCGGATCGATGGCGAGCAGGTCTATATCGATCGGCCGTTGCCGGTGTTGCTCAGTCGATAAGCCAGATGCCCTGGCTGTCTTCGCGGCAGCCCAGGGCCGTCAGTTGCTCGCCCTCGCAGGGGCCCGCCACGCATTCGCCGGATTCGATCAGAAACAGCGCGCCATGGCGCCCGCAGGCAATCAGGCTGGCGCTGCTGTCGAGAAAGGCGTCAGGCTCCCAGTTCAGGGGGATACCGCGATGGGGGCAGTAATTGCGGTACAGGTAGACGGTGCCCGCACGTCGAACCGCGAATATCCCGAGGTCATCGACACTGAAGCCGCGGCTCTGGCCTTCGCTCAGTTGTTCGGAACGACAAAGAAACTGCATGGTGAGGGTTTACCTGAAGTCACAGTGACGGCTTGACGTGCAAATGCAAATAATTATCAAATTGCCTGCATCAGCCGTATCGGACGCTTTATACCGTGCGTCCCCGGCATTATCCACCCGGATTGCCGCTCCTCCTCATTCAAGGAAGCCTGTTATGCGCCCAAGTGCCCGCCTGATCGCCCTGTGTGCCGGTCTTGTGTTCAACAGCCTGGCCCAGGCTGAAGCCTTGCCGCAGCGCTGGGTCAGCGCCGGTGGGGCTTTGAGTGAGTGGGTTGCAGCGCTGGGAGGGGAGCAGAAACTGGTTGGGGTCGATACCACCAGCCAGCATCCTGAGTCGCTCAAGGCCTTGCCGAGCATCGGCTACCAGCGCCAGTTGTCTGCCGAAGGTGTGTTGAGCCTGCGCCCGGATGTGCTGGTGGGGACCGAGGAAATGGGGCCGCCGCCAGTGCTGGCGCAAATCCGTGGCGCCGGGGTCAAGGTCGAACTGCTTTCGAGCAAGGCTGATCTGGGGGCAGTCGAAACCAACCTGCAGCAACTGGGGCGCTTGCTCGGCAACGAGAACCAGGCCCGGCAGTTGTTCGCCGACTACCGCCAGCAACTGGATGCCTTGCAGGGCAAGATCAAACAACTGCAAACCCGTCAGGCCGTCCCTGGGGTGATCCTGCTGGTCGGTCATGCCGGCGCCAAACCCATGATCGCCGGCAAGGGTACCGCCGGTGATTGGCTGCTCAAACAGGCAGGTGCGCGCAACCTGGCCGATAACGAAGGCTACAAGAACTTCTCGGTTGAAGCACTGGCGGCGCTCGATCCCGATGTACTGGTGTTTGCCGACCGTAGCCTCAGCGGCGAGCAGGCCTTGCAGGCATTGCTCAAGGAAAATCCGGCCCTGAACGCCTCGCGCGCCGCACGCAGCAATCGCCTGATCGAGTTGGACCCGACCCTGCTGGTCGGCGGGCTCGGTCCGCGTCTGCCGACCACCTTGCAGAACCTGTCCACAGCCTTCTATCCGACCGCCCGATGAACCGGCTGGTCAAACCGCGCACGCTGTTCGTTACCCTGGCACTGTTGTGTCTGCTGGCGATCTGGTTGTCGCTGGCGCTGGGGCCGGTCAGCCTGCCATTGCTCGATACCCTGCGGGCCGGGGCGCGGCTGGTCGGGTTGCCGGTGGCCGGAGAAGGGCTGGAGCAGGCCGAGTTGATCCTCGGCCAGATTCGCCTGCCACGTACCCTGCTGGGGGTGGCCGTGGGCGCGGTGCTGGCGCTGACCGGGGTGGCGATGCAGGGGCTGTTTCGCAATCCGCTGGCGGACCCCGGCCTGGTCGGGGTCTCCGCTGGCGCCGCGCTTGGTGCGGCGGTGGCGATTGTCGGCGGCGCGTGGGTCGGTGGCATTCCTGAGGTGTTCGGCCCCTATCTGTTATCGCTGTGCGCCTTTCTTGGCGGCTTGGCGGTGACCGCGCTGGTGTATCGCCTCGGCCGGCGCGATGGCCAGACCAATGTCGCCACCATGTTGCTGGCCGGCATCGCCTTGACCGCCTTGGCCGGTGCGGCGGTCGGGCTGTTCACTTATCTGGCCGATGACGCCACCTTGCGCACCTTGACGTTCTGGAACCTGGGCAGCCTCAACGGCGCCAGTTATCAGCGCCTGTGGCCGCTGGTGCTGGTCGCCATCGTCGTTTCGCTGTGGCTGCCGCGGCGGGCCCAGGCCTTGAATGCCCTGTTGCTGGGCGAGTCCGAAGCCCGGCACCTGGGCATCGAGGTCGAGAAGCTCAAGCGCGAACTGGTGTTCTGCACCGCTTTGGGGGTGGGCGCGGCGGTGGCGGCGGCGGGGCTGGTCGGCTTTATTGGCCTGGTGGTGCCGCATCTGGTACGTCTACTGGCGGGGCCTGATCACCGCGTGCTGCTACCGGCATCGCTGTTGGCCGGCGCTTCGCTGTTGTTGTTTGCCGACCTGGTCGCCCGCTTGGCGCTGGCGCCTGCGGAGCTGCCCATCGGTATTGTCACCGCGTTTATCGGCGCACCGTTCTTCCTCTACCTGCTGCTGCGAGGACGTGCCTGATGTTGCGAGTCGAGAATCTGTCGCTGCGCCGGGGCTCAAACCTGGTGCTGAGCGATATCAGCCTGGTGCTGGAAGCCGGCCAGGTGCTGGGTGTGTTGGGCCCTAACGGCGCGGGTAAAAGCAGCCTGCTGGGGGTGATGTGTGGTGAGCTCAGTGCCAGCGAAGGGCGAGTGACCCTGGATGAGCGAGGTCTGTGTGACTGGCCCGGTCAGCAGCGCGCCCAGCGTTTGGCAGTATTGCCGCAGGTGTCCAGCCTGGGTTTTGCCTTCAAGGTCGAAGAGGTGGTGGGTATGGGGCGCTTGCCACACAACAGCGGCCTTGAACGCGACCAGCAGATCATCGACCTGGCCTTGCAGGCCGCCGATGCCAGCCATCTGATCGGGCGCAGTTACCTGGCGCTCTCCGGGGGCGAACGCCAACGCGTGCACCTGGCCCGGGTGCTGGCGCAGCTGTGGCCAGGGGAGGAGGGCCGAATCCTGTTGCTCGACGAGCCGACGTCGATGCTCGATCCGTTGCACCAGCACACCACCTTGCAAGCGGTGCGCGCGTTCGCCGATCGCGGCGCTGCAGTGCTGGTCATCCTGCATGACCTGAACCTTGCCGCGCGCTACTGTGACCGCATCCTGCTGCTCGAGCAGGGCCGCGCCCACGCCCTGGATACCCCGCAGCAGGTATTGCGCCCGGACTCACTCAAGGCTGTGTTCGGCATCGACGTATTGGTGCAACCCCATCCCGAGCGCGGGCACCCGCTGATCATCGCCCGCTAGGGCGCCCCGGACGTCAACGCGAGGAAAAACACCAGGCAAAAAAAGACCCGGCAAAGTGCCGGGTCAATAACCGTGATTAGCCTGATGAGGAGATAATCTGAGAGTCCGAACCAGGGGCTTTCAGGTTACCCAACCAGTCTCGCGACCAGTTGTGATAATCATAACGATTCTCATTACGGAGTCAAGCACCGTGGCTTAATATTCTCGATTATTTTTCTGTACACCCGCTTTACCGTCCAGTTGCTGGTTCAAGGCTTCCTTGCGTTCGGCCGGAATGTCATTCCAGTGCACATCGAGCAAGGCGCCTTCGATTGCATAGAGCAGCACCTTCGAGGCCCGGAAGCCTCGGGTGCGCACGGCCTTGTAGGCATTGACCGCACCCAGCCGGCGTAGGTCCGAAGCGCTGTGGATGCCGACCGCATGCAGCCACTGCGCAGAAGTCTTGCCAAGGTTTTTCAGATGCTGGAGTTCATCGTTCATCAAGCCTCCTTGCGACGGCTGAACGGGTCTTGATTGAGGAATCGCGGCAGGTCAATGAGGAGTGTAGCGGCACTTGGGAAATACGCGGCGTTTTGCCATCCGCGTGCCGACGGGTAGCCGAAAACCGCCCGCAAGGCCGCAGCCGGCGGGCGTTTCGCTCGTTGGTATCAGCGTGTACGGTAGCGCAAGCGGGTGCCGAAATTGACCGACATGAGGATCTCGTCGGCGCTCAGTTCGCTGGGAAAGTAGGTGCCGGAAATCTGCGCATGGGCAAGGCTGGCGCCTTCCAGGCCGTTGTGCCGCAGGTCCAGGCCGCGCAGGTCGGAGGCGCGGAAGTAGGCATCGGTGAAGTCGATGCCGGTGGTGTCCAGGTCGCGCAGGTCGAGCCCACGGAAATCACCGCCGCGAAAGTCGACGGTGCCGTCCCTGGGCTTCTCGCGGTTGAAGCTGGTGATCTGTTCGTCATGCACCAATGCATACAGCGCGCTGTCCAGTTGCCGTGGCTGACTCATGAGACACCTCCTTGTTTGAGCTTATGGTGGCACTATAGTGCCACCATTGCGGAGGTGCCCGGAATCAGGCGTGAAGTGTCGACTGCTTCACGTCTCGGGGTGCATTACAGCCCAGGCAGGCGCTGGCGGATCTGTTTGACCAGCAGGTCGAGGCTGCCGCTTTCGTTGGTTTCCACCCGCTTGCTCTGCAGCAGCTCTTCGGCGCTGAGCGGGTCACGGCTGGCCTGCTGAGCCTTGACCACCTCGAGGGTGGCGTCCGACGGATCGTTCTGATCGGCCTGACGCTGGGCCAGCCAACTGGCAATCACCGCATCCGGTGCATTGCAGTCGAGGATCAGGAACGGCACACCGGTTTCGCTGGCAACGCCGGCTGCGGCCTGACGCTGGTCGTGCTTGAGGTAAGTGGCGTCGATGACCACCGGGAAGCCGGCGCGCAGGATGCTTTCGGCCAGTTGATGCAGGCGCTGGTAGGTGGCCTGGCTGGCGTCTGCACTATAAATGCCGGCTTGCAACTGGCCGGCATTGGCGCTGGCTTGTTCACCGAACAGGCGCTTGCGCTCGACGTCCGAACGCAGGCGGATGGCGCCCAGGGCATCGACCAGGCGCATGGCCACGTGGCTCTTGCCGACGGCGGAAACACCGTGGGTGATGGCCAAAAAGCGCGACGGAATGGCGCTGTAGCTTTCCGCCAGGTTGGCGTAGTTGCGGTAGGTACGCAGGGTGGTGGCGCGCTGCACGGCATCGGCGTTGGCCGGCATGCTGAACAGGGCGACCTTGGCCCGCACCAGCGCGCGGTAGGCCTTGTAGAAGTTCAGCAACTCCAGGCCGGCGTAATCGCCGGTCAGCTCCAGGTACTGGCTGATGAAGCGCCGCGACAGCGATTTCAGGCCGCGGTCTTCAAGGTCCATGGCCAGGAACGCGGCGTCGGCGTAGACGTCGGTCAGGCGGAACGGCTCGTTGAACTCGATGCAGTCGAAAATCACCACCTTGCCGTCGATCAGGGTGGCGTTGCCCAGGTGGATGTCACCGTGGCATTCGCGAATGAAACCTTCGGCCTTACGCTGCTCGAGCAGGCCGTGCAGGCGCTTGAAGCTGTCCTGGGCCCAGGCCTGCAGGGCATCCAGTTGTTGCAGGTCGGCCTTGTCGGACAGGAACGGGCGAATCTGTTCGAAGTTCTGCTCGACCGGGGCCATGACGCTGTCCGGGGTGCCCAGCGGATGCTCCACGGCCACCTTCGGCGCCGCCAGGTGGAAGCGGGCGATCTGTTCGGCCATCTGGTCGATGTGCGCGGCGCTCAGTTCGCTATTGGCCTGCAGCGTGCTGAGCATCTGGCTCTGAGGGAACTGGCGCATTTTCAGCGCGTATTCGATCGGCTCGCCTTCGCCGCCCAGTTGCGGTGCTTCGGCGCTGCCGGTGATCGGCAGCACTTCCAGGTACAGGCCTTCGGTCAGGCGTTGGTTCAGGCGCAGCTCTTCGGCGCAGAAGTGCGCGCGCTGGGACAACTGGGTGAAGTCGAGGAAACCGAAGTTCATCGGCTTCTTGATCTTGTAGGCATAGTCACCGGTGAGCAGCACCCAGGAGATATGCGTCTCGATGACCTGAAATGCCTTCACCGGGTGAGGGAACAGGGCGGGATTCTGCAGTGCTGTGATCAAGGCTTGGCTCACGGGCGATCCTTCTGGGTCAGGAGATTCGAATCGGCCATTATGGCCGCAAGCGGGGCTGGTGCAAACCGCCGGAGGGCGCCTGTCGATGATTGATAAAGTGCGTATAATCCGCCGCCATGACTCGATCCCGATCCCCCCGTACCGCTAAAAAACGTCCGTCTGGCCGCTCGCGTGCCTGGCTGGGCTGGGCCCTGAAGCTCAGCCTGGTCGGCCTTGTGCTGGTGGCGGGCTATGCCATTTACCTCGACGCCGTGGTCCAGGAGAAATTCTCCGGCAAGCGCTGGACGATTCCGGCCAAGGTTTACGCCCGGCCGCTGGAGCTGTTCGTCGGCCAGAAGCTGAGCAAGGCTGATTTCCTTATCGAGCTCGATGCCCTCGGCTATCGCCGCGAAAGCGTCGCCAATGGCCCGGGTGCGGCGGCGGTCAACGGTAATACCGTCGATCTGAACACCCGTGGCTTCCAGTTCTATGAAGGCATGGAGCCGGCGCAAGGCGTGCGCGTGCGTTTTTCCGGCGACTACGTTGCCGGCCTGAGTGGCGCCAACGGCTCGAAGCTCGACGTGGTGCGTCTGGAGCCGCTGCTGATCGGCGGCCTGTACCCGAAAAACCTCGAAGACCGCATCCTGATCAAGATCGACCAGGTGCCGCCTTACTTGCTGGAAACCCTGGTGGCGGTGGAAGACCGCGACTTCTATCACCACTTCGGCGTATCGCCCAAGTCGATTGCCCGGGCGGTGTGGGTCAACACGTCATCCGGCGCCATGCGCCAGGGCGGCAGTACCCTGACCCAGCAGTTGGTGAAGAACTTCTACCTGACCAACGAACGCAGCCTCAGCCGCAAGCTCAATGAAGCGATGATGGCGTTGTTGCTCGAACTGCATTACGACAAGCGGGAAATCCTTGAGGCCTACCTCAACGAGGTGTTTGTCGGCCAGGACGGCCAGCGCGCCGTGCACGGCTTTGGCCTGGCCAGTCAGTTCTTCTTCAGCCAGCCGCTGTCGGAGCTCAAGCTGCATCAGGTCGCCTTGCTGGTCGGTATGGTCAAGGGGCCTTCCTATTACAACCCGCGGCGTTACCCGGAACGGGCGACGGTACGGCGTAACCTGGTGCTCGACCTGCTGGCCGAGCAGGGCGTGGCGACCCCGGAAGCGGTGGAGGCGGCCAAGAAGATGCCATTGGGCGTGACCAAGCGCGGCAGCCTGGCCGACAGCTCGTACCCGGGCTTCCTCGACCTGGTCAAACGCCAGCTGCGCCAGGACTATCGCGACGAGGACTTGACCGAAGAAGGCCTGCGCATCTTCACCAGTTTCGACCCGATCCTGCAGATGAAGTCCGAAGCGGCCATGGGCGAGACCTTCAAGCGTCTGGCCGGGCGCAAGGGCGCTGATGAAGTCGAAGCGGCAATGGTGGTGACCAACCCGGAAACCGGTGAAGTCCAGGCCCTGATCGGTAGCCGCCAGGCTGGATTTGCCGGCTTCAACCGGGCCATCGACGCGGTGCGGCCAATCGGCTCGCTGGTCAAGCCAGCGGTGTACCTGACCGCCCTGGAAAAACCGAGCAAGTACACCCTGACCAGTTGGCTGCAGGACGAGCCGTTTTCGGTCAAAGGCGCCGATGGCCAGGTGTGGAAACCGCAGAACTACGATCGGCGTTCCCACGGCACCATCTATCTGTATCAGGGCCTGGCCAACTCCTACAACCTGTCGACGGCCAAGCTTGGCCTGGAGTTGGGGGTGCCGAACGTGCTCAACACCATCGGCCGGCTGGGCGTGAACGTTGACTGGCCGGCCTTCCCGTCGATGCTGTTGGGCGCCGGCGGGATGTCGCCGATGCAGGTTGCGACCATGTACCAGACCCTGGCCAATGGCGGCTTCAATACGCCGATGCGCGGCATTCGCAGCGTGCTCACCGCCGAAGGCGAGCCGCTCAAGCGTTATCCGTTCCAGATCCAGCAAACCTTCGACCCGGGCGCCATTTATCTGGTGCAGAACGCTATGCAGCGGGTGATGCGCGAAGGTACCGGGCGTTCGGTCTACAGTGTGCTGCCAGGCTCGTTGAACCTGGCGGGCAAGACCGGTACCAGTAACGATTCCCGTGACAGCTGGTTCGCAGGCTTCAGCCAGGACCTGCTGGCGGTGGTGTGGCTGGGCCGTGACGATAACGGTAAAACACCGTTCACCGGCGCCACGGGTGCCTTGCAGGTCTGGACCAGCTTCATGCGCAAGGCCGACCCGCTGCCGCTGGACATGCCGCAGCCCGACAACGTGGTTCAGGCCTGGGTCGATCCGCACAGTGGCCAGGGCTCGGACGCCAGTTGCCCGGGCGCCGTGCAGATGCCGTATATTCGTGGGAGTGAACCGCCGGCCGGAGCTGCCTGTGGCGGTGAGCCGGACCCTGCCGAGTCCGTCATGGACTGGGTCAAGGGTTGGATGAATTAAGCACTAGCCTAAAGAGGGTGTGAAGTGAACAAGTGGTGGTTTCCAGCCTTGACGGCGCTGGCTTTGCTCAATGGCTGCGCCAGCAATCCGCGCGGCTCCATTCCCGTGGTCGATTCCAGTACCCGGGTGTCCAACAGTGAGCGGGTCACGGCCAACCGTGGCGCGCCTGCGCAGATCTATAGCGGTACGCGCCAGGCGCAAGCCGTGCCGCAGGACTCCGGGGTGATGGTCATGGTCCCGCAAGGTGCCGGCGCCGCACCGATTCAGACGTTCCCGGCATCCACCGGCGCCGCACCGATCAGCACAGGTCCCATTACCCCGGGGCCGAGCAGCTCGGCGCCATTCGACAGCAGCTCGACCAACGCCGGCAGCTACACCATGCCGAGCAGCAGCGCCCCGAGCGCGCCGAGCGGGATTCCGCGCGCCAGTGCTGCCAGCGGCGGCCTGTCGGCTGACGAACAACTCGACGGCCCGGTGCTGGCGCTGTTGACCACCGCCCAGCAACAACAGAGCGGCGGCGACTACAACGGCGCTTCGTCGAGCCTGGAGCGTGCCCAGCGCATTGCCCCGCGTGAGCCGCAGGTGCTCTACCGTCTGGCCCAGGTGCGCCTGGCCCAGGGTGATGCCGCGCAGTCCGAGCAACTGGCGCGCCGTGCACTGACCTACGCCAACGGCCGCCCCGACCTGCAGGCCGGGCTGTGGAACATCATTGCCCAGGCCCGCGAGAAACAGGGTGATTCAGCTGGCGCAGCGCTGGCGCGGCAGAAAGCCCAGGTCAACTTGTGATGGACCAGCGCATTCTCGATATCGCCGATCACCTGCTGTTGATCGAGCATGAGCTGCGCGTCCAGGGCTGGTGGCGTGAAACGTCACCCAGCGCCCAGGCGTTGGCCAGCACCGTGCCCTTTGCCGTCGACAGCATGGACTTCGATCAGTGGCTGCAGTGGATTTTCCTGCCAAAGATGAAAGTGATTCTCGAGAAAGGGCTGCCGTTGCCAAATGCCTCCGGCATCCTGGTCATGGCTGAAACGGTATACGTCGACCGCCCGGAGCAAAGCCGCGAGCTACGCAGGCTGCTAGCAGAGTTTGACCAATTGATCAGTCCTTCTGCCTGAATTTCCCTCTTTTCACCCTTGGAGCCACAGATTGTGGCTCTTTTTGTTTGTATTGTTTGCTTTTCTGCTGCTGTCTTTGGCATTAGTGGTGGCTGTTGATCGTCCTTGCGCGAAATTGGCAATAATTTTTCTTGACTTGCGCGCGCCGAAAAAGAAGAATCCAGATTCCGCTGTAGAGGGACTGCCAGAAGCAGACCCGCTAAGCAGATCATGAGGCGCACACCCGCGCCGACCTGTAACACCCCGCAACGCGTTACCTCGCGCTGGGTGGGAAAACCCCGCAACACTTTGGGGCGCTCCCAATACTTGCTCAGTCAGTGCTGACGTAGTCGGCGATTCCGTCGCTCATGCTCTGCTTGGCAGTAAACCTATTAAGACCCGTCCAGCGTGGACGGTATTCTGGCGTTTTAGAGGTGAACAACGTGGAGCTTTTATCTGGCGCTGAGATGGTCGTCCGCTTTTTGCGTGACGAAGGCGTTAAGCACATCTACGGGTACCCTGGTGGTGCTCTCCTTCATGTTTACGATGCCCTGTTCAAAGAACCGGAAGTAAGCCACATCCTGGTTCGTCACGAGCAGGCAGCGACCCATATGGCGGACGGTTACGCCCGTGCCACCGGCAAGGCCGGCGTGGTACTGGTGACCTCTGGTCCAGGCGCGACCAATGCCATCACCGGTATTGCCACCGCGTACATGGACTCCATTCCGATGGTCATCCTCTCCGGTCAGGTGCCCAGCACCATGGTCGGTACCGATGCCTTCCAGGAAACCGACATGATCGGTATTTCCCGGCCGATCGTGAAGCACAGCTTCATGATCAAACATGCCTCGGAAATCCCTGAAGTCCTGAAAAAAGCCTTCTATCTGGCGCAGTCCGGTCGCCCGGGCCCGGTCGTGGTCGATATCCCCAAAGACATGACCAACCCGGCGGAAAAGTTCGAATACGTCTACCCCAAAAAGGTCAAGATGCGTTCCTACAGCCCGGCTGTTCGTGGTCACTCGGGGCAGATCCGCAAGGCTGCCGAGATGCTCCTGGCCGCCAAGCGCCCAGTGGTCTATGCCGGTGGCGGCGTGATCCTCGGCGGCGGCTCTGCCGCGCTGACCGAAGTTGCGCAGATGCTCAACCTGCCGGTCACCAACACCTTGATGGGCCTGGGTGGCTATCCGGGTACCGACCGCCAGTTCCTCGGCATGCTCGGCATGCACGGCAGCTACACCGCCAACCTGGCCATGCACCACGCTGACGTGATCTTCGCCGTCGGTGCACGTTTCGACGACCGCGTGGTCAACGGCCCGGCCAAGTTCTGCCCGAACGCCAAGGTTATCCACATCGACATCGACCCGGCGTCGATCTCCAAGACCATCAAGGCCGACGTGCCGATTGTGGGTCCGGTCGAGAGCGTACTGACCGAAATGGTCGCGACCTTGCGCGAAATCGGCGAGCAGCCGGACAAGGCGGCCATGGACGCCTGGTGGAAGCAGATCGAAGAATGGCGTGGCGGTCGCGACATGTTCCCTTACGACAAGGGCGACGGCAGCGTGATCAAGCCGCAGACCGTGATCGAGACCCTCTGCGAAGTGACCAAGGGCGATGCCTTTGTGACCTCCGACGTTGGTCAGCACCAGATGTTCGCGGCGCAGTACTACCGCTTTAACAAACCCAACCGCTGGATCAACTCCGGTGGCCTGGGCACCATGGGCTTCGGCTTCCCGGCGGCCATGGGCGTCAAGCTGAACTTCCCGGACCAGGACGTTGCCTGCGTGACCGGCGAGGGCAGTATCCAGATGAACATCCAGGAGCTGTCGACCTGCCTGCAGTACGACCTGCCGGTGAAGATCGTCAACCTGAACAACGGCGTATTGGGCATGGTTCGCCAATGGCAGGACATGGCCTACAACAGCCGTCACTCGCACTCCTACATGGAATCGCTGCCTGACTTCGTCAAGCTGGCCGAAGCCTATGGTCACGTGGGTATCCGCATCACCAGCCTGAAAGACCTCAAGCCCAAGCTCGAGGAGGCGTTCGCCATGAAGGATCGCCTGGTGTTCATCGATATCCAGGTCGACAACAGCGAGCACGTCTACCCGATGCAGATCAAAGACGGCTCGATGCGCGATATGTGGCTGAGCAAGACGGAGCGTACCTAATCATGCGGCACATTATTTCCCTGTTGTTGGAAAACGAACCCGGTGCCTTGTCCCGCGTGGTCGGTCTGTTCTCGCAGCGTAACTACAACATCGAAAGCCTGACGGTGGCGCCAACCGAAGACCCGACCCTGTCGCGTCTGACGTTGACCACGGTCGGTCATGATGAGGTGATCGAGCAGATCACCAAAAACCTGAACAAGCTGGTTGAAGTCGTCAAGCTGGTCGACCTCTCGGAAAGCGCGCACATCGAACGTGAACTGATGCTGGTCAAGATCAAGGCCACGGGCGCCCAGCGTGCCGAGATCAAGCGCACCACCGATATCTATCGTGGGCAGATCGTCGATGTCAGCAGCAGCGTCTATACCGTTCAGCTTACTGGCGCCAGCGACAAGCTTGACAGCTTCATTCAGGCCATCGGTACCGCGTCCATTCTCGAAACAGTGCGCAGCGGCGTTACCGGCATTGCCCGTGGCGACAAAGTGCTCAGCATCTAACTCAAAAAATTAGCGATGGCCTTACGGGCCGAGATAACAGGGGTATTTTCATGAAAGTTTATTACGACAAAGACTGTGACCTTTCCATCATCCAGGGCAAGAAAGTTGCCATCATCGGTTACGGCTCCCAGGGCCACGCTCAGGCGTGCAACCTGAAAGACTCCGGTGTGGACGTCACTGTCGGTCTGCGTAAAGGTTCGGCCACCGTTGCCAAAGCCGAAGCTCACGGCCTGAAAGTTGCCGATGTAGCGACCGCTGTTGCCGCTGCCGACCTGGTCATGATCCTGACCCCGGACGAGTTCCAGTCCCAACTGTACAAGAACGAAGTCGAGCCGAACATCAAGAAGGGCGCCACCCTGGCCTTCTCCCACGGTTTCGCCATCCACTACAACCAGGTCGTTCCACGCGCCGACCTGGACGTGATCATGATCGCGCCAAAAGCGCCAGGTCACACCGTACGTTCCGAGTTCGTCAAAGGCGGCGGCATCCCTGACCTGATCGCGGTCTACCAGGACGCTTCCGGCAATGCCAAGAACGTCGCCCTGTCCTACGCTGCTGGCGTTGGTGGCGGCCGTACCGGCATCATCGAAACCACCTTCAAGGACGAGACCGAAACCGACCTGTTCGGCGAGCAGGCTGTTCTGTGTGGCGGTACTGTCGAGCTGGTCAAAGCCGGTTTCGAAACCCTGGTTGAAGCTGGCTACGCGCCAGAAATGGCCTACTTCGAGTGCCTGCACGAACTGAAGCTGATCGTTGACCTCATGTACGAAGGCGGTATCGCCAACATGAACTACTCGATCTCCAACAACGCCGAATACGGCGAGTACGTGACCGGCCCAGAAGTCATCAACGCCGAATCCCGCCAGGCCATGCGCAACGCTCTGAAGCGCATCCAGGACGGCGAATACGCCAAGATGTTCATCAGCGAAGGCGCCACTGGCTACCCTTCGATGACCGCCAAGCGTCGTAACAACGCTGCCCACGGCATCGAAGTCATCGGCGAGCAACTGCGCTCGATGATGCCTTGGATCGCGGCGAACAAAATCGTCGACAAGGCCAAGAACTGATCTTGTCCTGATGCGATGAAAACGCGGCTTCGGCCGCGTTTTTTCGTTTAGGCGGTCAGCTTCTGGTATAAAGCTTCATCGTTTGTCGGCGAACCCTCGTCGCAGACGTCTGTCGAAACTTTCCACACCGTTGCAAGGTAATGTCCATGAGCGAACGTCCCGAAGAGCCGAACAAGGCCTCTGACGCCGAAAGCCTGCTACCGATCGATGAGCATGTTGAAGAAGGGCATGACGCCGAAGGACGCAAGGTTCGGCATCGCGGCATCTATCTGCTGCCCAACCTGTTCACCACTGCGAACCTGTTCGCCGGTTTCTATTCGATCATCAACTCCATGAGCGCCCAGGCGGCCCTCAGTGCGGGTGATCCGCGCGAGGCGAGCAAGTATTTCGCCTTCGCCGCCATCGCCATTTTCGTCGCCATGGTCCTCGATGGCCTGGACGGCCGCGTGGCACGCATGACCAATACCCAGAGCGCCTTCGGTGCCGAGTACGACTCGTTGTCGGACATGGTCGCCTTCGGTGTCGCCCCGGCATTGCTCGCGTTCGGCTGGGCCCTGGGTGACATGGGTAAAGTCGGCTGGATGGTTGCCTTCATCTATGTCGCCGGTGCCGCGCTGCGTCTGGCGCGCTTCAACACCCAGGTCGGCAAGGCCGACAAACGTTACTTCATCGGCCTGGCCAGCCCGGCTGCGGCCGGTGTGGTGGCCGGTACCGTCTGGGCCTTCAGCGACTATGGCATCCAGGGTTCGAAGCTGTCGTTCCTGGTGGCGCTGCTGGTGGCTGCGGCCGGCATGCTGATGGTCAGCAACATCAAGTACAACAGCTTCAAGGAGCTGGATCTCAAGGGGCGCGTGCCGTTCGTAGCGATCCTCGCCGTGGTGCTGGTGTTCGCGGTAGTCTTCAGTGACCCACCGCGCATCCTGCTGCTGGTGTTCCTCGGCTATGCGGCCTCCGGCCCTGTGCAATACCTGTTGCGCATGCGTCGGCGGAAAAACATCGAGTGATGTAATTTCGCTAGGGCTCCGTAGTCTACTGGTGCATCAGTCCTCCAGTTCTACGGAGCCATCATGCTCATCAAGCTGTCCAAAGCCTCCGATTGCAAAGAGTCGGAAATCACCCCCGAATCCCTTTATGTCTCGCGCCGCGCCATGCTCGGCGGGTCGCTGGCCGCCCTGGCCGCTACTGCGTTGCCGCGGTGGGCCGGTGCTGCCGACGCGTCGCGCTATGCCGATGTCGAGGCGGGCAGGGCGCCGGGCTGGTTCAGCGACAAGCTCGCCGCTACCAAGTGGCAAGCCGTGACGGCGCCGGGCGAAGCCATCACGCCGTTCAAGGATGCCACCCACTACAACAACTTCTACGAGTTCGGCGCCGACAAGGGCGATCCGGCAGCCAATGCCGGCAGCCTGAAAACCGAGCCATGGACAGTGGTGGTGGATGGTGAGGTCGGCAAGCCCGGGCGCTATGCCCTGGAAGACTTCATGAAGCCCTACCAACTGGAAGAGCGCATCTACCGGCTGCGCTGCGTGGAGGCCTGGTCGATGGTCATTCCCTGGCTGGGCTTTCCGTTGTCGGCGCTGCTCAAGCAGGTCGAGCCAACGTCCAAGGCACGCTTCATTCGCTTCGAAACCTTGCAAGACCCGAAGAGCATGCCCGGCCAGCGCTCAAGCTTTGCCCTGATCGACTGGCCTTATATAGAAGGCTTGCGCCTGGATGAGGCAATGAACCCGCTGGCGATCCTCGCTGTCGGCATGTACGGGCGCGAATTGCCCAACCAGAACGGTGCACCGTTGCGTTTGGTGGTGCCGTGGAAGTACGGCTTCAAGAGCATCAAGTCGATCGTGCGCATCAGCCTGGTCGAAGCGCAGCCGCGCACCACCTGGCAGGCGATTGCCCCGGAAGAGTATGGCTTCTACGCCAACGTAAACCCTGAGGTCGATCACCCGCGCTGGACCCAGGCGCGTGAGCGGCGCCTGCCCAGCGGCCTGTTCAGCCCCAACGTGCGGCCAACGCAGATGTTCAATGGCTATGCCGAAGAAGTGGCAGGGCTGTACAGCGGCCTCGACCTGCGGAAGAACTACTGATGCGTTATCCACTGTTTCGACTCGGCATCTTCATCCTGGCCAGTATCTGGCCGCTGTGGTGGTTGTATGAAGCGGCCATGCAAGCCCTTGGGCCGGATCCGGGCAAGATCCTGGTCGATCGCCTGGGCCTGGGCGCGTTGGTCTTCTTGTTGATCACCTTGAGCATGACCCCCTTGCAGCGCCTTACCGGTTGGGCGGGCTGGATCGTCTCGCGGCGCCAGCTGGGCTTGTGGTGCTTTGCTTATATAGTGCTGCACCTGAGTGCCTACATGTTCTTCGTGCTTGGCCTGGATTGGGGGCAGTTGGGGATCGAGCTGAGCAAGCGGCCTTACATCATCGTCGGCATGCTGGGCTTTGTGGGCTTGCTGGCACTCGCGGTGACCTCCAATCGGTATAGTCAGCGCCGCCTGGGCGCGCGTTGGAAGAAGTTGCACAAGCTGGTCTATGCGATCCTGGGCCTGGGCCTTTTGCACTTTCTCTGGGTAGTGCGCGCCGACCTTAAGGAGTGGTCGGTGTACGCTGCTATTGGCGTGTTTCTGCTGGCCTTGCGTATTCCCGCATTGGAGCGGCGAATCCCGCGGCTGGTAACGCGTAAAGCAGCTCCTGCAACAAAAGCTTAAATAAGTCCTTGACGCGCGATTTAATCTCTCTATAATTCGCCCCACTTCCGGCGCAGTCTGAACTGAAAACTCCTTGAGTTTCAAAGAGTTAGCGGTTCCAGGGTCATCCGGAAGGGCTTCGATCGAAAGATCGACA
>NZ_JANAVH010000008.1:0-271668 GCF_024213215.1 Pseudomonas sp. SBB6 | reverse complement strand
TGCTTGCTTGCTTGCTTGCTTGCTTGCTTGCTTGCTTGCTTGCTTGCTTGCTTGCTTGCTTGCTTGCTTGCTTGCTTTGCGTTAATTCCGAATTGTGTAAGTTCATTGCTAATTCGTACTAGTTCAAAAAGGATAGGTGAAGCTACCTACGCCACCTCGAATTCGAAATCAGACGATTCTCATTTTTGCCACAAGCTCTAGGCCTTGGGCGGCATTCCTCCCCAGGTTGGCGAGCAACCACCCAGCTACTAGTTCTCAAGGTGACGCTCTTTATGTTGGCGTCGGACAGGCTCCATCAGGCGCTCGATTCTGCCGCTTCGGTTACTTGGTGGGTTTCGCCAACGCTCCAACACGCCGATAAGCCCTCTCAGTGATGCCGCTCTTGGTATGCCCCAACAGCAGGCTGGCGCCCTTAATGTCCTTGATTTCCGATGCGGCCTTCGGACGGATATCGCGGAACTGGAACTGAGCGATCCGTGTGGCCCAGGAGGCTGTCTCCTGCATCGAGCGCAGCCGACTTGGCAAGCTCTCTTGCTTCGTCCTGGCGGTTGCGCAGCAGCGAAGCTGACATCCGCTCCCTCTTTCGCTGCGGAGCATTTTCTTAAAGGGCCAGGCAGATTGCCAGGTTTTCACGCAGTCTGCTGCGCCCCCTTTTTTGTAGTCTTTAGTTCAGCCTGAGCGCCTGGTTCAACTGGCTCACCACATCCGGGCTGTTGTCCTTGCTGATCCACTTCGCGTACCAGGAAGCCAACCAAGAATTCAGACCAGTCCTAGTGCCTTGGCCTTGTAGATCGCTTGTTTGGCGTTGCACACTTGAAGCTTGAAAGCCACATTAGCCATGTGAAATTTTACCGTACGCTCTACCACGCCGCTGATCTGCGCCACTTCCCAGTACGATTTACCCATGCCTACCCAACGCAGGATTTCGACTTCCCGCTGACTTAGGACGTTCTGTTTAGGCGTGTCCTCCAGAGCCTCTGAAGTCGCCTCCGGTGAAAGCTTGACGTGGGACAGCAACCCTTCATAGAAGCGGATCAAGGCCATTTGCAATCTGTGGTGGCCATCCCCTTGAAGTTTAGGTGGAACCCCGCTGTCGAAGTCGAAACTCAGGTTCAGCAAGGCCAGGTGGCCTTCGGGGTCATGTAGGGGCAGCGCATAACCTGCTGTCAATCCATAGTTCGTTGCTCTTTCCTGAATTAGCTCTCCGAGTGGGGCTTCGCTGTTACTGAAGGCATTCACTGCTTCCTCCCAGAAGAATGGAGAAAAACGGCGAAGCCCATAAAGCACCACCGGGTCCTGAAGGTGGTAACTGCCCTGACGGTATTCGTTTAGCCAGCCTTGTGGGAAATTCGAAAAGATAAATGGTTCGATGTGCCGCTGCTTGTTCATGAACATTACGGTATAGCAGGACAGGCCCACTTTACGCAGCTCAACTTCAAGTGCGGCCCTGAGCCTTGAGAGATACTCCTGGCCGGCAGACGACTCCAGCGTCAACAGCATACGGTCTCCGTTTCACTTCCATACCTCGCGCCTGCGCGCGGTTACCACCTGCGCGTCTTTGGCGCTCAGGCGGTCACAGTTCCTTCTGTGTCTTCTTGCGTGCGCCCAGTCAGGGCGCGGCTTGCCTGCGCCAATATCCGCGAAGGGCCGGCCAGTACTCCGACAGGGCAATACCCAGCACAATGATTGCACCGCCGAGAAAAACCGTCGGGCTCAACGACTCGTTAAGAATCAGTGTTGCGAATACCGCAGCGAACACCGGTTCAAGGTTATAGATGAAGGTCGCTCGTGCCGGGGTTGTCCGTTGTTGAAAGCGAGTCTGAACCCAGAACGCAAATGCTGTTGCCAGTACGGCGGTGATCACCACCGCTCGAACAACACTTGCATCCAGATGTGTCGGCAATACCTGACCCACCATGAACACACTGCACAGCAGGCCCAGAATGGCCATGGTAGCGATCTGGATAAAGGCCATAGCCGCGCTGCCAGCCTTGTGACCGAGTCGGTCAAGGGCCAGGATGTGCAACGCTGTGAATATCGAGCCAAACACCACCAGCAGGTCGCCTTTGTGCAGTTGTTGCACGTCGGCACCGGACATTACGAAGATCCCCGCAAGGGCTAGCACCGCGCCGATCTTGGTGCCCGTACCGGTAGGTACTTTGAACAGTGGGCCGGCCAGCAGCGGTACCCAGATTACGCATAGCCCGGCAAGAAAGCCGGTGTTGACCGCCGTGGTGTACTGCAGGCCATAGATCAGTAAAAAGAATGAGCAGAACAACAGCGTGCCGAGCAGTACGCCGGCGCCGAACCCTGCACGGGTAAGTTGGCTCAGGCTGCGCCAGGCGAAAGGTAGCACCACCAGCGCCGCAAGCGCGAAACGCAGCCAGAGGATTACCAGGACCGGGTTGCCGGTCACCGCTTCTTTCATCAGCGGAAAACCCAGGCCCCATCCCAAGGCCACGAACACCAGTAATGCTTCGGCCTGGTATTGCCCTTTTCGCCCAACTGGGGGCGATACATCCTTCACCTCAATCATCCATGATCCTTACATATCGTTCAGGCAGGTATCGGGCGTCTTGCCCGTTTTATCGCCTCTGCCATTCGTCCTGCGGCGACTTGTACGTCGGCCTCACTGGTGGGTCGCCCGACGCTCAGCCGAACACTCGAGGAGATCAGATGAGTCGCCACCCCCATGGCTGTGAGTACATGGGAAGGTTTCTGGGAGCCAGTGTTACAGGCAGAACCGGTCGAAATGGCCAGGCTGCCGAGATTTTGCAACAATCCTTGACCGTTGACACCTGGGAATGACAAGTTCATGCAATGCGCCAGGCTGGTGTCCAGCGGTGTGTTGCAAATGAAATCGCAATCG
This sequence comes from Pseudomonas sp. SBB6, assembly GCF_024213215.1. Taxonomy (NCBI): domain Bacteria; kingdom Pseudomonadati; phylum Pseudomonadota; class Gammaproteobacteria; order Pseudomonadales; family Pseudomonadaceae; genus Pseudomonas; species Pseudomonas sp. SBB6. The sequence goes on along the minus strand of NZ_JANAVH010000008.1, from coordinate 268,799 downwards.
GCCAGTCCTTCCAGAAGCACCTTGCGCAGACTTGCAAGTCGTTCAGTCGACTGGGCTTGCTCCAGTCTGGCGATTTCCAGCGCCTTGCGCAGACCGACAATGCCGGGAACGTTCAGCGTGCCGCCACGCAGCCCAAACTCCTGGCCACCACCGTCTATTTCGCAGGCAATAAGGTGCTCATCAAGCAGACGCTGCCCGATGTAGATCGCTCCCACACCCTTGGGACCATACAGTTTGTGGGCGGAGAAGGTCAGGAGGTCTACCCCCAGTTCGGCAGGACGAAGCGATACCTGGCCCATGGCCTGGGTCGCATCGCAATGAAGTATCAATCCTCGTTCGCGTGTCAGCCGGCCAATTGCGGCAAGGTCCTGGAGGACACCCGTTTCGTTGTTTCCATACATGATCGAAACCATGAACGTATCGGGACCAATGGCGTCAGCCAGTTGATTCAGATCAATCAGGCCCCGGCTGTCGACACCGAGGTAGGTGACATCGAAGCCTTCGTGTTCAAGGCGCAAGCAGGCATTGAGTACGCATTTGTGCTCGGTCTGACAGGTGATGATATGGCCTTTTCCAAACCGCCTGGCCACACCTTTGAGCGCCAAGTTGTTGCCTTCGCTGGCGCCGCTGGTGAAATACACTTCCCTCGCCTTGACTCCGAGCTCGCGTGCCACGGATTTTCGGGCCTGCTCCACTGCCATGGCCGCTTCTACCCCCCGGGCATGAAAACTGGCAGGATTACCAAAGCACTCGCTTAGGTAAGGCCGCATTGAATCAAGGACTCGCAGGTCCAGTGGCGTGGTTGCTTGATAATCCAAGTAAATGAACCGTGCATCAGGCATGGCGACGCTCCTCATCATAAATAGCCTGTGGCAGCATCAGCGAACAGGTAGGGTCGCAGAACACTGGCATGACCACGTCCTGCTCGGGGCGGTGGTAGCCCAATAGCTTGAGTGCAACCTCTGCACCTTTCTGCACCTTGCCCTTATCACTGAATGCACATAAGTCGATGACCAGGGAGGGGCGTAGATTGCCTTTTCCAAGCGCGATCAATTGGTAAGCGTAGTAACCTCCCATGATCACCGGGCATTTGGCATTCCAGCGAATCCGTAAATGCGGCTGCTTCGCCATCCCTTTATCAGGCAGGTGCGGTATCCATAATCCAACAACTCCCCCAGCGGATCACCGAGAGCGCTCAGGCGCTTGGCCTCGTCAGGGGGAGCCGGCATTACTCGGTCTTCGCCGCCATCAAGGCGTTCACTTCACCGTAGGTATGGGCTTTCAAGGCGAGGGTATCGAGTTGGCCGTTATCCAGGAAGCTGCGGATCAATCCCCCCATGGCGCCGAACAGAAACTCGGCAATACTGGAACCCGCACTGAGTCGTCTAACGCCCAGACGCTGCAATTTGTCGGGGGAGGGCAACCCGTTACAGGACAGTAGGTTGACCGGCAGTTTGGTATCCCGGCAGATCGCGGCAATTTCGTTCGAGTCGACCACGGCTGCGGCAAACAGCCCATCCGCCCCGGCGCCAGCATACAGTGCGGCGCGTTTCAGGAGCTCTTCCAGACGTTGTTCGGCAGGGAACAGGTTTTTCAGGTAGACGTCTGTCCGTACGTTGATGAACAGCTTGACACCCGCCTGGTTCGCCACTTTTCTTGCGACGTCGATCTTGCGAACAAGCAGCTCCGCAGAGCCCAGACCGTCTTCGATGTTGATCCCGACCGCCCCGGCGGCGATGACGGTGCTGATCACTTGGCTGACCTGCGCCAGATCATCCGAATAGCCACTTTCGATATCCACCGAGAGCGGCACGCTGATCATCCGTGTCATCGACTTGACGGTGGAGCTCAGCAGGTCGAGAGGCAACTTGTTGCCATCCTGATAACCATGGGACCAGGCCATGGCCGCGCTGCTGGTTGCCACGGCCTTGCCACCCAGGCGTTCGACGATGCGCGCCCCGCCCGCATCGGCCACATTGGCCAAAACCAGTAGTCCACTCTGATGCAGGCTGTGAAAAGCGTTGTCCAGTGTGTTCATGTCAGCTCAATTCCTTTGAAAGTTATGTTTTCAATGACAAGGGGGGCATCCCACTTGCCCGACCGTTGCTTGCTGGCATCCTACATGTGGACTTGCGAGAGCTGCAAAACCGCCGCAGGGCATGGCTCATTCTCGCCTGCCTAGCGGCAGGCTGAACGTGGATTAGTGGGTTACGCTGAAAAGCAGGCAACGCGCAAGTGCAAACGGTCTCTCAACAGGATGGATCAAAATGAAACTGATTCTGGTAGCGCTCGTTGTTGGTCTGTTGGCTTGGAAGCTTTCCCCTGAATTGCAGTCCTTGGCTGAGGTCCGGCTATCGCCTCCCACCGGAACCTCTTCAGTTGCGGCTGCACCGAAGCTTGTTTCGCCTCCATTCAAATGTGATGGGCGCAAATATTGTTCCCAGATGACTTCGTGCCAAGAGGCCAAAAACTTTCTGCAAAATTGTCCAGGAATGGAGATGGACGGTGACAGCGACGGAGTGCCCTGTGAGGCGCAGTGGTGCCGGTGACAACTCGCCGATAGCTGGCATGTTGGTAGATATCGGTGAGTTGTCAGCAGTGCTGAAGCCGGCGCAGGTTCGTAGGCCTAGAAGGGCGCAGCAGGAACATGTAGCGAGGCAGGGCGTTCAGTCTGGCCCAGTGCTCGCGGCCTGTTCCCTGTCGCTGGTCGGAGCAAGTTCGCAAGCGGCATCGTCGCATATCTGCGTTGAGACCCTGCAGCCAAGACGACTTGATCAGCAAAGAGCTGCCTAAAACAAGCCTTGAAATCCGGTTGTTACCGCTTTATGTTCCCGGGATTCAAGGAGGACTCTGACAGATGGCACGCATAGGTTTGGTACTGACACCCGGTTTTGCTGATTGGGAATACGCTTTCATTGCAGGCACCGCATCACCGTTTTACGGAATCGACGTCCGTTTTTTCGCCCCAGCTCCGGGGCAGTTCTTCTCGCAGGGAGGGTTGGCCGTAACGGTGGATAGCAGTTTGGAACAATGCCTGGACTGGAAACCAGATGTTGTCGTCATCGTCGGAGGCATGGTCTGGGAGCAAGCAGAAGCTCCAGATATCGGAGACTTTCTTCGCGCTAGCCGACTCGCGGGGGCGACAATCGCTGGAATATGTGGCGCAACGCTGGCTCTGGCAAGGGCCGACCTCCTCAACACGACGCCTCACACCTCGAACAGCGCTGATTTCCTAAAACAGAAGGCCGCAAATTATAAAGGGGAGACTCTTTATCACAGCTGTTCAGGCGCTATGGTTGCAGACCGGATCATCACTGCACCAGGCCCCGCACCTGTTAGCTTCACCTGCGCAGTGTTTGAAGCTGCGGGGCTATCGCCAGAGGTTGTTTTACAGTTCAGATCAATGTTGGCCGCTGAACATGAATAACCGTGTCGTCCCACAGCCGCAACTCATGAGTACGCGGTGTGAGGACTGGCCCATCGGTTTACTTCTCGCAACTATCTAGGCATGCGACGTAAGCATCCGGGTCGAGGACTTCGCCGGATGCTTACGCAGATTTGTCGGGCCGCTAACCTAGTTAGTAAAGTCGCACCTCTCCCTTGGCACTTTCGCTAGCCGCTCTAAACCACCTGTGGACATAGCCCATGGCTTACTTGGATCACCTCGCCAACTACGTCAGTGCCATCCTGGGGTTGTCCTCGCCGCGCATCGCGCATCTTGAACATTCGAATCAAGCAACCTGGCTCGACCAGGGATTCACCGTCAGCGCTGAGGCACACAGCTATGCCTTCGATGACGGTGCACTCATCAAACGGCTAGCGGAGCAGGATAACTTTCCCAGCGACGCAGCCTGCGCAGAATGCTGGATTAGCTACGAAATCGTTCGCCAGCCGCTCGACAAAACGGTTAGCCCTTGCCATATCAGCTTTAACAGTGCCTGCCGGGAAGCCTATTGGCTCCGGTACTTCTGCGCTTAGCATCCAAGTCTCTAGCAATACAGCGCAAGGTCCAGCCAAGCGCGGCACTCGGACTGCCGGGAAGATCCGGAGACCTCGGGTGAGTCAAGGGGGAGGCCCGGCAACTGCCGGGCTTTGCGGCTGATTAGTGGCAGTGGTAGCCGCCAGTTTTGTGGTTGGTGTGACAACCCTTGGCGTCGGTACCACCACTGTGCGCAAACGCAGCGACCGAAGAGAACGAAAGGACAGCGGCAATCACGAGAGAAACGACGTTCATCAGGCATGACTCCATGTGTATTTATTTGTAGTGGAATCTTCCACCACACACAGGTTATGGCCATTTGCCTTCATTCGACAAGCGCCTACGGAACCAGCTATGGGGTAGCCGATGAAAGGTAATCTTGTACCTCACTGACACAAGCGAGGAGCTTGCAACGCGACCCAGCGGCCAGGATAGAAACAACCCCCTCAATGACGCAGCAACCACAGCCTGAGGAGCGAGCCACATAGGCGTAAACCAGGCCCCTCAGCTGCTCAGCCCTGACCAGCCATGGCCAACGCCGGGAGGCTTGCCTTGCGCCAATTGCTGCTGCGCTTCCTACGGCCACCAGGGTAAGCGCCAATCCGATGCTAAAGCACAGAACCAGCATGCCACCCAGTGCGACCTCTTTAACCTGGAGGCAGAGCAGCAATACGGTGATGGCTGCAGGGCCTGGAATAAGGCCACCGGTCAGGCCAAACATGATGATCTGCCCCGATGTCACCTCCTGGTTGGTAAAGCACTTCCGGACCGAGCCCGCAGTAGCGGTAGCTGCATTTCGTCGGCAGGGCAAGAACTTAAGAGATCGTGGTCAGTCTCACCAGGTACTCAATCCTACCTCTGGAGCCGTACAAAAAATGAAGAAAACCCTGGTGGCCGTTTTTGCCTGTGCATTTGTGATGGGGACGGCGGCGCTGTTGCCGGCCGATCTCTCTCCTATCGGCTCAGCTTACGCAAGGGGTGAAGGGGGTGGCGGTGGCCACGGCGGTGGAAACGGAGGCGGCAACGGAGGTGGCCACGGTGGCGGCATGGGTGCAGGAAATGGCAGCCATGGAGGTAAAAGTAACGGTGCCAGTTTTGGCGGCGATCATGCCGGTAAGGCGACACGTGATCACGGCGTGAGTGGTAACCGCTACGGCAGCGACCGCAATGACGATAATGGTCATGGCACTTCTACTTCCGGCATCGCTCATTCCAAGGACACCCGCGGCTTGTCCAAGTCAACTGCAATATCCGCCACCACGCCGGGTGATCATAATGCTAAAGGGCTGAGCAACGCGGTCAGGTCGTCTTCCAAGAACGATCGTTGATACGATTCGCTGCAGCGTGTCCAAGGCCATTTGAGTACGTCGACGAAGCCCAGCCCCGTGCTGGGCTTTTTGCAATTGGCAGGCATGACAATCCCGGCGCAAGGCCGGGCTTGGCGTTGCGTCTCATCGAGCGCTGCCGGACACCACGGCAGGGGGCAATCGGTATTGTTTGATTTGGAATATAAATTAGCTATCTTAAGAACAGAGTTGTATTTAAGTCTGCTTGAGAGTTGCACATGCTAAAACGATCACTCTTTTTCCTTGCTTCTACATTTACATGTATACCTGTTTTTGCGGCAGGGAGCCTCCAGGATGCTATTGGATCCAATATCATCGCTGCCGGAGAGGTTGAAGAGTATTTCTGCCCCGGGCTGGGGATGTATGATTGCTCGGGTTGGCCGGCGAATCTTTATCGGTTCACGGGTCAGAACGTCTGCTTTACATCGAGCGAATCTTGCAACTTGGGCTGCTCTGCCTTATTGCTTGAAAAGGACGGGCTGCAGTCGATTCTTTTAGTGGGTGCAAGATACCGTGACAATATTTCGCGCGCGTCTGGGCAGGCTAAGGATTGTCCAAAAGACTTCACCCGGTAGGGTGTCTCAGCTCCACCGTTTCTTGAGATTTCCGCTTTGCGATCGCCTTCTTGATGAATTGAACTGGCGTTCCCATCAGTCGTCACCAACGCGGCCCTCGAAACCGGGCAGTACATGCGAGCGCACGGTATCAATAAAAGCGTTGCAGAGCTAACCACCATGACTGACAAGGTCAAGGATGAAATAATGGGCACCCCCGACGCTCCGTATAAAGGTTGGGAAGGGCGAGCCGATAGAATTGCGGAATCTGATTTTTGCAAAAAGTACCTGAGTAGCTTGCAAGCGCAGTAGGTGCGCGGGCTGCCGGTGTTGTTCCATAGCATTGTACTACTGCTTTATCAGGGGCCAGGCCTCCCGAAGGCTACCCTGGCTGCAGTAAGTTTGAGCCATGAAAATGCCCGCGCTGAGCGGGCAATCGGAATGTTTGAATAGACTCAGGCGCCCGATTCAGGGTCGCTTGCAGGTACGCCGCGGGGTTCCTTGTGTTCATCCTGATCGTTCATCTGTGAGTCGGCGTCAGGCTGATCGGTGCGGCCCTTATTGACTGCTTGCGGACGCTCAGTTGGTTGCGAATGGTTGGTATCCATGTCAGAAAGCTCTTGCTCGACAGGTGTCTCATCATCCGGAGGCAGAGGGACCTCAGGCTCATCACGCCGGGAATCATGGCCGGTTTCGTTAGTTGTTGTTCGGGTTACGTTCTGCTGCGACCTGTGACCAGGTGCATTCTCGTCAATTTCCATGCTGGCTCTCCGTTCTGATGCGCGGGACATCCACGCTTAACATTCAGAGGTGCTAAAGCCGTGAGGAGTGCCGCGCAATGGACGAATGGCGGCCAATGAAGACCCCGGCTTGGCGACCGGGTTTCTTTTGATCCTCACCAAAAGCGAAATGATCACGATGGACAAAACATGCCACCAGCCTTTCCCTGCTGCGCTTTCGTTGCACTCCTTGTATTGTTGGCCAAGGCCAGGAATTGCCTTCTGCTGCGGCCCTAGACAGCCCGCGCGAGAATCCGGACTCTCCATCAGGTACTGACGTGAAGCGTGATATCCACCTCGTTATTCTTTTGTTACTGGTGATTGGCTGTTCCTTGGCATCGCTGACCTTGTGGAAAGTGGTGGCCTCGCGAGATCGAGCACTGGAAGAAATTAACATTCATGGATTGAACTTGACCCAGGCGCTTGCCACCTATGCTGACGGCATCGTCAGGCAGAGCTCGCTTTTGCTGCTTGGCCTGGTCGAACGTCTGGAGACGGAAGGCAGCGACCCCGCGCAGATCGATCGTCTGAGTCTGCTCGTTAGCCGTCAGCAGCCGCTGATGCCACAGATGAGCGGCGTCACCATCTATGACAAGCAAGGCCGGTGGTTGATGTCATCCAACCGCTCGATTCCGGCAGGCGCCAATAGCAGCGACCGGGCTTACTTCATTCATCACCTCAACGACCCTTCCCGCGAGCCCTTTATCGGCCTGCCAATCCGCAGCCGATCCAATCAGGAATGGGTGATCACCATTAGCCGTCGATTCAATGACGCACAGGGCAATTTTGCTGGAGTGGTGGCGGTTACCCTGGGGGTCGAAAATTTTCTGCGGCTCTTCGGCAAGATCGATTTAGGGCAGGAAGGCGCAATCGGTTTGTCTTACACCGACGGTTCGATGCTGGTGCGCTATCCGTTTCGCGAGCAGGACATGGGACGCAATTTTTCAACGTCTCCGATCTACGCCAAGTACCTGGTCGATAAAACGGTGGGAACTGCTTCATTCACCTCCAGCCTGGACGGGGTGGAGCGGCTTTACGCTTTTCGCAAAAGCGATCGGCTCCCGCTGGTAACCACAGTTGCACTGGGCAAGCGCGAGGCGCTGGCGTCCTGGAAGCTCGAAGCGGTGTTGTCGCTGTTGGTGGTGTCCGGCTTGCTTGGGGTCACCGGAATCATCGGGTGGATGCTGATCCGCGATATCCGACGCAGGATCGAGATAGAAGGGGTGTTGCTGGTGGCGCAGCAGCAACTACTCGACACTAACCAGCAACTCGAGCGATTGGCAATGAACGATGCGCTGACCGGTCTGGCGAACCGGCGCTGTTTCGACGAGACGCTGGCCATGGAAGTACATCGAGCCCAGCGGGATGAGACCCTCTTGGCATTACTCATAATCGATATCGACCATTTCAAGCGGTACAACGACACCTATGGTCATCTTGCGGGTGATGCGTGCCTGAGGGAAGTCGCTAGTGTGCTTGCAGAATGTATCCGGCGGCCAACCGATCTGCTGGCCCGCTACGGTGGCGAGGAAATGGCTGTGATCCTGCCCAATACCGACATTGCAGGCGCGACGGTGGTTGCACAACTGATGCTTGATCGGTTGAACGGACAAAATATCGTTCACGAAAGCAGTCCCTTTGGGCATGTTACCGTGAGCATCGGCCTCACCTCCACGCCGGGAGCGAACCTGGAGCAATGGCAATCGTTGCTCGATACAGCAGACCAGGCGCTTTACATCGCCAAAGCGGCTGGGCGCAATCGTCTGGCTGTTGGCTGAGTTGGAACGCTGCACGGGAACAATATTTCGTACTATCAGGCCATCGAGAACGTGTAATCGGATCGCATCTTCAATCCCTCACTCATGAAAATGCGCGTCGCGAACGGGCCCTGCGTAACCCTCCGGGCGACCCAACTTCCAGATACCGTCGTTTACGGCGATGGTGTTCATCTCAATCATAATGCCGTACTTGCAATTGCCCGTTTGGATAATGCGCTAGGGCTTCAAGCCTGCGCAGTATCAAGCTTTAGTGAAATAGGACCTGTATTAATCAGTACATTCGCCTGTGGAGCTGTAAGCAGCGGTGGCGTGAACCCGGACGTTCATTCAGCAGAGGAGACTCGCCAGGGGAGGGAGGATTGCAGAAAATTATTGCTAATACGAATTGTTACCATATACCATCTCCGCGTTTTAACCTCACTGTCCGTTCTTCCCTGTTCTGGAATCGCAATCGATGCGTCGCACGATCGTCTCGCTGTGTCTGCTCCACGCTGCGCCTTCATTCGTTTGGGCCTCAGAACCGCCTCTTGCGGCGGGTAACATTCAGCTAGAAGCAGTCAACATCAATGCTGACGCGATCGATTACGAGCGTGCCGATGGACCTGTAGAGGGCTATAAAGCCAACCGTTCGGCCAGTGCGACACGCACCGACACCGCCCTGCACGAAACCCCGCAGTCGGTCAGCGTGGTGCCCAAGGATGTCCTGGAGGACACCGGCGCCACCCGCCTGCAGGATGGCCTCGACTATGCCGGCGGCGTCGGCCGCGCCAACAACTTCGGCGGCCAGGGCCTGACCACTTTCACCGTACGCGGTTTCACCACCGGCGAGTTCTACCGCAACGGTTTCCCGATCAACCGCGGCTACCCCAACGCCCCCGACGCCAACACCGTCGAGCGCCTGGAAGTGCTGCGCGGCCCGGCCACCAGCCTCTATGGCCGCGGTGACCCCGGCGGTACCTTCAACGTGGTCAGCAAGCAACCGCTGCCCGAATCGAAGGTCACCCTGGGCAGCCAGTTCGACGACCAGGGCATGCACCGCGCCACCCTGGACGCCACTGGCCCGCTGAACCAGGACGGCAGTCTCGTCTACCGCCTGAACGTGCTCGGTGAGGGCGGTGAAAGCTTCCGTGACGATGTCGAGAGTGAACGCTACGACGTGGCACCGGTGATCAGCTGGCAGGTCAACGAGAGCACGAAGATCGTTTTCGAGGGCGATTTCATGCGCAACAATCACCCACTCGACCGCGGCCTGACCCGCTACAACACACAGACCGGCAGCGCCTCCCGCGACACCTACATCTGGGAGAAAGGCAGCGACAACCTGCTGCACAACGACAACAACATGGCCCAGGTGCGTTTCGAGCACCTGCTCAACGACAACTGGACCCTGGGCGGTGGTTTCCAGTTCCTCGACGGCTCGCTCAAGGGCAACGCCGTGGAGGCCAACGGCGCACCGGCCGACGGCCGCACCCTGCAACGCAACTTCAACTACCGCAAGCTGGAGTGGAGCGACCGCGACTGGCAGCTCAACCTTACCGGTCATTTCGACACGGGCGGCTTCGCCCATACGCTACTGACCGGCGTTGAGTACGAGGACTACGACTACAACTCGATCATTCGGCGCTCCTCGGCGGTGAACGGTACTTACCCGATCGACATCTACAACCCGGTACTTGGCCAGGCGCGCCCGGCGCTGACCCGCGTGACCACCTGGGACAAGGAGAACCTGCAGACCTGGGCCTTCTTCATCCAGGACCAGGTGGCCCTGACCGAGCGCCTCAAGGCCCTCGCCGGGGTGCGTTTTGAACGCTTCGAGCACGACTATGACGACAAGCTCGTCAACAGCCGCGATTTCAGCAAAGGGCAGAACGGCGTCACCCCGCGCTTTGGCCTGCTTTACGACCTGACCGACACGGTCGCGGTCTATGCCAACACCGCCCGCTCGTTCAAACCCAACACCGGCACGCCGGCCGGCGGCGGTGGTTTCGACCCGGAGAAAGGCAAGTCCTATGAGCTGGGCGTGAAGTGGGAGGCGCTGGATCGGCAACTGAGTGTCGATGCCGCGGTGTACCACATCGTCAAGGAAAACGTGCTCACCCGCGACCCGCTGAACACCGACTACAGCCTGGCGGCCGGCGAGGTGCGCAGCCGTGGCCTGGACATCAACGTGGCGGGCAACATCACCCCTGAATGGCGGATGATCGGCGGCTACGCCTACGTCGATGCCGAGGTGACCAAGGACAATCGCCTGCCTACCGGCACACGCTTGGCCAACATCCCGCGCAACAGCTTCAGCCTGCTCAACACCTATGAGTTCCAGGACGGTTTGGCCAAGGGCCTGGGCCTGGGGGTGGGGGTCAAGTACGTGGACGATCGCAGTGGCCAAACCGAAGCGCTGACCTACACCATGGAACGCTACAGCGTGGTGGACCTGCTGAGCTTCTACAAGGTCAACGAGCACGTGCGCCTGAACCTGGACGTGAAGAACGTGTTCAACAAGGGGTATGACGAAGGGGCCTTCAATAGCTATGTCTACCCTGGGGCGCCGCGCACGGTGCAGGCAGGAGTGGCCTACACGTTCTGATCAGCGGGGGGGCTGACGGGGTGCGACCGATTGCACCCGGCGAGGCCTCCGTATCCGTAACGCAGACCTCCTCACTCTGGAGAGTGGCAGCATGACCGCCCCCGCAGATTCTAGAGGCCGTTTCTGACCTGTTCGAGTTGATAGTTCAAGCAGATATGGTGCGTGCCATCGGCGTCGATTTTGATCCCGCCAGATCCCGATATCCCGCTCAAGTCACCCGTACCACTGCCTGCGACTATGCAGAAAAACTCATCTGCCCGATCAGTGCCGGTTGTGGAGGCAGAGTGGATGAAATTGAAGGTGCCTTCTTTGCCATTCACCGTACCTTTGAAGCTCTCAATCGCGATGTAACTGCCCGTTCGGGTCGTCTGGTCGAATGCGGCAGTAAAAACTGTCGAGGAAACACCGTCGATAGCTCCCGAGTAGCATTTCTCCATGGTGCTGATAGACACCGGCAAGTTGGTAGTAATCTCGGGGGTCGGGCTCAGGCCGGTTGGTTTGAAATGCTTAGTAGAAAAAGTGGCTAACGCGTCCATTCACAGTCGTCTCTATCCAATTGAGTGAAGTTTTCATTCTATTCCACCGCACGCACGGAGCCAAAAAGCACGGCAGCTCTGCACGCTCGCTCGCCGGCCGCGCCGGCGAGTGAGCGTGCAGAGCTGCTGGTGATGTAACGCGGGCTCCTACCGATGCTCAGCCATCTGTAGCGCTGCCAAGATCATTACAGGCCGATCTCCATGAAGCGGCGGGTGAATATCTTGGCGTCGATGGGTTGATCGAGCACTTGCTCGAAGCGGACAAGGGTACTATGCCCAGTCTCCAGGTTCTTCATCGAGAACAGGTTCGGCCGCCACTCGGTCGTTCCCCCGGCGGCCGGGAACGAGCGAATGTCCGAGCTGGTGCGGATCTTGAAGTGTTCACCGCTCTTGTTGAAGTAGTGCTCCTGGATAGCGGTGTAGTACTGCTGTTCGACCCAGATGATCCGCTTGCTGTACAGGCCTTGCGAGATCTGTTTTGCACTCGTCGGGATGGCTTCGACCACCCAGCAATGACGGTCTACGCCACTGTTGTCCTTGATGGTTTCTTCGCGCAGGATCTTGTAGCTGTGGTTCTTGACCCCGACCACGCCATCGCTGATCGACATGTCCTCATAGGTGAAGTCGGTACCGACAAAACTCTGCGTCTGGTCCGCGCCGGCAATTCGCCGGACTTTGCGCAGCGCCGGCAAATAGATCCAGCGATCGGCGTCTTCATCGGCATTGGCGTTCTCCAGCGCCAATACCCGCGTGCCTTTCACATCCTTGGGTTCGACGAACTCCAGGTAGGATTTGCGTGCAGCCTTGTCACCGTCGTCGATGCGCAGCTTCAAGGTCCTCTCACGCACATTGCCGCGGGCGTCGGTCATGGTAATGAACACGTCACTGCTTTCGGTCAGGCCTTTGCGCGAGTCTTCGTTGAGCAGCATGACTTGCTCGCCGGTGTAGGTCTGGGCAAAGGCTGAAGGCAGTACGACGCTGAACAGCAGTGCGGTCAGGTTGAGCTTTTTCATGGTTTTACAGTTCCATTGTTTGTAATTAAAGGACGAGGCGGCGCAACAGGTCGATGATCTGTCGCTCCTGCTCCAGGATGAAAAAGTGCCCGCCCTGGCAGTCATGCTGTTCGAAGTGTCGATGGGTATGCTGTGCCCATCGTTGCATCTGCCTGGGCGTCGCCAGGGTGTCGCCGCTGCCTGCCAAGGCAACCAGGTCGGCATGGAGGCGGGCGAAGCGGTGGCCTTGGGCATTGAGGTTCAGGCGCAGGTCGTCGCGGATGATCGGCAGATACATCGCCATCGCCTCGGTGTCGGCCGCCAGTTGCGGCGGCAAGCAGCCCAGGGAAACCAGGAACGCGATCAGTTGCTGGTTCGAGCACTCGGGGTCGACGTCGGTGAGGCGGGTTTCATCGGGCACCGTACGTGCGGAAATCACCACTTTCCTGGCGTAGCGCCCATGCCGGTGTTCCATTTCCTGGGCCACGGCGAAGCCCAGCGCGGCGCCCAGGCTATGCCCGAAAAACGAGTACTCCCCACTGACCTGGGCGTGAATATCATCGGCCAGCGCGGTGACCAACTGCGAGAAGTCGGTGACGCGCGCCTCACGGTGGCGCCCTTCGCGGCCGGGAAGCTGGACGGCCAGCAGCTGCGTCGGTGAATCGAGCAACTTCGCCCAGCGGCGATAGAAGCTCGGGCCACAGCCCGCTGGCCCGAAGCACACCAGTACAGGTGCACTCGGGGACCGCTCGCTGAACGCCACAAGGGTCCGGTTCATGGCGACGGTCCTCGTCGAAGTCGACAGCGCTGGCCGCTGGTGGTGATCAGCTGGCAACGGCTTCACGGCGATCATCTCCCTGGTCGACGGCTACAAAGGTTACGCAGACACGCAGCGTTGCCGGTATCAGCAGCATCGTGAAGAAGGCGCAGGCCACCATCGACACCGCCGTCAGCAAGCCAAGGTTGACGATGGCGGCGTAGCTCGAAAGGCACAGCACGGCAAAGCCGCTGGCCAGTGAAAGCGAGTTGATCAGGATCGGGCGCCCCACGGACACGACAGTCTTGGCCAGCACGTCGTCATGATTCGTGCCGGGTACTTGCGCGTAGGTGTTGTAGACACTCAGGAAGTGAATCGTGTAGTCGATGCCCACCCCGAAGCAGATGCCGCAGATCATCGCCGTACCGATGTCCAGTGGGATGTCCAGGGCCAGCATCAGCGTGCCGATGAGGGCCAGGGTGAAGGTCATGGGCACCATGCTGATCATGGCCATTTTCAACGAACGGAAGATGGCGAGCATCATCACTGCGATGATCAGGAAGGAGAATCCGAAGCTGTAGGCCTGGCTCTTGACGATCTCGGGGATATTGCTCGCCTGCAGTTCGCCGGTACCGTAGACCTCGACGGTGACGCCCTCGGGTACGACAGTCGCGGCATAACTGCGCACGTCTTCGATGATCGCTTCCCAGGTGGTGCCGCGGTCGGTGTACGCCGTGGCGATGATCCGGGCGCTGCTGTAGTTGTAGTCGACGACGTCTTTGATTTCGCTGCCGTTGCCGAACTCGTAGAGCAGGAAGTACTGCGAAATCAGCTCTTCCGAGGCGTCGGCAGGCAGGCGCGGGTTCATGTCGTCGGCCATCAACTCGTTGATGCGATTCAGGTAGTCGGCCGGCGAAAGGGTGTAGCCGATCTGCGCGTGGCTTTTCAGGCGTTGCTCGATCAGGCGCAGGGCGTTGATGAATTCCGGGCGCTTGACCATGTCCTTGGTTTCCGAGCGCAGCCAGATCGAGGCCGGGACGGTGCCGCCGAAGTACCGGTTGAGCACGTCGTTGTCCTGGCGCACGGCGGTGGACTTGGAGAATGACGAGATGTTCTCGTTGTCGACGCGTACCTGAAAGCTCATATAGGTGGCCGCCACCAGCAGGACCAGGCTCAGGCTCATCAGGCGCCACGGTGCCTTGCGGGACAAGCGGTTCGCGGCGCTGCTGAACCGGTCGACGAGCAGCATGAAGCTGTTGTCGTTGGCTTTCCTGATCTGTTGCTTGGGCACCTTCAGGTAAGGGAGCAGGGCCGGCAGCAAGGTAATGGTGATGGCGAAGGCGAAGGCCACGCCGATGGACACGAAGATGCCGAATTCGCTGATGAAGGTCAGGTTGGTGAAGGCCATTGCCGCAAAGCCGACCACCGTGGTGAAGGACCAGATGCTCATCGGGACGAGCAGGTGGTGCATGGTGTCTTCGATCGCGGTGTGCGGATCGCTTTCGGCGGCGCGCTCGTAATAGGCGGTGATGAAGTGGATGGAGTCAGCCACGGCGATGGAGATGATGAACACCGGGATCATGTTGGTGATGATGTTCAGCTTGAACCCCGTCGCGCTGACCAGGCCCATGGTCCAGACCAGCGACAGCACTGAGATCAGCAGCGGAATCCACACGCCTTGCCAGCGCCGGAAGCTGATGTACAGCAGCAGCGAGATCACCAGGACCACGAAGGGTAGAAACGTGTTGTTGTCCTTCTCGACGATGTCGGTGATGGCGGCGTAGTAAGTGGCGGTGCCACCGATCGGGAAGGCATCCTGCGACGAGATCTCGCCGACCTGGCGCAGCACCTCGGCATAGGCGCGTTGCAGGTTGCGCGAGTCCTCTTCATCCACGGCGAGCTCGATCTGGATCATCGAGGCTTTGCCCTTGGGAGAAATCAGCGAGTTGACGAACATCTCGTTGCCGAAGACTTCTTTTGCCAGATTACTCAGGGCCAGGGCGTCGACCGGCACGTCTGTCATCAGATCGTGAACGTCCAGCGCGTCGCCATCGAGTTCGATGTTCTCGACGTCGGCCAGGCTTCTGACATTCACTACCGGGGCGGCACGGATGATCAGGTCCGCCACATACTCCTTGACTGCCGGCGGGCAGTTGGGGAGGGTTTGCAGATGGGCCGACAGCGCCTTCAGGTCGTTCTTGTCCTGCGCAGTGATACCGCCGGCCAGAATCCGCCCGACCATGGCCTGGCTCTGCGCATCGAGTGCGGCGCTGTCGAGCTGTTGTGCGTCGTCCTCGTCGACCAGCGTCAGGGCGCTGAACTGCTGGGTCAGGGTCTTGATCGCTGCCAGGGAGCGGGGGTTGAAGATGCTCTCTTCGGAGGTGACGACACCGACCAGGATCTGTTCGCCTGAACCGCTGAAGTGCTGGCGCGCCTCGGCCATCAGTACGCGGCCCTTGAAGTCTTTGCCCAACAGGAACAAAGACGGGTTCACTTGTAGCGAGAGAAGCTGGACGCAGAAGAACAGCGTGATCAGGCCCAGAATCCCGAGGGTGGCCTTCTTGTGCCTCAATATGAAAGCAGCGTAGCGCTGAGAATAGGACGTCACAGAACGATTCCTTGTCGTGATAGGTGAAGAGGGCAGGCGCGCGCGGGGTAGCTCATTCGCCGGCCTCTAGCGCCGCGAGGGCTTCGCAGCTGTATTTCGGCGTGCGGCTGGAGGGGTAGAAGAGCGCGAAATAGCGCTGCACTTGCTCGACCTCTTCCAGCGGGCAATGCAACGCCAGGTAACCATCGGGCCTCACCAGCAGCAGGCGGCCGTGCTCGACATTCAACGTTTCGAGCAGGGTGTCATCGAGTTCATAGCTGGCCGCGGCGGTCATCAGGCTTGGGGCTCCCATCAGGTAGGTCCGCAGGAAACTGTCTGGACAACTCGATACATCCAGCGCCCGCTTGATGTGCTCGATTCGGCCCTTGCTGTCAGCGGCCGGGCCAGTGAACACGAACAGCGAATAGTGGGTGCCCTGGAGCAGATCGAAAATGCGCCGGGTGTTGCCGGCTTTATCACGCAGCACGGCGTCGGGCATCCGTTGCCCGGCGCTGAGGCGCGATGTGTCCGAGGCCGAGGCGTGAACGCTCAGGGCGCTGTCGTGGTAGTCGACCTGAAAGCCAGTGGCCTGGTTGACGATGCGCGCTTGAAAGCGCGCGGTGCGGGCCAGCCTGGCTACCACGGCGTCACGCAGAAAACGCAGCAGCGGGCGTTTCACGTTGAGCATGCGCATTTGCTGGCTGGTGTTTTTCAGCACGGTCTGCGCGACCGGCCGTCGCTCTGCCTGGTAGCTGTCGAGCAGCGCCTGCCGGGCGCCGTAGTTGAGCGTGTGGGCGAGCTTCCACGACAGGTTGTAGGCATCCTGAAAACCGGTGTTCAGCCCCTGGCCGCCGATCGGGCTGTGAACGTGGCAAGCATCGCCCGCCAGGAACACACGGCCCACGCCATAGCGGTTGGCCAGGCGATGTTGGAAGGTGGTGACCGACAGCCATACCGGGTCACTCAGGCTGATGTCGGTGAAACCGCGCTGGTGCAGGCTGGCGTTGACGTTCTCGGTGGTCAGGTCGGCGCTGGTCAGGGTGGGGTCCTGGCAGTTGATCACCACCCGATGCCTGCCCCCGGGCAGCGGGAACAGCATCAGGTAGCCGTCACCGGAGGTAAACACATGCCCGCTGGCGTTGTCGCCGTTCCATGCCAGCGTGCCGTCGGCAATGATGTAGGGCTGTGGGTAGCTGCCACCGTCGAAGGTAATCCCGGTCAGTTGCCTGACGTCACTCTGGCCACCGTCACAGCCCACCAGCCGGTCGCATTGCACCTGCTGCCGGCTCGCGTTGCTGCCTTGCAGGGTGAGGTACACGGCCTGCTCGTCCTGGGTGAGGCTGAGTAGTTCGACTCCGCGCTCCACGTGCCCGCCCGCCTGCCGATAACGGGCTTCGAGGATTTCCTCGATGGTGTTCTGGGCAATGCTTGCGGTGAACGCAAAGGGTACCTCCAGGCGGCTCAGGTCATAGCTGATCAAGCGCTTGCGCTTGCTGTAGATGTGCATCTGCTCGACCCGAACGGCACGTTCGAGCAGTGCGTCGAGCAGGCCCAGGTCCTCGAAGATTTCCATCGTGCGCGAATGAATCGCGAATGCCTTGGAAAACGGCTGGCGCTGCAGGCGCTTGTCGATCAGCCGATGGGGGAGACCGAAGCGTTGCAGCTGGATGCCGAGCAACAGGCCGACCGGGCCGGCACCGACGATCAGCACTGGCGTGGCGTTGTTCTCTGGATGGCTCATGGATGACCTCCCTGGTCACTGGGTGCAGTGTTCGAACGATCGGTAGTAGGGGTACTGGGCGATGTCCAGCAGATTGCGGTCGCCGTCACTGTCGCCATAGGCGTGGATCACGTAGTCGTTCGGGTTGCCGAGGATCTGCCGGACCCGGATGACCTTCTCCTCGGCCTGGCAGTGCGGGCCATCCAGTTCGCCGGTCAATACACCGTCGTGCTCCTTGAAACGGGAGCCACTGATGCCATCGAACCCTGCGGCCTGGCCCCAGGGCTCCAGGTAGACGTCCGCGGAGTTGCTGATCAGCAGGCACCGATGGCCTTGAGCCTGGTGCCACTTGAGACGCGCCAGGGCCTGCGGCTTTACCCAGGCATCGATGTCCTGGCGGGCGAACACCTGGCCCAGCGCCCGATATTTCTCGGCGCTGACGCCGGTCATGCAGCGGCGGATCATCACTTCACGCGCGGCCATCAGCGGAATCACCTTCAGGGCCAGCAGCAGCGCCGTGGGAATCAGGCTGATGGCGACCAGGATGAATCGCGGCGTGCCCACCAGGCGCTGCAGAAAGCGCCAGAAGGTATGGCGGTCGGTAAGGGTTCGGTCGAAGTCGAAGATGGCGACGACGGGTTTCTCGAGCGTTTTTGCTTGCACGAATGATCCTCCATGGAAGGGGTTGAAAAGTTAAAGGGCGCTTTCCAGGGTGCGCACCGATCGATAATCGGCAGGTTGCAAAATCAACCCGTGACCTTCGATCGTTCCCAGCACATTGCCGTGCTGGACGATGTGGCAACGGCTGTGGCTGCGATGCAGGTGGCCGTCCTTGAACATCAGGTCGGTGTATTCGGCAAGCAGATAGACCGGGCTGTCCTGCTCGGCGAAGGCGTCGAAACGGATCCGCATGTCATCCAGGACAAACGGAAATTCGTGGGGCACGCCCTGGAACAGATGGCTGCAGGCGATCCCGAACTGGCGGGCCGCCTCGATCAGGTACAGACCGGGAACATGGTCCTGGGCATGCTCGTAGAAAAACGGGTGGGCGGCGTCATGGAAGAGTTCTGCGGCATACCAGCCACTGTCGTCGATGGCGGCGATGTCACCGAGCAGCACATTGCGCTCACAGGCTTTGTGTACGTGCCGCTTGTCCATCCGTTCGGCCTGACCAGGCTGGCGTGGGTCTTTCCACTTGGCCAGCCAGGCGAGCGCCCGGCCCCGGCCATCGCTACCCTGCTCGAGCGAGTGTGCCTGGGCGTTGCCCGCTGCCGATTCGACAAAGCTCAGCAGCTCTGCGAGCGACCCGGTATGCAGCAGGTCCAGGGGAATCTTCACGGCGTTGGGGTAAGCCTTTTCGACACGGGTGCGCAGTTCCGCCAGCATCAGGGAATCGAAGCCGATGTCGTCGATCAGCAAACTGTCCTCTGGCAGCGGTTGGTCGTCCATCTTCGCCAGCAGGCGAATCAGGCCGGTCACGTAATCGCGTGCATTCATGCTGGCCGGGGCGACGAGCGCGGGCTCGACTTGCGGCCGGGCGATTGCCCCTGGCGCGTCGTCGACAGCCGCGCCCAGCGGGTCGAGCCAGTAACGCCGCCCCTGGAAGGCATAGGTGGGCAACGCCTGCTTGCGCCGTTGCGGGCGCTGGTCCCACGCCGCAGGGTTGATGGCCGCGCCTGCCTGGTACAGGGCTGCCAGGGTGGCGGCGAGGGTTGCCCAGGCATCCTCCTGTTGCGTGGTCGCGACCTGCACCAGGCGGGTGCCGGGATGAGCAGCCAGCCCGCTGCCCTGGACGCCCGCCTGGCCCATGACCAGCACGCTACCGACGGGGTCGCTGGCCAGCGCGTGCGCGAGCGCCGCCGGGCCCAGGTCTACCGTCATGATCGGGTCGCGCTGCGAGCCGCTTGCATAGAGGCTGGCGAGGGGCGGGGCATTGGCGGGCAGGCTGTCGATCGCGGTGATTGCCTGGTGCAACGTCAGGCTGCCGGTGATTGCTGCCGCTACTGGCGCCATTGCGCCTTGTGCGAGGATCCAGCGCGGTTCGATCCCCAACGACCGCCACAGGGTCGCCACCCCGTAGAACAGCGCGGCATCGAACAGGCGCAGGTCTCGGTGGTCGTGCGTCTGCTCCAGCCCTTCGTCGGACAGATCACGGGCCAGCAGGCGCTGTGCGCTGTCCAGCAACTCCCGGGCGGCCGGGCTGAACGCCGGATGGCGCTGGAACAGCCGCTGGTAGTGGATTCTGCTGTGCTGGTCGAGATTGCCGATGACCCAGCCGGTCAAGGCCGCACCGCTGTGCTGGCCAACAGCAGCCGGCTCGCCGGCCAGCGATCGCTGCAACGCCTGGACCAGTTCGGTGCGGTTGCTGCCACTGACGGCGATGCGTTTGTCGAATGGGCGGCGCCCGCTGTTCTGCGAGTAACAGAGATCGGCGACAGCCTGATCGTCACTGGCCGCGAGCAGGTCGAGCAACTTGCCGGCGTAGGTCTTGAGCGCGCTGTCCTCGCGGGCGCTGATGCAGAGCAGATGGGGCAGGTCCGCCGGGCCGCTGTCGTCATGCGGCGGCGGGCTGTAGGACTCCATGATGATGTGCGCATTGGTGCCGCTGAACCCGAACGAACTGACTCCCGCCAGGCGCGAGGTGGCCATTGCCTGCGACGGCTGGGTGGAACCAGGCCAGGCTTGGCACTCGACGCAGATGCGGATGTTTTCGGCGTTCAGATCGACGAACGGGTTGGCGTTGTGAAAGTGCAGTTGAGGCGGTACCAGCCCCTGCTGCAAGGCCTTGGCCACCTTGATGATGCCGGCGACGCCCGCAGCGGATTCGCTGTGGCCGATGTTGGTCTTCAGCGAACCCACCAGCAATGGTGCGGCGCGCTCCGCTGCCCGCCCGTATACGCTGCCCAGCGCTTGCAGTTCGATCGGGTCGCCGAGCTTGGTCCCGGTGCCGTGTGCTTCGACATAAGCGACGTCCTTGGCGGCGACCCGGGCATTTTCCAGCGCACTGCGAATGACCCGGACCTGCGCAGGCCCGTTCGGCGCCATGATGCCCTGGCTCAAGCCATCCTGATTCACCGCCGAACCGCGGATCACGGCATAGATGCGGTCGCCTTCGGCAATCGCCCGGGACAGGCGCTTGAGCACCAGCACACCGCAGCCTTCGGCGCGCACATAACCGTTGGCCGCAGCATCGAAGGCCTTACACTGGCCTTGCGGCGAGTGCATCATCGCCTGGGACTGGGCGATCGAGGTGGCCGGTGCGAGGATCACATTGCAGCCACCGGCCAGCGCGAAGTCACACTCGTTCTGACGCAGGCTCTGGCAGGCCAGGTGCACGCTGACCAGCGAAGACGAGCAGGCGGTGTTGAGGGTGATGCACGGCCCTTTGAAGTCGAAGGTGTACGACACCCGGCCCGAGTGCACGCTCTCATGATTGCCGGCATTCATGTGCGCGGCGATTTCATGCAGGCCCAGATGGCGAACCAGCAGGTCGGAGTGGTCCTTGTTCATGATCCCGGTGAACACCCCGGCATTCGCACCGCGCACGGTGTCGGGCGCCATGCCGGCATCTTCGAGCGCCTGCCAGGTGACTTCGAGCAGGATGCGCTGCTGCGGGTCCATGCACTCGGCTTCACGGGGGGTGATCCCGAACAGCTCGGCATCGAAGCGCAGCACGTCGTCGAGCAACCCGGCGCTGGGTGAGTAGGTCTTGCCTGGCAGCGGCGTCTGCGGGTCGAAATACCGTTGCTGGTCCCAGCGCTGGTCGGTCAGCGGGGATACGCTGTCGACCCCTTCGCAGAGGTTGTTCCAGAACTGCTCGACACCGCTGTCGGCGCCGGGGAACCGGCAACCGATGCCGACGATGGCGATGGCTTCGTGCTGACGGCTGTCCAGCTCTGCCAGTTCATGGTTGAGCCGTTTGATTTTTCTCAGCGCGTTCTCCATGAGCGCCCGGCTGTCGTTTTGTTGCGTCATGCGTGGATTTCCTTTCGCGTGGGTTCGTGGCGGCTCATAGGGCTTCATCGGCCAGCATGGCCAGGAGTTCGTCATCACTCAGATCGCTGAAGTTGTCTTCGTCGACGGGGGCGGCCGGGGTCCGCGAAGCGGCTTGTGCCTCAAGCGGCGCGGCGCTCGGCGGGTACAGTTGGTCGGCGATGAACGCGCTCATGGCGCGCACGGTCGGGTAGTCGAACAGCAGGGTGGCGGGGAGCTTCCTGCCGAGGATGTGCGCCAGCTTGTTGCGCAGCTCCAACGCCATCAGCGAATCCAGGCCCTCCGATTGCAGTGGCTCGTTGACGTCCAGCAGTTGGCGGTCGTTCATGGCCATGATGTCCCTGGCCATCTTCAACACGAATTGCTCGATGCAGGCCCGACGCTGCGGCGCGGCCAGCTGATCGCACTCGCTGCGCAGGGCGGCGAGGTCGGCCAGGTAGCGGGCGCTGTCAGCCGGCTTTCTGACCAACCCGGACAGCAGTGAACGTTGGGCGCGTTGGCTGACCGCCGCATGGATTTGCGTCCAGTCGATGTCTATCACCGTCGGGTTGGCGTGCGCCGTACCGGCCAGGGCCAGCATCGCCTCCAGCGCCTCCTGGGGGGGCAGCAGGCCCACGCCGGGAGCGCGCTGGAAGTTGGCCACGCGCCCGGTTGCGTTGGCCATGCCGTCACCGTTCCATGGCCCCCAGTTGATGCTCAGCGCACACAGGCCGTTGGCCCGGCGGCTGATGGCCAGCTGGTCGAGGAAGGCATTGGCCGCGGCGTAGTTGCCCTGGCCCGGGGAGCCGAATACGGTGGCCGCCGAGGAAAACAGCACGAACCAGCTCAACTGACGGGCCCGGGTTGCCTGGTGCAGCCACCAGGCACCATGGACTTTCGCCGCCAGCGGTGCCTGGAAGTCGTCCCAGGTCTGCGTACCGAGCAAACCGTCACGCAGGGTGCCGGCGCAGTGGAAGACCCCGTCGAGCGGCGGCAAGGTACGATCGATCTCATCGATCAGGGCCATCACCCGGGGCTGCTGTGCGACATCGCAAGACCGGATCAGCACCGACGCGCCCATTGCCTGCCAGCGTGCAAGCTGTGGCGCAAGCTGCGCCGCCTCGGCGGTTCGTGCCACCAGCACCAGATGCCGGCCACCGCGCTGGATGATCAGTTCGGCCAGGCTCAGGCCGATGGCGCCAAGCCCGCCGGTGATCAGGTAGCTGCGGTCGGCGTGGAATACCGCCTGCGACGGGTCGACAGGTTGGTAGGCCAGTGCGCTCAACCGGGCGACCTGGCGGGCCCCGTCGATGTAACGGATTTCACTTTCGTCGTCGTCCAGCCCAAGCTCGCTGCACAGGCAATCGACACGTGCCTGCAGCGTCTGTGCAGTTACGCTGACATGCTTGATGCGAGCCTGGGGATGTTCCTCGCCCAACACTTTGGCCAGCCCGCGCAGCATCCCTGCGATCGGCGCTGTGGCGTCGGCGTGGGTGTCGATGGCGGCGGCAAACGTCCAGTCCGGCTCGACCCCGGTATGCAGGTAGTACTGCTGGACCGCCAGGGCAGGCAGCAGCAGGGCGCGTTGATGCGCCGGCAGGTCGTGTGCGTCGGCCGGCAGATGATCAAGGCCTTGCAGGTTGATGACCTGCTGGACCGTTTGCCCCCGGGACAACGGCTCCAGCAGCGTCGCGAGGCCTTCTGGCAACCGATCCAGGTCATAGTGCACCTGGCCGGGGTGCTCGCTGCCTGCTTCGGCGTTGAACAGCAGGCAGCGGATCCCGGCATGCTCCAGTCGTTGTCGCAGGAGGTCGGCATGACCGCTGCGGTCAGCCAGGATCAGCCACAGCGGTTCGCTGCCCAGTGCCGCCAGCGGCTGAGGGGCGATGGGCGCCGTGCCGTCCACCCAGTCGATGTGATAGGCAAGCGACGGCTTCTGCTTGAGCGAGTCGATCAACACCGATTTCGGTGCGCGCTTGCTGCGCAGGGCCTCGACGGCCACAACGGGTTCGCCGGCCTGGTCATAGACCGTCAGCCGATGGCTGTACACCTCGAGCTCCGCCTCGTTGGCGCTTTGTGGCGCTGCGGACAGGCATTGGACATGACACCACAGCGGGCCTTTGACCTGCTTGAAGACGCGCATGGCATCGATGGCGAACGGAATGTACAGCGTGTCACGGCCGCCAAGGCTCAGGTGCTGGTCATAAGAGGCTGCGGCACTGGTCTGGAAGAATGCATCCATCAGCCCTGGCGCCACGATGTAGGCGTTTTCTGCGTCTTGTGGGGCACGCAAGCGTGCCAGCGCCTGTCCGGGGCGCCGCCAGATGCGCTCGACCCAGCGGAAACCACCTTCCAGGGCATAGCCGGCAGCGGCCATCTCGGCGTAGAAGCGGTCGCCGTCCAGTTGCTGGTCAAGGTCCAGGCAAAGACGCTCGGGGTCGAAGCCGTGCGCGTTGGCGGCCGGTTGCCCGGGCAACTGCGGGGTGAGCGTACTGGTGAAGTGCTGCTGCCAGGAACCGTTGTCACCCTCGGTGCGGCTATAGCCGGCGATCGACAGGCGCTGGTCGGCCAGGCGGGTGATCAGGTACTGGAACTGCTTGGCTTCGTCATCGGCGAACACCATCGCGGCCGGGAAGGTGACGTCGCTCAATTCGTAGCCCAGGGCCAGATCGAGGTTCTCGGCGATCAGGGCGCTCATTGCCAGGTGCGTGGCACCGGCGATGACAACCGTCCCGTAGAGTCGATGGTCGGCGATCGGGAACGGGGCCTGCGCGTCGAAGCGGGTCTGGTAGATCACATCGCCCGTGGCACTGACGGTTTTCTGCCCCAGTGCCGACAGCTCGGCTGGCCGGCTGTTGCCCTGCGAAAGGTGCCCAGGGAACAGCGCCGGGCCTTGCTGTTGCGGCCAGAAGTGGCTGCGCTGGAAGGCATAGGTGGGCAGGGCGATACGCGGGTAGGTGCGTGTCGAAGGGAATACGGCCGACCAGACGGGGGTGACTTGCTGGGCGTAGAGCGCGGCCAGGGCGCTGAGCATGTGCTGTCGAGCCTCGGCTTTGGCCTTTAGCGAAGACAGCCAGACGATCGGCGCATCCTCCAGGCAGCGCTTGGCCATGCCGATGAGCTGGGTGCCCGGGCCGATCTCCAGGCCGACCTGCGGGGCCAGGGTCGCCAGGGTCGCCAAGGCTTCATTGAACAGCACCGGGGCGCGGACATGCTCGACCCAGTAGTTCGCACAAGCGTTTTCATCGTTCAGGACCGTACCGGTGACCGTCGAGACGAAGGTGATGGCGGCCGGCTTGAAGCGGATCGCCGCTGCCACGCGGCGGAATGCCTCGAGCATCGGCGCCATCAACGGCGAATGGAAACCGTGGGAAACGCGTAGTGACTGGGTGTCGACGCCCAGGGTGGCGCACAGCTCGATCAGCCGCTGCAGCGTTTGCGAGCAACCGGCAACGACGGTGTTCGCCGGGCCGTTGTGGGCGGCGATAGACAGTTGCTGTTGCACGTCGCCGAGCCTGGCCAGCAAAGCCCGGGTTGCCGAGCAACTGGCATGGACCACCAGCATCGAGCCTGTTTCGCACAGCTCGACCATCAGGCGTGCCCGGGCACAAATCAGAGCGATTGCATCTTCCAGGCTCATCACGCCGGCCAGGCACGCGGCGGCGTATTCGCCGACGCTGTGGCCCAGTACGTAATCCGGCACTACCCCCCAACCCATCCATTGCCTGCCCAAGGCATATTGCAGGGCGAACAGCGCCGGTTGGGTGTAGTAGGTATTGTCCAGGCGTTGTGTATCGTCGGCCCAAATCACGTCGAGAATCGATCCCGGCAGATGTGCCTGCATCAGCGCTGCACACTGGTCCAGCGCTTGCTTGAACAGCGAGCCCTCCACATAGAGCGCGCGGCCCATGCCCAGGTACTGGCTGCCCTGGCCGGTAAACAGGAAGGCCACGCGAGCGGCACTGTTGGCGCTGCGCCGCGGTGCTTCGCCAGTGGGCTGTTGCAACTGCTGGCACAGCGCTTCGGTCGTGCTGGCGACAAACGCCTGGCGCACCTCGAAATGCGCGCGCCGGGTGCTGGCGCTGTGGCACAGGCCGGGCAGGTCACTGACACCGCCCTGTAGCCGTTCGAGATAGCGGCGCTTGAGCGCTTCCAGTGCCGCCGTGCTGCGTGCGGACAGCGCCAGCAGGCAAGGCTCGTCGGAGGCCTGGGCAGGCGCCGGTTGCGGCACTTGAGGGGCTGCGGCGAGGATCAGGTGAGCGTTGGTGCCGCTGAAGCCGAACGAGCTGACGGCACCCGTCGCCTGCCCGGCGGTTGCCGGCCAGGGGCGTGGCTGGTCGGCGACGATCACGCTTGGGGCCTGGCCCAGCAGGTTCGCGCTGAAGTGCTGGTTCAGCGTAGTGAGGTGCAAGTTGCGGACGATGGTGCGGTGTTGCAGCATCAGTGACAACTTGATCAGGCTGGCGACACCGGCCGCCGCCTCGGTATGGCCCAGATTGGTCTTGACCGAGCCCACATAGAGCGGGGCATTGCCATCGCGCTGGCCGTAGACCGCCTCGATGGAGTGCATTTCGATCGGGTCGCCCAGCGGCGTACCGGTGCCATGCGCTTCCAGGTACTGGATGCGGGCAGGGGCGATGTCGGCTTGCGCCAGCGCGGCCCGCATGACGCGCTCCTGAGCCGGCCCGCTGGGTGCGGTCAGGCCCTGGCTGCGGCCATCCTGGTTGATGCTGCAGCCCTTGATCACGCTCAGCACCTGATCACCCTCGCGCAGCGCATCTTCAAGCGGCTTGAGCAGGACAAGCCCACAGCCTTCCGAACGCACGTAGCCGTTGGCACTCTGGTCGAAGGTCTTGCAGCGCCCATCGGGCGACAGCATGTGCGCTTTGGACAAGGCGATGTTGGTGTGCGGCGACAGCGTCAGGTTTACCCCGCCGGCCAACGCCACCGAGCATTCGCCGTTACGCAGGCTCTGGCAGGCGAGGGCGACACTGACCAGGCTCGATGAGCAGGCGGTGTCGATCGCGATGGCGGGGCCTTCCCAGCCGAGGAAATAGGCCAGACGCCCGGCATTGACGCTGATCGAGTTGCCGGTGGCGAAATACGCGCTGGTCTGCGGCGCCCCCGGTGCATTGAGAATGTGGCTGTATTCATTGGGGCCGCAGCCCACGAATATGCCGCCTTTGACCACCGCTGCCGGGGTGATGCCGGCGTTTTCCAGGGTTTCCCAGCCGACCTCCAGCAACAGGCGTTGTTGCGGGTCCATGCTGATGGCTTCTTGCGCGCTGATGTTGAAGAAACGGTTGTCGAAGTGGCTGACGTCGTCGAGCAAACCGCCCCAGCGGCTGTACATTTTCCCCGGCGCATCGGGGTCGGCATCGAAGTATTCATCGTTGTTCCAGCGCGCGTTGCCGACTTCGCCGATCCCGTCGACGCCGTCGACCAGCAACTGCCAGAACGACCCGGCGTCGGTAACCCCGCCAGGGTAGCGACAGCCGATGCCAATGATCGCGATGTCCTGCACGGCCGTGGCGCGCTGGCCGGCGTCAGACGCCGGCAGCGTTGCGGTGTCGGCGCTGGCGTTGTGCAGCGACAGCAGGTAGTCGCCAAGCCGGGCCAGGCTCGGGTAGTCGAACAGCAGGCTGACCGGCAGCGCTTCGCCGGTCAATGTCGACAGACGATTACGCAGTTGCACGGCCATCAACGAATCCAGGCCCATCTCGATCAACGGTGAGTCGCTGCTGAAGTCGGCCTGGACTTCGTGGCCCGAAACTTCGGCGATGCTGTCTCGCAGCAGGCTTTCGATTGCTTTTGCCGGCGATACCGGGTGCATGCGCTCCAGGTAGGCCTGCAGGGGCGAGTGGGCGATCGCTGCCTGAGTGGGTACCGAGCTGTGCGCCTGGCCATAAAGGCGCAGCAGCGCGGGGCTCGCCGAATCCAGTTGCAGGTGCTCCAGTGCCTGGGGCAGAAGATCGAGCAGCACCGGGTTGTGTGCGTCACGCGACAGCAGGCTGAAGAACAGCTCGAGCCCTTCATCCGGCTCGATCATCGCCAGGCCCTGGGCGCGCAGCGTGGCTGCGGCAGTGTCTGCACTGGCCATGCCGGCGCCGGCCCAGGGCCCCCAGGCGAAACTGGTGGCGACCAGACCCTGGGCAACCCGGTAGGCGGCCAGTTCGTCGAGGAAGCTGTTGGCGGCGCAATAAGCCCCCTGGGCGTAATTGCCGAACACCGCCGACGCGGAAGAAAACAGCGCGAAGAAGTCCAGTTGCAGGTGGCGGGTCAGCTCATGCAGATGCCAGCCACCGGTAATTTTCGGCGCCAGCACCGGCGCTGCGGTGGCCGCGGTCAACTGCTCGAGCCGGCCGTCGCTCAGGGCGCCGGCCGCATGCACGACACCGGCCAGGGGCAGAAATGACTGACCGCACGCGGCAATCAGGCCGCTCAAGGCCAGACGATCGCAGACATCCACAGCGCACAGCCTGACATCGCAACCTTGTTCGCGCAGCGCGTCGAGCAACGCCTGCTGGGCATCGCTCGGTTCGCTACGCCGGGAAACCAGCAGCACTTGTTCGGCGCCGCGGCTGGCCAGGCCTTGGGCGATCGTCAGGCCCAGAGCGCCAAGGCCGCCGGTGATCAGGTAGCTGCGCCCGGCCTTGAGGCTAATCGCCGTGGCTGGGCTGGCTGCCGGCAGATCTTCCAGGCGGCATTCGCAGACGCTGTCCTGTTCGATGCGCACTTCGAACGGCACGCCGGTGCCGGCCGAGCGGGCGACCCAGGCGAGCAGTCGTCGGGCATCGTCGGCCAGTGAGTCCGCGGGCCGCAGGTCGACCTGGCTGAAGCGCAAATGCGGGTATTCCTGCGCCAGGGTCTTGGTAACGCCGACGCCGCCGCTGTGCATCAGGCGAACCATCGGGTCGCTGTTGTAGTGTGCGACCACCAGGCGCGCCCCTGCCGCCAGGCAACCGGCCGCGCAAATCCGGGTGCTCAGCGCGATGAAGTGGTTGATGTATTCAGACGCCGCGCGGCTGATGTCGGTGCTGCTGGCGCAGGCTACGTAGAGGACACCGTCGAACCGCTCGTGCGCTTGGCCAAGGACGCTGTCCACATCGCTGGCGAGGACTTTGCACACTGCGCCATCCTCGACGGCAGCGAGAAAATCGGCCGACTCACTGACCATCAGCCAGCGCCCGTCCAGGGGCTGTTGCCCCTGGCCCAGGCTGGCGCTGACGTGCCATTGGCGCTGGGCCCGCAGATGCACGACTTGGGGCGAATTTGACGGGCGGGCATCGCGGCGCCTGACGGGCGTCATTTTCCCACCATTGACCCAGTAGGGTTTTTCGTCGAGCACCTCGACCGGCAAGGCGTGCTTTCGCCCGTCGTTGCCAGGGATACGGGTGAGCAGGCCCTGCACATAAAGCCGGGCCAGATTGTCGCGCAGCAGGTGCTGCTCATCATGGCCCTTGCGCAGCGAGTACAGCGCCGCACGTTGATCCTCCGCCGGCAGGCTGCGGCTGGCCAGATCGACCAGGGTAGGGCTCGGCCCTACTTCCAGCAGGCCGTGCGGTTGCTCTTGGGCCAGGGTCAGCAGTGCCTGGTGAAATTCCACCGGCGCTGCCACCTGGTGGGCCCAGTAGGCCGGGTCGCACAGCTCGACGTCGACGCGCCGGCCGAGCACGGTCGAGTAGAACGGTACCGTAGGGGCGCTGTAGCGGACCTGCCCGGCGTGTTCCTTGAAGGCGTCGAGCATCGGCGCCATCAGGGCCGAGTGGAACGCCCGCGAAACGGCGAGGGCGGTCGTGCGGATACCGCGCTGCTCCAGGTCGGCTTTGATCTGCTCGACCACGGGCGTGCTGCCGGAGATGACCAGGTCATTGGGGCCGTTGTCTGCGGCGATGGAAACCTGCGCGGCGAAGGGGGCGATCAGTTGCTCGACGGTCTGTCGCCCGGCTTGTACGGCGAGCATGCTGCCAGCGGCGGTCATGCTGTGCATCAACCGGCCGCGCTGGATGATCAGGCGCAGGCCGTCGTCCACTGAAAAGACCCCGGCAGCACAGGCGGCAGCGTACTCGCCCAGGCTGTGCCCGATGACGGCCGCGGGGGCTATGCCAAGGCTGGCCCAGAGCTGGGTCAGGGCATATTGAATGCAGAAAATCGCAGGCTGGGTGTACTGGGTCTGGGTCAGCTCCGTGGTGCGCTCGCCCCAGAGGATGTCCTTGATGCTGTGACCCTGCATCTCGGTATAGAGCGTATCGCACTGCTCCAGCGCTTCGCGAAAGACCGCCTGGGTGGCGTAGAGCTGCTGGCCCATGCCTGCGTACTGTGAGCCCTGGCCGGTGAACAGCATGCACAGCGCGGCGCTGGCCTCAGGCATTACCCCCTGATGAACCTGCGCGGGGCGCTCGCCGGCAGCAAACCGCTGCAGCAGCGCCTGGGCGTCCTGTGTGCTGTCGGCGACCACGCTCAAGCGGTGCTTGGCGTTGTGCCGGTAGGTATTGCTGCTGCTGCAGATTTCGGCAAAGGGCAGGGGGCTGTCACGCAGGAAGTCGCTCCAGCGCACGCTGGTCTGCTTCAGGGTTTCGGCGCTCGAGGCGCAGAAGGTCAGGAGGCCCGGGAAGTGTCCGGGCGCAGGCGCCTGTGCGCTTTCTTCGGCCGAGGACAGGATCATGTGGACATTGGTGCCGCTCAGGCCGAACGCGCTGACGCCGGCATGGTTGAGGGCATCCTGCCGTGGCCAGGCGCAGCACTGGGTGGGCACCACCAGCTTGTCATCCGCCCAGTTGATATGCGGATTGGGCTTGGTGAAATGCAGGTGCGGCACGATCAGTTGATGCTTGAGCGAAAGGCAGAGCTTGATCAGCGCGGCAATGCCGGCGGCCGATTCGAGGTGACCGATATTGGTCTTCACTGAACCGATGACCAGTGGATTATCGGCGGGTGCCTGGCGCAAGGCACGGAGCAGGGCATTGACTTCGATGGGGTCGCCCAGGGGCGTGCCGGTGCCGTGGGTTTCCACATAGTGAATATCGCCGGGGCTGAGCCGGGCCTGCTTCAGTGCCTGCTCGATCACCTCCTGTTGCATGCGCCCGTTGGGTGCTGTCAGGCCATTGCTGGCGCCGTCGTGGTTGACCGCCGAGCCACGGATCACCGCGTAGATATGATCATTGTCGCGGCGGGCCTGGCTCAGGGTCTTGAGCACGACCACACCACAGCCTTCGCCGCGCACGTAGCCGTCGGCCTCGGCATCGAAGGTCCGGCAGAGTCCGCGGCGGGACAAGGCCTGCATTCTGGACAGGCCGATGCTGTTCTCCGGGGACAGGATCAGATTGACCCCTCCGGCCAGGGCCATCGTCGATTCACCCGCTCGCAAACTCTTGCAGGCCAGGTGCACGGACAGCAACGAAGAGGAACAGGAGGTGTCCAGCGCCAGCGCCGGCCCATGGAAGCCGAACAGATAGGAAATGCGCCCCGCCGCAACGCTGTGCGCATTGCCGAGGCACGCATAGGCGTCAATATCTTGCGGTGCCAGGGGGTCGATGGCCAGACGCGCGTAATCGCTGGTACTCATGCCCAGGAACACGCCGGTCTTGCTGCCTTTCAACCCGGGCAGGTCCAGGTTGGCGTTACGCAGGGCTTCCCAGCAGACCATCAGCAACAGGCGCTGCTGGGGATCCATCGCGTTCGCTTCATGGGCTGGAAGCTTGAAGCGCTGGGCGTCGAAATGATCGACCCGGTCGAGCAAACCGGCATGCTGGCTGTAGAGCTTGCCGGCGACTTCGGCATCCGGATGGTAGTAATCGGCCGTTGACCAGCGCTCGTCGCCCATGTCGCGGACAGCGCAGCCACCTTCCTTGAGCAACTGCCAGAACGCTTCGGGCGTATTGGCCCCGCCAGGGAATCGGCAACCCATGCCGACGACGGCGACCGGCTCGTCGACGCCAGTCTGCAAATGCTCGACTTTCTGCCTCAGGCTGAGGATTTCAGAGACAGAGTTTTCCAGAAGCGCCTTGATGCCCGAAGGCTGAGTGTCTGTCGATTTCAATGTTGTACTCTCAAGAATTTAACCATCACTCGCAATGCTGCGAGCTGAACGTTATGCGTGTTCCCCTGGGCGCGAGCACGGGCCGGCCGCGGCAAGCGATCAGCCGCAGTCAGGGGCCCACCCGGTGGAAAGCGGATGGCGTTCGAGTGCTGTAGCCGCAAAGCCCGGGAAACACCGGGCGGTGATTGCGCTGCTAGCGGACCTGGAGTGCTTTGCCTGCGGGGCTGAGCAGGCTTTCAAGCAGGTCGGCCATCGCCTGTTCATCCAGGTGCTGGAACGCGGGATTATCGGTAACGGCGGGCGGCGCTGTGTGCACGGCGTCGTCTGGCTGACGGGACGCTGCCGCGTCGGCGATGTAGCCGGCGAGTGTGGCCGGGGTCGGGTACTGCCAGGCGATCGTGGCGTCCAGCGGAACCTTCGAGGCGTGCGAAAGCTCGGTGGCGAGCTCAACGGCATCGATGGAGCTCAACCCCATCTCGGAAAACGGTGTGTCGGCACAGATCGACAGGTATTCGTCGTAATCGCGCTCCGCCAACCAGTAGGAAATCCACTCGCTGACGGTTGTCTGGGTAAGCGCTGAGAGGGCAGGCAAGGGGGCCATTGCGAAAGTGTTCATCGGGTCACTGATCCATGTGTGAGCGTTGGTAATGAAGTCTCGGTAGCGGGCAGCCGTTGATCGATCAAGACGCAGGCACCTGGGCCGCGAAGGGAACGAGCTGCTGGTCGAGCAGGCGTTGGCGAATCACCCGACGACGCTTTTTCCCGCTCGACGTTTTCTCGACACTGCCGCGGGGGCAGAAATGGATCCGGTTCAACAGGGTGTCGTGGGTGTCCAGCACGGCCAGCGTGAGGGTTTTTTGCATCTCTGCGCGCGCCTCGGTGCTGTCGTTCGCATCGCCTTCGAGCACCAGGTGCAGCTCCATCAACCCGCTCTGGGTGTTTTCCATCGACAACAGCGCGCTACCGGAGGCGCGGACGAACTCGAAGTTCTCCACGGTCTCTTCGATATCGTCGGGGACGATGTTGCGACCACCGATGACGATCAGGTCGTCCAGGCGGCTGTAGAAGTAGAGTTCCTGCTCGTGGAAGAAGCCGAGGTCGCCTGTGCGCAAACGGCCGCCGGCGAGCTTGGCCTGGGTGGCTTGCGGCATGTTCAGGTAGCCGGGGGTCAGGCAATCGCTCTCGATGTTGATTTCACCCAGTTTGAGCTCCGGCAGCGGCTGGTCGTCAGCGTCACGCACGGTGATCCGGTGATGCAGGTTGGCGAAGCCTGAGGAAACCAGCTCGACGCTGCCTTCTGCGCCGGCGCTGGTCAGTTGAACATCGCCATTGGCGCCGATCGTCACGGCAAGGATGTTCAGCTCGGCGCGTTTGCTGCAGCTTGCCCCCAGGCTGTTTTCCGCCATGCCATACGCTGAATGGACATGCTCTGCCAACAGCTTCAGTGGCGAGAAACGCTCCTTGACCTTTTTCAGCACCTGCGCGCTGATTTTTTCCGCCGAGATGTACAGGTGCAGGCGCGACAGATCGATCTGCTCATCGCCGTACAGGCGCTTGACCGTGCGCAGGGCTGCGACCAGCGCCGAGTTGGTGATGAAGCTCAGGTCCACCTGGTGCTCGGACAACTGCCTGAACCAGCGCGCCGGGTTGCGCATGAAGTAATCCGGGGTGGCTAGCAGGTGGTTGCAGGCACTGTAGATGGGTAGCAGCACCCCGGTGAACAGCCCCATGTCATGATGGATCGGCGTCCATGAGGCGCAATTGCGCAGCGCAACGCCATCCCGGCTGGCGGTGTGAGCACGTTCGATATGCCTGAGCTGGTTGATGATCATTTCGTGGGTGACGATGACGCCCTTGGGAAAGCCCGTACTGCCCGACGAGAACTGGATGATCGCCATATCGGTCGGCTGCACTTGGGCAGGTGTCGGCCGGCCAGCAGGGCGTTGTGGGTCGAAAGCCGGCTCCGAATGGATGGCCAGGCCGGTTTGCGAACGCCACGCGGCGATGTCTTCGGCGTTGATGCTGGCGTCGCACAACACCAGGCTGAATGTGCAGGAACGGTTACAACCGGCAAGGAACTCGGCGTAGTTCAGGTACTTGCCCGACTTGGTCCGCAGGGGCACGGCCACCAGGTTCAGGCGCCAGCAGGCCAAGAGGTAAGTGACCAATTCGATGCTGTTGTTCAACACCAGCCCCACGCGACTTTGCGGCGCAAGGTTCAGAGCACTCAGTTTCGCGGCGCAGGTATCGACCAGGCTGTCCAGTTCGGCAATCGGGTAAGCGCGATTAGTGTCGCAGAATGTCCACACCGCTGTGTTCTGAATAACCGCATCTTTGAAGGTATCGTTGATGGTATGCATGTTTGCGCTCGCAGGCAGTGATGCCGAAACTAAGGGGGAGGTGAGAACGGTGTTAGAAGAAATAGTCGAGTTTCAACTGCAGGCGATCATTGTCATGGAATTGTCCGAACAGGCCATTCGGGTCGCCATGGAAGATGTCCAGGCCAATCGTGCCTTTGAAGCTTTTCGAAAACTTTGACGCATATTCCAGGCGAACGAGGCCATCGCCATCATTTATGTTGGTCAGCCATTGTGCTTCGAACGTGTCACGTTGGTGCATCAAGTCCTTGCGGTAGAGAAAGGTCATGATGTTGTCGACTTTATCGCGCGGCAAGTCGTCGTTGTGGTCGCCGAGGATACTTTGATAGAACTGCGCGCTGAGAACACTTTCGGTGACCCCGTAATAATCCAGGCCCACTACGTAGCTGGTCTCGTTGGTACGAAATCGGCCATTGACACTGGTCGGGTCATAGTCGATAACCGAACGGTGGGTGGCGTGCGCCAGTTCACTGCGCAAGACAAAGTCATTGATCGACGTACTGGCACTTGCACCGAACGTATGGGTACGCTCATAGCGTTCGCGCACAACGATCACCGGGCTCATGTTCTCCAGGGCCAGGCGTGTTTCGAAGAACGGCGCGTCGTTGTAGTGATACATGTAGTTGAGCGAGAAGTCCCATGACTCGACGCTGGTTGTCAGGGCCAGGCCGATGTCGGAATCCTTGAACGGCCGATCGGGACGTTCGGCCTTTCGCCGGTTGACCGGGATCGCCAGGCCAGCAGACGCTTGGGGGATCAGACGGCGCGAGCGAATGGCGAATTCGCCTTCGTTGTAGTTCGGAAAGTCAGTGTAGGTCTGGTCCGGAATCCACAGGACCTGCATGTCGAACGGGCCCACAGGAACCACGACATTGGCCATCCACAGGGGAATCCGCGCCTCCTCCGGATCCTCCAGGATGAACTCCCGGTAATTCATCGGGTTGACGATGTCCAGCACCGTGACGCCGTCCGCCTGACCCCACACCACTTGCTGCTTGCCAAGTGTCAGGGTGCCTTCTTCGCCTAG
This sequence comes from Pseudomonas sp. SBB6, assembly GCF_024213215.1. Lineage (NCBI taxonomy): Bacteria > Pseudomonadati > Pseudomonadota > Gammaproteobacteria > Pseudomonadales > Pseudomonadaceae > Pseudomonas > Pseudomonas sp. SBB6. The sequence goes on along the minus strand of NZ_JANAVH010000008.1, from coordinate 233,771 downwards.
CGTATCTCTGAAGTAGGCCTCGCGCAGTTCGAACTGAAAAGGGTAGTTGTCGTAGATTTCACGGCCGTCGCTGATTGGCGAAAGTGCTGTTTGATCGGGTGCTCCCGGTTCAAGTTGGCCGCTCATGTTCCAGCGCAGTCGGGTGGAAAGAAAAAAGCGGGCATCGTTATCGGTTTGATAAGACAGGGCGTTGTAAAAGCGAAGTTCTGACTTTGAAAGTTTTTTCATCGCCAGGTTTTCGGCGGTCTGGTAAGAGATTTTTGAGTCGATGTCGAGCGTTCCAGCGAGCACAGTTACAGGCAACGCTGAAAGAGCGAAAGTTAATGCTTTTAACATGAAGCACGCCTTGGAACGAAGTGTTGCCTTTTTATGTTGCACACGCCGATGCCGCGCAGCGAAACCCTGCGCAAACTAGCGGTGTGGCAATTATTGTTGGATGACGTAGGAACGTCCGTGTGACGCGCTAAAGATCGACGTGTTTATAAGGTTGGCAAGCCATTGATGCGTCCGTGCATTGTCAGTCAGCGAGAGGGGGAATCGAGTTGTGTCGAAATGCTATCAGTGGCGCCGACTTAACTCAATCGGTGTGTTTCGAAATGTTTTAGTGAAAAACCGCATTCATCTGCCCTTAAGGGCAGATGCTCAAGGCCCTGTTTTATATGGCTTTTATTTTTACTTGGAACGGTCGTCTCATATTATCTCTTATAAATAAGTTGCACTGTAGATGTATCAAAATGTTTCTTGGCATGAAGTTAGAACTACTGTCCCAGTAGGCGCTTGACTATGCCCCTAGGGACAGACTTTAAGCTGTGGCGATTGAATGCGGCAGGGTTGCGTCACAAGGAGGTTTAGTGAGCAAGTTGTGTCTGGTGACAGGTGCCAATGGGCATCTGGGGAATACTCTGGTCAGGGCGTTGCTCGACCAGGGCTACCGTGTGCGGGCCGGCGTGCGCGATACGACAAGGACCGAACCCTTCGACGGGCTGGATTGCGAGCTCGTCTATGCTGAATTGCAGGATGAACCGTCCCTGCTCAAGGCCATGGCGGGGGTCGAGGTGCTGTTCCAGGTGGCTGCGGTTTTCAGGCATTGGGCCAGGCGGCCAGAAGCCGAGATCGTCGAACCCAATGTGCGGGGTACGCGCAATGCGTTGCAGGCAGCGTCTCGCTCGGGCGTGAAACGGGTCGTGTACGTCAGCTCGGTGGCCGCGATCGGGCATGATGGTGAACCGCTGGATGAGGACACCTGGAACGACGAGGCCGAAAACGCTTACTACAAGTCGAAGATCCTCGCCGAGCGAATGGCCTGGCAGACTGCCCGGGAACTGGACCTGTGGATGGTCTCGGTCTTGCCCTCGGCCATGATCGGGCCCAATGCGACGCAACTGACCGACACCATGAACTTTCTCGAATCCGTGCGCCAACATCAGATGCCACTGGACCCGGGGTTTCACTTCAATTTCGTCGATGTGCGTGACGTCGCCCAGGGCTTGATTCTGGCGGCGCAAAAGGGCCGGGCAGGGCAGCGCTACATCCTCGCGAACGAGCGCTCCTCGTCACTGGCCGATCTGCTGGAGGCGGCCAATGCCCTGGTGCCGGGGTATCGTCAGCCACCGCGAGCACCGCGCTGGTTGCTGATGTGTGTCGCCTGGGTACAGGAGCGGATAGCGAGCCTGACCGGCAGGCCGGCTCAGCTGCTGCTGAGCCAGGTACGCCTGTTCCATGATGTGCGCCAGGAGTACAGCATCGCGAAGGCGCGCCGGGAACTGGGCTTCAGCCCGCGGTCCCCGGACGATAGCCTGAGGTCGGCGTTCAGCTATCTTGGCAGGCGAGCGATCCAGCCGTACGAGGACATACCTGGGTTTGCTGGCCGAACAGCGCGTTCATCTCGCCTTTGAGTTCGACCAGGTGGCGGTCCAGCGCCTGTAACGTTGCGATCTGCTCACTGACCTGTTGGCGCTTGGCGTCGACAGCGTCGTTGGCCAGCGCCAGCGGGAAGGTTTTCAGTGCGTTTTTTGCCGCGATCAGGGGGCTCATCTCTGCCAGCTTGAACCCGGCGGTCTGTGCCTTGCGGATGAGATGGACCATTTCCAGGTGATGGGCATTGTACAGGCGGTACCGGCCCTGACGTTCTGGCTCGTTGATCAGGCCCAGCTGTTCGTACAGTCGGATGGCTTTCGGTGTGCAGCCAGTCAATTCGGCGAGTCTTCCAATGAACATCGAATAATTCCTTTGTCAGAAACTGCAGATTCTACGGCCGTTTGCACGGGGGCGGGGCCCCCACGGGAGAGAAAATCCATAGGCAATCAGCCGCAGAAAATCACCCGTTACCGTCGTTGGAATCAAGCGCGCGCGCTCGCAAGAAGCCGGTAGCGAACGAAGCGTGTGCCGCCGACCTCGACTTCTCCATCAGGGCGAAACCCAAGGGCATGTGGCGCAAGACACCGGGGTTGTTGTTGAGATCGATGATATCGGCGCTGCTGATTTCACTGAGTCGCTTGAATTGCAGGTCCATGCGTTGCCTTTTTACCGTCGATAACCCCGTCTGAACGTTATCTGGTCACCATTGGAAAGGCGCTGGTTGGCACCTGCGCAGATGATCGAACCAGGCTAACCGGCGGGCGAGTGTTCTGGAGTGCGTCTCGCAAGGTCAACGGCGGCGGTAATGGCTGCTCGGGCTTGAGGGCTGTTCTTCCAGCAGGTCGAGCCTAGTGCGGCTGATGCGTGAGCCAGGATGTCACTGACGTCCGCTTTGCCGAGCGCTGCCAGCGATTCAATACCCATTTGCTCGAGGCGGCTAATAACGGTTGGGCCTACGCCCTTGAGCGCGAGCAGTGCGGTTCGCTCCCTCGGTGGAAATGGCATCTGAGAAATCCTTTTCTGGGCATGAGTCTCTGAAAGACTGCCCTATGTTTGAGATTGTCTCAAGCCGAGCAGTCTGGATCGCTGGTTGCCGTTGGGTGCGCAGTGGGGGGCAAGGTGGGTGACTAATTTTTCACGATAGCGTCTATAGGACAGACAACGGAAAAGTAATAAGGACATTACATGCTACAGAAGCTCATGTTGATTTTGGCCATCTCACAAGTGGGTGGCTGTGCCTGGACTGCAGCAGTTTCCCACGGTTCGTATGACTGCTATGAGGGGCTCGAGGTTGAATATCAGCTCGCACAGTTTATTGGTCCGCTTGTGCTCCTGGATTTGCCGTTCACCTTCGTTGCCGATACCGTTTCGCTACCGCTGTGCTGGTACTGATCACAATGGGCATCCCTGGCCCTCTTGTCGGCGCAGTTCGAGAGGCTCATGCAGCGTACTAGGTACTCTAGGAGAGGATGCCAGCATATCGTTGCGTGAGAGTTCTTCAGCACACACTCGCACCCATTTATCTTAAATGATAGTGGCTCGGTCAAGTGATTATTTAGTATGGTTATTTGTGGAGAGCGAGGGGGAGTGTGAACTACCTTCGGCTTAGGTGACTGTAATGCTTGAAATACAGACCAGCAGATGCTTCCCAAAACGATCAGCAACCAATTCGCAGGCTGCATCAGGGGCGCCGTACCCATGCAGCACTATTATAGATATTATTTACGTGAAACCTCTGTCGCAAATTGCTTCAGGGAATCATATACCTTCTGCTCATACACCCCAGGAGAAAAAGGAACTGAGTTTGAAAAATATGCCTTACCCCGAACATCAGCGACATAAATAGTAGCGGGGGATACGTTGCCCAGAAAAGTCTTGAATCGCTGTCGATCTGCAGGGTTCATTGACTGCAATTCTTCGGATTGAAAGCGCACCACTTTAAATGTTTTTGATTGAAGTTCAGCCATGTCTGCTGACTTTTCATAACCGCTCAATTTCATCGTGACGTCTAAGTAATTCCCGTCTCCTAGATTTGCGCGCAATAAGCCTTGAGGCTTCAGGGATGTCGCACCAGAGCCTCTGTTACCAATTGCTGCAGTAACTTCAAGCCTCGCCAAGTCAGGAAGAGTCGTGTCTTGGTATACAGCCCACTGCTTTTCGGCTTTCTCAAATCTCGCTATAGATTCAGCCACCTTCTCCCTATTGTCTTTCATCGTTTTCCGAAATATTTCGAGCAACTCCTGAGTTTTATCCCCTTCCCCAGGGAAAGGCGTGAAATCCATGTCCGAATATCGTCTTATTGCATTGCTCAACACATTTTCCTTGTCGGTTCCTGAATCGACAGCCGAATTAACCTGACGCTCCACTCTATCCATTTCGGCCAGCGTTGCCGCGAAAGACGATTTCCGAATTTGCATCTGACGCTGGATTTCCTCTACCGCAATTCCATTGTCCTGCTTGATAAAGAAAAAACTACGACTTGAATCTATACCGAGAACGACGGCCAGATCAGATAGTTCAGGGATTCTTGCCAGGTCTAGTGGTTTAGAACTAGTGGTAGTGACAGACGTAATTTCAACTGTCACGTCCGGCTGTTTGAAATCCGTAAAATTCGCTGCAAAAGCTATGACCGACACCACTACCCCGGTGAAAAATCCCCATAGGCCTCGCAATATACCTCTGGTGCCCTTGATGATGCCGTTAATAGCCATAGTCGATCACTATTAGTAAGTACCATGTATCACGAATTCGTAACAGGCTGCATCACAATTTCACTACTAATTTATCTGGCTGTGTTCAGCGGAAAACTCCATCATCCGCTTTCCAGTCTATCGCCTACCGTTCCCTGACGGTGTCACTTGGTAGCCGATCACTCAAAATAGCATAGACGCTTTTTTGATTTTGTATTCACTAAAATGAAGCCAACTAAAACAGCTGCTAGACCGTTGACCAGAGCCCGAAACGCTCGGGCATGTCCCGCTATGCGGCACCGGAGCAAATTACCCACAGCACACCGTTGAGCATCAGTCGGTCACCTGCTCTCGGGCGTCCGCTGCGCCTGGGCTGCACGAAGAGATCTGCAAGCAGCTCCCAGGCTGCATCAGGGATTTTGTACCGCTTGACCATCGCCTTCGATGGGCGCGAACTCTAACGAATCTCAGCGTTTAGGTGCGGCGGCAGAGGTTTCAAAGGATTTCATGCAGAACCCAGCCACTACTGGCGCGTGAGCCACAGCCCTCTGCTAGGATTCAACGCGCTGGCTGGCAGTGAGAAAGGTTGATCGCTTGAGCCTGCGTTGAAAATGACTACTTAGGGAAGAGGTATGTCGGTCTACTCAGTAACCATCCCCTGTTTTGCACAGATGTTGCGGTCCTTATCAACGCTTTTGTCCAAAGGCGAGGCTTGCGCCGGCGAGCGCGGCTACGACCCGCAGATTTTGCTTGAAGCCAGGCTTGCAGCGGATATGCACACGCTAGCCCGGCAAGTTCAGTATGCGTGTACTCAAGCGCTGGAGGCGGTTCAGCGGCTTACCCAACAGCCTCTGGAAGCGCTCGCTACGCCTGAAAACATGGCGGCAGCGCAGGCATTGATCGAGCGCACGCTGGTGACTCTGGCTACTGTGGATCGCGCCCAGGTAGAGGCAGGCGCGCAGCGCCCGATCGCTATCGAGCTCGCCAATGGCATCACGTTCGACATGACAGGCAACGAATACGCAGTGAATTGGGTCACGCCACAGTTCTACTTTCATCTCGTCACGGCATACAACATTCTGCGTCATAACGGCGTACCGCTGGGGAAAGCCGATTACGTACCGCACATGTTCGCCTACCTGCGACAGTGACCCCGCCCTTGCCCATGCGAGGCTCATCCATCAACCGCCTCAGGTGGTTCTCAGCAAGGGTTTGGCCGGATTGCCCACTACGGTTACCCCAGCGGCAACGCTCTTGGTCACAACGGCACCCATGCCAACAATAGCGCCTTTGCCAATAACCAGCGGTTTGCTTGAGGTGCCCTGCTTGATGATCGCACCTGTGCCGATGTAGGCATGATCTTCGATGTGCACATTGCCATTGCAATGAACATTTGGGGCAAAGGTGACGTAATCGCCGATGACACAATCATGCGCCACATAACTGTAAATGTTGGCGTGGAATTGCTTGCCTATTTTTATATTGGAGGTCAGGTGGGTGAAGTGGCAGAGTATTGCGCCTTCGCCCAGCTCGACCGAATCTAAAATGATTGAGCTGGATGCTGTTACCGACGCGATGTCCAGGTGGTCTTGCCGGCACTTGGCTTCGAGCGCTTCACGGGCGGTGCTGCTGCCAATGGCAAGGATTACAGATTTCCCGGTGTGGGCCAGGTCCACGTATTCTTGGTAGGTGTAGACCGGGCAGCCGTTGGCTTGTTGTTCTTCTGCTTCGTCAACGATAAAGCACAGTTGCTCATCTGGGTATTGCGCGCGAACCAAGGGTAAAACTTCGCGGCCGAAACCGCCTGCGCCATAAATACCAATCATTTTTTGCATGGATTGCTGCTCTATTTGTATAAACAGAAAATACAGGAGTTTGTTATTGCTTGATCAGCGATGAGCCTATTGATGCTGCCAGCAAAATTGTATGGTTTTTACCCGGTGCCCGCCATCCGGGCGCAAGGCAGCCGTCCTGGCCAGGTCGCCGATCAGGTTCAATTTGCACGGCAGTCGGGCCTGGAGGGGTTATCGGCCAGGGCGTCGATGGCAATAGGGCGGGTAGGGTGCGGCGAGGGAGAGCGACGGCGTTCAGGCGCTACGTTGCACCGCCTGCAACCGTGCAATGGACTTTTGCACAGAACGCAGCCGACAAGCTGGAAATGTTCTTCTAAGGTGTATTCATCAGCAGCGCTGAAAGGATTCACACATGGAGGTGTGCATACACTCAAGCGTGCGGTGCACGCGTGAGGGGGCTGCATCCACAGGCGGGATTGGCCTGTGGGCGGCAGCCCCTCGACGACAACGAACGTTCAGTTACGCGGCGGCCTCAACGTGCCGCGTAGGCCTTTTTGAAGTCCGGGGCGGTCCAGCCATTGAGGTCGTACTCGGCCATGCACTGTTCGGCCAGGGCGCGCATTTGCTCGGTGCGCCCGGAATGGCTGGCGATGTGCAGGGTGTCGAGGCGGCTCTTCTCGTAGCTGCCGGAGTAGTTGACCTCGTACAGTTCGTGGCGCGAACCGAATTCGGTGCCGATCGCGTCCCACAGCAGCTTGAGGGTCTTGGCGCGTTCTTCGGCGTCGATGCCATTGGAGCCGCGGGCGTACTGGTCCAGGAACGGTCGCACCTCGGGGTTGAGGAAGTCCTTGGCGTGGGACGGCAGGTAGATCAGGCCGCTGGCCACGGTCTTGCGGATCAGGTTGATCACCCGGCTGTAGGCATCGCCAGCGGTGGCGCGGTAGGCCAGTGCCGATTCCAGGTTGGGCAGCAGGAATTCCTCGTTCCAGTTTTCGGTGCGATAGGCCATGGAGTCGGACAGTCCCCAGAGCATGTGGCGCAAGGCGATGGCTTCGCCCACTGCCCCCTGAACGCCCTGGAAGTCACGGGTACCGCAGATTTCCACGGCCTTGAGGAACAGCCCGCAGATGAAGTCCATCTTTACCGCCAGGCGGGTGCAGCCGTGCATCAGGGTGCGGCCGAAGAAGCCGGATTTCTGAATGAAGCTGTTGGACATCTCCACGCCATACATGAACACGTCCTGCCACGGCACGAAGGCCCGGTCGAAGATCAGGATGCAATCGTTCTCGTCCATGCGGCTCGACAGCGGGTAGTCGAACGGGCTGCCGTTCTTGCTCGCCGCCTGCTCGTAGGAGGTCCGGCAGATCAGCTTCACGCCCTTGGCACCGGTGGGGATCATGAAGATCGGCGAGTACTTCTTGTCCTGGTACATGACGTTGTAGTGGGCAACGAAGGTGTACTGGGTCAGTGCCGCGCCGGTGGCCACCACCTTGGCGCCGCTGATGTAGAGACCGTCCGCGGTTTCTTCGTCGACGCGTACGAAGACGTTGGAGGTGTTCGGGTCCTGGTTGCGGTCCACCGGCGGGTTGACCACGGCATGGTTGATGAACGGCAGGCGTTCACGGCTGAAGTTGTACCAGCGGGTGGCGTTCTCGGCGTACTCGCCATAGAGGTCGCGGTTAGGACCGAAGGTGCCGATCCAGGCGCCTTTGAAATCCGGGGTGCGGCCCATCCAGCCATAGCTCAGGCGTGCGGTTTCGGCGATCGCATCGCGCGCGGCGACCTGTTCTTCGACCGTGCGCGGCGCCTGGAAGAAGCGGTGGCAGCGCAGGCCGGGAGCACCATCGATCTCAATGGTGAGTTTGTCGCGCAGCTTGGGGTCATGCAGCGCATCGTAGAAGCGCGCATTCATCAGCGCCGCGTTGCGAAACGCAGGGTGTTCGGTGACATCCTCGACCCGCTCGCCGTTGATCCAGACTTCCCTGCCATCCCTCAGGCTTGCCAGGTACTCCTGCGAGGTTTGAAGGCCCCGACGATCAAGAGAGAAGCCATTACGATCCATCATTAGTCTGCTCCGGTATCAATAAAACCACGCGCACTGGTTGCCCATTGGCGGCGCGCCGTTGTTATGGGGTTAATGCTGGTTTGCACGGACGACAACTTAGAGAGAAGTGTGACGGTATGTAAATTTCTAAACACGCAATCTACGATTGCTTGGAGGAGGGGTTGTGGGCGCTTTTTGTCGCTGGCTACTGTGGGCGGTTTTTTTGTCTGAGGGGGTGGCTGCGGGGCGCTCGCATTTGGCGCCCATCGCAGAATAGCCGATTTAGCTGCAGGAGCACTCCTGCACCAGTTGGCGCAACCAACGATGTACCTGGTCGTTGTTCACGCGTGGGTGCCAGGCCTGGCAGAACTCGCCGCCGGGGGTCTCCAGCGGTAGCGGGAAAATGTGCAGCGGCAGCAGCGGCAGCGACCATTCGACGAAGCGTCGCGGGATCACCGCAATCATGTCCGAGGAACTGGCCAGTTGCATGGCCGCCTGAAAGCCCGGGACCACCAACTGCACCTTGCGTTGCAGGCCGACCTTTTCCAGCTCCAGGTCCAGCGGCCCGCGGGTGCGGCCGCGGCGTGACACCGACAGGTGAGGGAAGGCCACCAGGTCCGCGGCGCTGACGCTGCTCTGGCGCGCGAGGGGGTGTTGGTTGTTGACCACGCCGACGAAGGTGTCGATGTACAGGCGCTGCTTGTAGACCTCGGGCCCCAGGGGGCCGGCGATGCCGATGTCGAGGTCGATCAGGCCGTCGCGCAAGGCGGCGACATCCTCGTTGCCCTGGGACATGAAACTCAAGGTCACATGCGGGGCCTGTTGCGCCACCCGTTGGCTCAGGCGCAGGGCCCAGGCACCGGTGAAGCCGTCCTCGGTGCGCAGGGTGAATACTCGCTTTACCGTGCCCAGGTTGAGCTTCTGTTTGGTGCCCAGCACATTGCGCGCCTCTTCGAGCAGGTTGTGCACCTGAGGCGCCAATTCCAGTGCCAGGGGGGTGGGCACAAGGCGGCGTCCGGCAAGCACGAACAGCGGGTCGCCCATGGCCTCGCGCAGGTTCGACAGGCGCCGGCTCATGGCCGGGATGCTCAGGTTCATGCGCTCGGCGGCGCCGGTGACGCTGCCTTCGCGCAGCATCGAATCGAAGGTCAGTAGCAGGTTCAGATCAGGTAGGTTCATTGCACGCTCCTTGTTGCAAGAAACGCAAGTCTAGTCTCGGTTAATTGCAATTTTCAATATGCCAGGGGCTACCTATCATCCCGTTGCAACCCAACCCTCCAAGGATGTTGTGATGGAACCCTCTCATTCGATTCAGCATTGGCTGGCGGTCTGTCTGCTGTTGGCATTGCCCGGCTGCGTCAGCCCTGGGCATAGCCCCGAACCGCCAAAACCCTTGTCACCCGAACAGCTCGAAGCCGGTCTGGACATCGAGCACGCCGCGACCCAGCCCGCATCCCAGGCGGATGATCGCTGGTGGCTGAGCTTCAACGACGCCGACCTCGATCGCCTGCTGGCTGCCGCCCTGGACACATCGCCAAGCCTGGCGATTGCCAGTGCGCGCATCGACCGGGCACAAGCCGACGCCGGCATCACCCTGGCCAACACCCGGCCGAATCTGTCGGCCATGACCCAGATCCTGCGCAGCCAGGATTCGCAGAACTACAAGACCGGCGCCAATGAAGCCGGGGTCTGGCACACCGATGGCCAAGCGCTGCTGCAAGGGCGTTACAACCTCGACCTGTGGGGCCTGAACCGGTCCCTGAACGAAGCGGCGGTGGGCAGCCTGCGCGCCGCCCAGGCCGATCAGGCGGTGGCCCGTCTGGCGCTCAGCGGCAGCCTGGTGGAAACCTGGTTTGCCCTGGGCGGCGTGCTCGAGCAGCAGGCCATCGTCAACCAGACCCTGGAGCAGCGCCGCAGCATCCTGCGCCTGAGCGAAGACCGGCTGAAATCCGGTCTGGGCACCCAGGTCGACGTGGTGCGGGCACGGGGACCGATCCCGTTGCTCGAAGCCGAGCAGGCGCGCCTGCAAGGCGCCGCCCGCGGCTATCAACTGCGCCTGGCGGCCCTGGCCGGCAAGGGCCCGGGCTGGGGCGAGCAATGGCAGCCCAAGGTCGCCGACCCCCGGCGTAGCGTGGCCTTGCCGGGGCATCTGCCTGCCGAGCTGATCGGTGGCCGGCCTGATGTGGTCGCCCAGCGTTGGCGCGTCGAAGCGCAAGGCAAACGCATTGGCGCGGCGCGTGCGGCGTTCTACCCGAACATCGACCTGCTCGCATTCGCAGGCTTTCAGAGTTTCAGTTTTCAGAACCTGTTCCACCACGACAGCCGCACCTATGGCGTGGGCCCCGCGGTGACCTTGCCGATCTTCGACGCCGGGCGTCTGCGTGGCCAGTACCGGGCGCAGCAGGCCGGTTACGCCGAAGCGGTGGCCAGTTACAACCAGACCCTGGTCAATGCCCTGAGCGAAGTGGCCGGGCATGTCTCGCAACTGCGCGCCATCGAAGGCCAGCGCCTGAAAACCGTGCAGGGGCTGGATGAGGCCGAACAGGTCTACGACCTGGAAAACCTGCGTTACCGGCAAAGCCTCACCGATTTTCTGCATGTGCTCGACGCCCAGACCCGGGTGCTCGATACGCGCATGCAACTGGTCCAGTTGAAGACCTCGGCGCTGCAAAACCATGCCGGCCTGCTGCGCGCGCTTGGCGGCGGCTGGAAAGAAGCTGATCAGAACTCCACTACGCTTGCAGGAACCTCCCATGACTGACGCCACCCAAACCCCAGCCCCGGCTCCGGCCAAGTCGCGCCGCGGCCCGATTTTCCTGCTCATCACCCTGGTCGCCCTGGCGGCGGCCGTGGCTGCCGCCCTGTGGTACTGGGTATATGGCCGCCTCTATGAAAGCACCGACAACGCCTATGTGCGTGGCGACGTGGTGCTGATTTCCGCCCAGGTGCGCGGCACGGCCACTGCGGTGAATATCCAGAACACCGATACGGTCAAGGCCGGTGACACCCTGGTCGAAATCGACCCGGCCGATGCGCGCCTGAGCCTGGACGCCGCCACCCACCAACTGGCCCTGACCGTACGCACGGTCAACAGCCTGTTCGCCGAAGAAAGCGACCTGACCGCCCAGGTCAAGCTGCGCCAGGCCGAAGCCAACCGGGCCAATCAGGACCTGCAACGGCGCCGTTCAGTGATTGCCCAGGGCGGGGTGTCCGGGGAAGACCTGCACCACGCCGAGGAAGCTGCGCAGATCGCCCAATCCGGCCTGCGCGCGGCCGAGGCCAAACTGGTCGGCCTGCAGGCGCGGATCCAGGGCACCACCGTGGAAAACCATCCGCAGGTGGCCGCTGCTGCCGAGCGTGTGCGTGAAGCCTACCTGGCGCTGGCGCGGACCAAGGTCCCGGCGCCGGTGGACGGCCTGATTACCAAGCGCGCGGTGCAAGTGGGCCAGCACATCGAACCGGGTACTGTTCTGATGGGCCTGGTGCCGCTGGACAAGGTCTGGGTCGAGGCCAACTTCAAAGAGTCGCAACTGGGCCAGATCAAGGTCGGCCAGCGTGTCGAACTGTTTGCTGACCTGTATGGCGAGAGCGTGGTCTACCACGGCCGCATCCAGGGTATCGAAGCCGGCAGCGGCGCAGCGTTCGCCACCATCCCGGCGCAGAACGCCACCGGCAACTGGATCAAGGTGGTGCAACGGGTACCGGTGCGCATCGCCCTGGACCGCGAAGAAGTGTTGCGCCACCCGCTGCGCATCGGCCTGTCGATGACCGCCAAGGCCACCCTGGGTGAGTCGGACGAGCAGGCCCCCACCAGCGTCCAGGACAACACCGAGGTCTACGGCAACATCGGTAGCGGCAGCGAGGCGCTGGTCAACCGGATCATCGCCGAGAACCTGCAAGTATCGAAACTGAGCGTCTCGAGGAACGATCGATGAGCAGCGCCAAGCGTCCCATCGAGCCATTGAGCGGTGGCACGCTGGTCCTCGGCGCGCTGGCGATCGGCATGGCCAACTTCATGATGGTGCTCGACACCACCATCGCCAACGTCGCGGTGCCGACCATTTCCGGCAACCTCGGCGTGGCCCCTGACCAGGGCACCTGGGTGCTGACTTCGTTCAGCATCTCCCTGGCCATCGGCCTGCCGCTCACCGGCTGGCTGGCCCAGCGCTTCGGCCAGGTCAAGCTGTTCCTCAGCGCCGTGGTGCTGTTCGTGCTGGCCTCGGTGTGCTGCGGCCTGGCCCCGAACCTGACTTCGCTGCTGGTGTTTCGGGTATTCCAGGGCGCCGTTTGCGGCCCCTTGGCGCCGTTGTCCCAGGCGCTGCTGGTGGCGATCTTTCCGCCTGCGCGGCGTACAACGGCGTTGGTGGTGTGGTCGATGACCACCTTCCTGGGGCCGGTGTGCGGCCCGATCCTCGGCGGCTACCTGACCGATAACATCAGTTGGCCGTGGATCTTCTATATCAACGTGCCGGTTGGCATCTTCATCCTGCTGACCCTCGGCCAGGTGCTGAGCGGGCGGGACAACCCCACGCGCAAGCTGCCGGTGGATGTGGTCGGCCTGCTGCTGCTGATGGTTGCCGTGGGTTCGTTGCAGATCCTGCTCGACAAGGGCCAGGACCTGGACTGGTTCTCTGCCACGCCGATTCGTGTCCTGGCGGTCATTGCCGTGCTGGGGTTCGCCTCCCTTATTACCTGGGAGCTAACTGCGCAACACCCGATTCTCGACCTGCGCCTGTTCAAGGAGCGCAACTACGCCATCGGCACCCTGAGCGTGAGCCTGGGCTTTGCCCTGTACTTCGCCTCGCTGGTGTTGGTGCCGTTGTGGCTGCAAACCGAAATGGGCTACACCGCGACCTGGGCCGGTATCGCCACCGCACCCCTGGGGATCGCCGGGGTGGTGCTGGCGCCCTTCATCGGCAGGCTGATGCAGCATACCGACGCGCGGGTACTGGCGAGCATGGCGTTCATTTGCTGGATCGGCGCATCACTGTGGCGCATGTACTTCGAGACCAACCTGGACATTCAGTTCATCGGCTGGAACTCGGTGCTGATGGGCGCCGGCACGGCGTTCCTGTTCACCCCGCTGGTGGCGATCTCGCTGTCGCGCCTGCCACCGGAGAAAATTCCGGCGGCCCTCGGCTTGCAGAACGCCCTGCGCATGACCGGCGCCAGCTTCGCGGTGTCACTGGGCCCTGCGTTCTGGGATCACCGGGCACGCCAGCACCAGGTCGACCTGGCCGAGCGCATGACGCCGTTCGACCACTGGAGCGCCCAGGCCCAGGACAACCTCAACTCGCTCGGGCTGTCGGCCCAGGGCGCCCTGGAGTCGTTGGCGCGAACCATCGACCGGCAGGCGCATATGCTGGCCCTGAACGATTTCTCCCTCGCCAGCGCATGGCTGTTCTGCGCTGTTCTGGCCATTGTCTGGCTGGCCCGTTCACCCAAGGCGAAAGCCAAGTAAATCTGGAGTATTCATGTTCGAGTTCCGCAAGAAGTTGAAATACAACCTCGATGTGATCGATATCCGCGATGTCACGCCGCTGGTGCGGCGTGTTACCTTCAAGGGCGACCTGTTCGCCACCGCGCTTCCGTGCCAGCCTTCGCAGTGGCTGAAGCTGTTCCTGCCCAGTGGCGGCAGCCAGGTCAGCCGGGCCTACACCATCCGCCGGCACTACCCGCAGTCGGGTAATGTCGATATCGACTTCGTGCGCCATGACCATGGCCCGGCCGGACGTTGGGCCGAGCAGGCACAGTTCGGCGATCAGATTGGTTGCTCGGCGTTGCGAGGTGGGTTTCAGCCCCAGGAAGATGCCGAGTGGATGCTGCTGGCCGCAGACGAAACCGGCACCCCGGCGGTGATGAGCATCCTTGAGAGCCTGTCGCCGGGAGACCGCGCCCTGGTGGTGCTGGAGGCCGAAACCATGACCGAACTGCAAGCGCTGGATTCGCTGGCCGCAGTCAATTGCGAGTGGTTCTTCCGCGATGAGCATCCCGCCGGTAGCAATCTGTTGCTGCAGGGTATCGACCGTCTGCAATTGCCGTCGGGGGTCGGGCAGTTCTGGATCGCCGGCGAAGCGCAGTGCGTCAATGAGGTGCGTGACTACCTCACCGAGGCCTGTTCGATTCCACGTCGATTGGTCCGCAGCAAGGGCTACTGGATGCGCGGCGTCGCCGACCATCGCGACCGCGATTGAGCGAACGATCGTCTTGCGCTGCCAGGCAGCGCAAGGCCCGCGCGGTTCAGGAAGGCAACGCCTCGCGCAGAGGCTGTGGCTCGGCAAAACGTTCGAAATGCAGGCGCTCGGCTGCCAGGCCGTAATCCTTCAGCGCCCCACCCACCGTCTCGACCATGGCCTGTGGGCCACAGATAAAAGCCGCGTCGAGCAGGCTGACGTCGACCCATTCACGGAACAGGCAATCACAGGTGGCGATGTCCAGGCGCCCGGACGGTAGCCCGTTGTTGTTGGCTTCACGGCTGAACAGCAGGATCAATTGCAGACGTTCTGCATACACCCCCTTCAGTGCCTCCAGGCGTTCGCCAAACAGCATGCTGGCGCGGTCGCGGCTGCCATAGACCAGGGTGAAGCGGCTGCGCTCATCGTTTTCCAGGGTGGTCTTGATGATCGGCAGCAGCGCCGTGATGCCGCTGCCTGAGGCCATGCCCAGGCAGTGATGGACCTGCGCCTGTGGCTCAGGACGGTACGACGAGCCTGCGGGTGGCATCACCAGCAATGCGTCGCCCACTGCCAGTTGGGTGTTGGCGTAGCTTGAGAAACGCCCCTGGGGCACATGCTTGATGGCTACGCGCAGTTCACCGTCGGTGGGGGCGCTGAAAATCGAATAAGAGCGCCGTACCGCTTCACCTTGCAACTGTGCCTCCAGTTGCAGGTACTGGCCCTGCTGGAAGCGGTAGGTCGAGGCCAGGTGCGCTGGCACCTCAAAGGCAATCGAGACGGTGTCGGCGCTCTCGCGGCGGATATCGGCGACTTTCAGTTGGTGCATCGTAGTCATTGACCGGGTCCTGTTCAGGCGCTCTGGCGCAAGGTAGTGGCGCTGTTGCCGGTGAGGCGTTCAAGGCGGCGCATGCTGCGGGTGGTACCCGGCAGCAAGCGGCCGATATCGCCGGTGCGGTAACGGATCATCGGTAGGGCCTCGCGGCTCAGGCTGGTCAGTACCACTTCGCCGAAGCTGCCATCAGGCAGCGGTGTGCCGCTGTCCGGGTCGATGATTTCCGGGTAGAAGTGGTCTTCCCAGAGGGTCACGCCGTCGCGGGTTTCCAGGCATTCCATGCCGATACCCGGGTCCATCAGTGCCGGTACGCCGTAGAGTGCCAGGGTCTGGATGCCCAGGCGCTGTTCGAGCTCCTGGCGCAGGGCGCTGCTGCAGGGTTGCGGGCCGATCAGGGCCATGCGCAGGGACAGTGCCGACGCCGCGATGTTCTGGCGCTCCAGTTCGTTGGCCAGGGCCAGCAAGTGGGAAGGCGTGGCGATGAGCATCTGCGGCTGGAAGTCACAGAGCAGGCGGACCTGCTGGCCGGCCTGGCGCGCCGCCAGGGGGATCAGCGCACAGTTCAGGCGCTCGGCGCCCAACTGGATGCCGCCGCTGGCACCCAAGGCGTCCTGCCCGCCGAGCACGTACAGTCGGTCGCCGGCATGGGCACCGGCGGCGCGCAACGAGCGCGCGACCAGCGCCGCCCAGACCTCCTGGTCGTTGCGCGTGTAGCCAATCACCGGCGAGCGGGCGCTACCGTCGTTGCAGGCCTGCAGGCGCACGACCTGGTGCGCAGGTACGGCGAACAGTTCGAACGGATAGTGATGTTGCAACTCGGCATTGCCGATGAAGGGAAAGCGGGCGAGGTCTTCCAGCTGCTGGAGATCCTCGGGGTGCAGCCCCTGGGCTTCGAACTGATGGTGGTACCAGGGCACGTTGCGCCAGGCATGCTTGAGCGACCAGCGCAGGCGGCGCAGTTGCACGTCGCGCAGCTGGTCGAGGCTGCAGGTTTCCAGGGTGTCGCGGTGGGCCAGGGCGCGCAGGCGCTGTTCGTTCAGGCCTAGGGTGCTGGCGTCGAGCTGTGTGTTGGCGTTCATCTTCCAAGTCCGTTTGGCGCGTCGACCGTTAGGCAAGCATGCTATGACGGGAGGGGGAGGATGGCTACTCGCATTGGCCGGGCCGCCAGGGGCCTGGAGGCGGCCCGGGGCTGGCCGGGCTGGCTCGCATTGTCAGGTGCCAGGTCGCTCATGCGTCGGGTTGAGCGCGCGTCACTGCCGACCTTTGCCCGTTCAGCGCCATGCCCAGCATCACCGCTGCAGTGAGGCCGGGCATCAGGAAAATGTAGATCGTCATGGGGAAGTCACGGCCCAGATAAGCCCAGGGCAACCCCCAGACGATCGTACCCAGGACACCCATGACCAGCAGACGCTTGTGGCGGACTTCGGGCGTTGTGGCCATTGAAATGGCGTAGAGTTTCCAGCATGCCCAGAGGCAGAAAAGCGAAAATGCAATGGGCACCAGCACCACAAGCAGGTTCTCCCAGACAATGGGGGAGGAGCCCAAGGTTCCCGCGAGAAAGTACAAGGCGCCCCAGATAAACACCAGGGTGACGGGCAAAAACCCGGCAAGTGCGCTGACGCTCAAGATGATTCGACGTTTCACAAGGCTGTCCAAGATGTCCCTCCATGGCCCATTGCGGCCAGTATAAGCGCAGCAGGTGGCCTACGGCGTGGTATCTGCCCCTGGTCAACCCGGTTGTAGCGGCAATGCCGGGCAATGCCGGTTATCATCCCCGCCCTGGCTTGGGCCGGCATGGCGCAAGGGTGCCAGTGCGTGGCTGAGCGAGACGCTGTGGTCAATCTGAAGGAGCAGGCAGGTAATGAGTCAAAGCGCAGCATGGAAGCTGATGGTCGGGTCGGGCGTTGGGTTGTGTGTGTTGCTCGCCGTGGCGCTGCTCAAGGACCACAAGGTGGTGCTGGCCGAGCTGCAGTTCCAGGGCGGTGCCCATCCTCGCCACGACGCCACGCAAGTGCACGAGGGGTATTTGCAGGCCATGCAGCATGTGCTGGCCGCGCAACAACTCGACGTGCAACAGCTGCAGCTGGAGCTGGCCCCCCAGCGCAGCGACACGCTGCTGCTGCGCGGTGCCGAGAATGCCCTTGACCCTGCGCAGCGCCAGGGTTTGAGCCGTCAGTTCGAGGCCATCCTGCAGGCGCGCAAGGCCGTGGTTCCCAGCCTGCAACTGACGCTTGATTACAGCCAGGCCAGGCGATTGAATGCAGCGGGGCGGGAAATCGGGCAGGCCCCTGCAAACGTCGTCGCAATGGGGCGCAAGGTGCTGGCGCTGTGGTTCGAGTTTCCGTCAGAGGTGAGCCTCAATACGCTGGTCAGCGACAGCGAGCGGCGTCATGCCTTTGCCGGTAGCCGCACGGTCAATGGCGAGGCAATTTGTCAGGTCGATAGCTTCGTGCAAACGGCATTGCCGTTCATCATCACCCGCTTCAAGGCCGACGGCGCACAGCTGGTGGGCGACATGGACATTCTCACCCACGATCAAATGGCCTTGCGCGTTCCTGCGAGTTTGTACTTTGACGACCGTGACTTGCGGGTGCGCCTCGAGGCCGGTGGGCTCAAGGTCAGCGTGGACAGTCAGATGTCCTATGGCAAGTTTCGTTCGTCCTGGCTGTCGATTGAATTCGGATCGCTCGGCGTGCACCCATACCAGCCTTTCGACCTGGCCGATGCCGGGCGCGAGGGCTTGCGTGAAATGTGCGGCAACTTCGCTTATCAGGCCGGGCGGCCGTTCTCGTTCTTCTACGGCGTAGGCCTGGACCGTCTGGAAACGGTCCGTATTGCGCCAGCCGGTTGAGGCGGGACAAGTGCGGAGTCAGTGCGCGTAGCGTGATAGAATGCACCGCGCACAGCGAATGCCGGCATCAACCTGAAGGCCCTGATAACCCAGGGCCTTTCGCGTTTTTGCGGCGGGCAACAGAACCCTCTACACCTGTTTCATTGAAAGGACTCAGCAACGCCATGTACTTCACCCTGGAATTCTACGACGCCATCACCAGCCAATACTGGACCCCCATCTTCGCTGCCGTGCTGACCTGGATTCTCCTCTGGTTTCGTAGCCAATCCTACGACGGTACCGGCGGCTGGACCCTGGGCCTGATCGTGGTGCCGTGCCTGGTGGCATTCTTCCCCAATGGCTACCACACGGTGTTCAACACCGGTCCGACCTTCTACACCCATGACCGTATTTACGCCCCTGACTACTCGGCGAAGTTCAGCGCCGATGTACTCCTGACGATCGCCGGCATGCTGGTGGGGATGCTCGCACGCAAGGTCGTTATCAGCGTGCGCTAATCGCGAAACTTCACCACCTGCTTGCACGCGGGGCACTCGATCAGCTTCTGGGTGAAGACCTCATGGGGCAGCAACCCCCGGTGCATCAACAGTCCGTCACCAGGCTTGTACAGATGGTGCATGGACTTATTGCATTCCGGGCAGCGCACAAACAGTGCGGTAAAGAAGAACAGGCACAGGCCGGTGATGGCAAAGACGACGTAGGTTTCGAAGTACCGCGTTGCATCACGGTCCAGCAGTACCCAGATCATGTAGAGCCCGCCGCTCCAGATACTGATGTTGAGCACCACTTGCATGGCGATGGCGAGAAAACGGTGCTTGAGGGGTTTCAACAGGATCATCCATGGGTCGAAGGTGGGATTGCTCAGCCTAGGCTAACGCCGCCAAAGCCCGCTCACGGCTGAGGGCTTGCATCACCCCGGGCGAGTCGCTGATGTGTACATAGGTAGTGCTGGCCTTTGTCATCGCGCAGTATCCGATGCACCTGGATCGCCTCCGGGTGGTAGCGGTTGCGGGTGCGGTCACGCAGTACTTCGTAGCTGTCAATGTGGTGGCGGCGCAGCGCTGCCTGGAACTCGCGGTCGACGGCCTCCTGCAGCGTGCGCATGCGGCGAATCGAGAGATAGCCCAGGGCGAAGGTCAGCGCGAAGAAGAACAGCGCCTGCAGCAGTGATGTGTAGTGCTCCATCCTGGAACAGGGTCCCTGATCAGTCGAGATCTTGCGCCGCATGCCGCTCGGGCAGTTGGCTGCTTTCATCGCCCCAGGTGCGGTTGACGCGCAGGCCGCGGACCACCGCCGGGCGCTCGGCAATCGCCTGTGCCCAGCGTTGCACATGGGGGTAGTCCTGCACGCTGAGGAACTCGCCCGCCGAGTACAGCCTGCCCAGCGCCAGTTGACCATACCAGGACCAAACTGCGATGTCAGCGATGCTGTAGCGATCGCCAGCCAGGTACGTGCTTTCAGCCAGGCGGCGGTCGAGCACATCCAGCTGGCGCTTGGTTTCCATGCTGAAGCGGTTGATCGGGTACTCGAGCTTTTCCGGCGCGTAGGCATAGAAGTGACCGAAGCCGCCGCCCAAGTAGGGCGCTGCCCCTATCTGCCAGAACAGCCAGTTCAAGGTCTCGGTGCGACCGGCCGGGTCGCTGGGCAGGAACTCGGCAAATTTTTCCGCCAGGTAGAGCAGGATCGAACCCGACTCGAACACCCGGATCGGCGGCTGCACGCTACGGTCGAGCAGGGCGGGGATCTTCGAGTTGGGGTTGACCTCGACGAAGCCGCTGGAGAACTGCTCGCCTTCGCTGATGCGAATCAGCCAGGCGTCGTACTCGGCACCGGCATGCCCGAGCGCCAGCAGCTCTTCGAGGAGGATGGTGACTTTCACGCCATTGGGCGTGGCCAGGGAGTAAAGCTGCAGCGGCTGCTTGCCCACGGGCAGGGCCTTGTCGTGTGTCGGGCCGGCGACGGGCCGGTTGATGTTGGCAAACTCGCCGCCAGACGGCGCGTCGTGCTGCCAGACCCGAGGCGGGACATAGGGTGCCTTGCTCATGCGATGAACCTCCTGGTGTGCGTGAGCGGCTCATGTTCCGGCCTGGCGCGCGCGGTTGTCAAACAGGGCTGCAGGCACCTCCCGCGGAGCCTGCGGCACAGGCCCCGGGGCACAAGGGGGCGTTCTAGAAGCTGTACTCGAGCACGCTGGCGATGGAGGTTTGCACCCGGCGGTCGACGATCGGGCTGTCACTGACATGCCCGGAAAGGTTCTGTACATCCAGCAGGGTATGCAGGCGGGTATTTTCGCCCAGTGGCAGACTCCAGGTCAGGTTGACGCCCTGGCTGACCAGGCCGCCATGGGTCTTGTGCGCGGCAAAGCGGCTGTTGGCGGCTTGCTGCTCACTGACGCCGTACCAGGTGCGGACGTAGTCGGCGTCACCAAACAGCGCATTGACGTTGCCGGTCAGGCTACCGAAATCACCTTCGTACAACGAGGTGCCGACACTCAACTCGAGGGTCTGGTAGGCGGAGCCGGTGTCTTTGTTACTGTCTTTTTTCAGCGCATGTTCGAACGTGGCGCCGAAGGTCAGCGGCCCCCAGGTGTAGGACCCTTCCATGCCCACCAGGGCACGGGATTTGATCGAGCCCATGCCGCGCAGACGGTCGGAGCCGCGATAGCCTTTCTTGCGGTCTTTGCGTTCGTCGCTGGTGCCGATGTAGGTGCTGAAACTGGCGTCGTGCCATTCCTGTTTCCAGCCCAGGCCTTTTTCCTTGAGGAAGAACCCGTAAGGGCTTTCGATCTCGAAGCCAAGCACTGGTGCCGTAGAGCGTTCATTGCTGCCGCTGTAACGCGGCGCATTGGCCGCGCCGCCTTGCAGGGTAAATTGCCAATCGTCGGCCAATAAGTGCGCTGAAGTGGTTATCAGACAGAAGCCGGTCAATGCAGTATAAATCCGTATTGTCTTCATGGTGGTTTACGAGAGTTTCGTGAACTAAGGATCTTTTATGCTAGGGGGCTTCGTTGTTAGTATCCGTGTGCAGGATGTAAAACTTTGTTAGTGGCAAATTAGTTAATGGCTTTCAAAAATTTCGGGCACAGTCGTGCCGCGCCATACAGTAGGCGATGAATAATAGAAGGGCGGGCGATGTTGATAAGCAGGCAATAACGTTTGCCACAGGGCAGGAGTGTCCAGTTGTGTGCTGGACGTTCTTTCGGGCAGAGGTAATAACGTTTATATCTGCTGTTTACGGGTACGCATGATGTACTCGGGGTGGCCGGTGTGTTGATCCACCGCTTCCGCAATGAGGGTAAAGCCCTGCGCCAGATAAAACTGGACACTGGCGTGATTTTCTTTATACACCGACAGGGTCAATTCTGTTCGTTGCTGCTTGGCGTGGGCAATGAGCGCTTTGCCAATACCTTGGCCTTGGCACGCTGGGCGGACAAAGATCGCCGCCAGGTTATTATCATGCAGTGCATAAAAGCCGATCGTTTTACTATCGTCTTCGGCGACATAAACTTGCGAAGCGGGTAAATAGAGTGTGCGCATGTTGTCGACCTGGCCGCGCCAAACGGCTGGATCGACAAAGTCATGGGCCTGGATCGAGGCCGCTAACCAGATATCCAGAACCGCTTCCATGTCGTTTGCTTCAAATGGTCTGATCATTGTCTGCCTCTGTTCGTTGTAGTTGCGCTGTCGCCCGGTCATGCGCGGTCACGGAGGTGAGTGTGGCCAGGCGCGGGGCCAGCCAATTGTTCAGGTCGTCCATGTAGCTGAAGACCACCGGCACGAAGACCAGGCTGAGCAAGGTTGAGGTCACCAGTCCGCCGATAACCGCAATCGCCATGGGCGCGCGAAAGCCGGCATCGGCGCCGCTGCTGAGAACCGCCGGAATCATACCTGCCACCATGGCGATGGTGGTCATGACAATGGGTCTGGCACGTTCGGCGCCTGATTGCATCAGTGCCAGCTGCCGGGGCATGCCGGCGCGGCGTTTTTCGATGATGAATTCGACCATCAGAATCGAGTTTTTGGTAACGATGCCCATCAGCATCAGCAAGCCGATCACCACCGGCAGGTCGATGGCCGCGCCATACAACAGCAAGCCACCGATGGCACCGCCGACTGCCAGGGGCAGGGAAACGAGGATGGTCAGTGGCTGCAGGAAGTCGCGAAACAGCAGGACCAGCACGGCGAACACCATGAGGATGCCGAAGGTCATTGCCGTAGCGAATTTCTCGAACATTTCATTCATGTACTCGGCATCGCCATACTCCACCTCGCGCACGCCAAGGGGCAGGTGCCGCAAGGCGGGTGTGGCCTGGATCGCTTCCAGTGCCGAACCGAGGGTTATGCCGGCGAGGTCGGCGTCCACCGAGATTCGCCGCAGCCGGTCGAAGCGTTCGATCTTTGTCGGGCCACTGCCGTAGTCGATGTCGGCGACGCTGTGCAGGGCCAGGGTGCCGCCGTTGTCGCTGGCCACCCGCAGGTTGCGCAGGGTGTCGAGGTCGCCTTGCTGCGCCTGGGCAAGTTGCACGCGAATCGGTACTTGCCGGTCGTGGAAGTTGAAGCGCGCTGAATTGGCATTGATATCGCCCACGGTGGCAATCCGCGCCACGGTGCCGATGGCCTGGGCACTGATGCCAGAGCGGGCGGCCTCATCCAGGCGCGGGCGGATCAACAGCTCCGGGCGCGGCAAGGGCTCATTGACCTGGACGTTGGCCAGCCCCTTGATCATGCGCATTTCGCCTTGCAGCGCGTAGGCTGCCTGGGACAGTTGCCGGGCGTCGGCACCGACGAGAATCACCGAGATGTCTCGCGCCGCACTGTCGCTGCGAAAGGCAAAGCGCACATCGGCGAACTCGCCGAGAAGCGGTCGCAGCGAGTGTTCGAAAGCCTTCTGGCTCAGCTCGCGCTGCTCGGGTGGCACCAGGCGCACGAGTAATTGGCCACTGGCGACATCGGTGGCGCCGGAGGCATCTTCGCCGCCGGCGGTGCTGAAGACAAACAGCACCTGCGGCTGCTCGCGCAGTTTCGCCGCCATCTGTTGCAGGGTCCGGTCGGTCTGCGCCAGTGGCGTGCCGGGCGGCAGGGACACATCGATGCGGCTCAGGCTGGTATCGCTGACCGGCATGAACCCCGAAGGCAGCAGCGGTACCAGGGCAAAGGAGGCCAGCAGGAAAGCCGCCGCGATCACCAGGCTCTTGCGCCGATGCGCCAGTGCCCACTGAAGCAGGCGCAGGTAGCGACCGAGCAAGCCGGCGGGCGCCTGCGTAGCATGCTGCTGATGCTCAATCGATTTGGGCTTGAGCAGGTAGGCAGCCATTAGTGGCGTCAGCAGCCGCGCCACCAGCAGCGAGGTCAACACCGCCGCCGACACGGTGATGCCGAAGGGGGTGAAGTACTGGCCGACAAAGCCACCGATAAAACTCACCGGCAGGAACACCGCAACGATGGTCGCGGTAATCGCCACCACGGCAAAGCCGATGGCGTCCGAAGCATCAATGGCGGCCTGGTAGGGGCGCTTGCCCTGATCCAGGTGACGCTCGATGTTCTCGATTTCGACAATCGCATCGTCGACCAGGATGCCGATTACCAGGGTCAGGGCCAGCAAGGTGATGCTGTTGAGGCTGTAGCCGAACCAGGCCATGGCGGCAAAGGTCGGCAGGATCGACAAGGGCAGGGCGATGGCCGCCACCAGGGTCGCGCGCCAGTTGCGCAGGAACAGGAACACCACCAGCACGGTGAGTAGTGCGCCTTCGATCAGGGTCATGATCGCGGCGTTGTAGCTGGCCAGCGTGTAGTCGACCATCGAGGCGACCTGCTGGACCTCGATATCCGGGTGATGTTGCTGCAGGCGCTGTAGTGCCGCCTCTACTCCTGCAGCCACTCGGGTATCGCTGGAACCCTTGGCGCGAAACACGGCAAAGCCGACCACCTGCTCACCGTTCAGGCGCGCCAGGGCGCGCATTTCACCGGCGCCATCGACCACGCTTGCCAGCTCGTTCAAGCGTGCCCAACGTCCGTCTGGCAGGGCGATTGGCGTTTCACTCAAGGCTTGCACGGTCAGGGCGCTGCCCAGGGTGCGTATGGATTGCTCGCTGTCGGCGAGAATCGCCCGCCCGCCGGGCACGTTGCTGTTGCTGTGCAGCAACTGGGTGTTGACCTGGTCGGCCGAGATGCCCAGTGCTTCAAGACGCTCGGGCTTGAGTTCGACCTTGACCTCACGCTCCAGGCCGCCCAGGCGCTGTACTTTTTGTACCCCGGGCACGCCAAGCAGTTCCCGGCCGAGTACGTCATCGACAAACCAGCTCAGGTCCACGGCATTGCGGGCGCTGGATTTGACTGCGTAGTTGAGGATTGCCCCGCCCTCGACATCAATGCGGGTGACCAGCGGTTCTTCGATGGTTTGCGGCAAGTCCGCGCGAATTTGCCCGATAGCGTCGCGGATATCATTGGCGGCGCGGTCGGGGTCGATACCGAGCTGGAACTCCACGGTGGTTACCGAAATGGCATCGGCAATCGTCGAGGTGATGTGGCGGATACCGGCCAGGCCGGACACCGCGCGCTCGACCCGCTGGGTGACCGCATGCTCGAGTTCGCTCGGCGCGGCACCGACCTGGACAACGGCGACGGTAATCACCGGAAAGTCGACCCGCGGGTTGGCGTTGATCGGCAGGTCGATAAAGGAAACCCAGCCGGCCACGGCCAGTACCAGGAACAATACCAGGGTAGGGATGGGCCGCCGAATGGCCCAGGACGACACCGCCAGGCTCATTGTCCTGGCTCCTGCGCCAGGCTGACCACGTCGCCGTCGCGCACGAATGCCGAGGCGCTTGCCACCACTCGCTCACCGCCGGCAAGGCCGCTGCTGACCTGCACCCGCAGGCTGTTGCGCTGGCCGAGGGTCACGCTGCGCACGCTCGCCTGGCCATTGTCATCGAGCACCATGACGGTGGCGCCGCCGTCGTCGGTAAAGGTCACCGCCCGTAACGGAATGACCACCGCAGCGGCGCTGGTGCCGGTTTCAATCCTGCTGCTGGCAAAACTGCCAGCGCGCACCCCGGGCGTTGCCGCGAGGCTGATGCGCACACGCCCGAGCCGGCTGCCAGCATCCACCTTGGGCGCCAGCAAGCGCACCGTGCCGGCGACGCTATCGGGCATTCCTGCGACGTGCACCTGAACCGCGGTACCGACCCGAATCGTCTGCAGGGCGCTTTGCGCCAGCTCGCCATCGAGCTCGAGTTGCCCGTCACGTATCAGCTTGAACAGCGGCTCACTACCGGCCATGGCACCCAAGCGGGCGTGACGTTCGGAAATGATGCCGTTGACCGGGGCAAGGATGTCGGCCTTGTCGCGGCGAGTGCGGGCGTCAGTCAGTTGCGCGATGGCCTGTTGATGTTCGGCCCGCGCGGCAGCCAACGCGGCGGCGCTGGCATGGGCCTGGGCGCGCTGCTGGTCGAGTTGCTGGGCGCTGACCGCGCCGATGCTGCCCAACTCATTGATCCGCACCAGGCTGGCCTGTGCCTCGATATCCAGCGCTTGCTGTTGCCTGATCAGGGCTGCATTACGATTGAGGGTTGCCTCGGCCTGGCGCACCTGGGCGTCGAGGGTATCGGTTTCCAGCTGCGCCAGCAGTTGCCCGGCCACCACCGTGTCGCCTTCTTCGACCAGGACCCTGGCAATGCGTGTGTCTTGCAGCGCGGTACCGATGGACACCTCGTCGCGGGCCACCAGGCTGCCGGTGACGTGGAGGGTCTGGCTCACGGTGCCGGGTTCGGCCAGCACGCTGCTGACCTTGAGCAAGGGCACTTGCGGGGGGGCGATATCCGGTTGTTCGCTGGCAGGCATCACCAGCACCCAGCCAGTCACGAGCAGTAACAGCAGGCCGGGGATCACCAGGCGGGGTTTGTCTCGCAGCACAGATACCATCGCGATCAATCTCGAGTGGGCACATCAACAAGGGAGGCAACAGCGAGTACGACAGGCCGATGTCAGGAGGCTTATGGCTGAATCTGCAGGAACCTGCGGATGATCGTACGCAGTATCGGTTTATGGGCTTTGGCCTTGAAGCCTGGCTCAAGCACGACGCGGCCGATGCCGCCTTCGGTCAGGGCGATCAACCAGGTCGCGGCCATCGATGCATCCAGCGTCGGGTCAATCTGCCCGGCTTCGACCCCGCGCTTGAGCAAGGCCTGGAGATCGGCCTTGACCTTGGCGTCATTGGCGGCAAGCAGGGCTCCGACCTCGGGGTTGCGCAAGGCTTCGGCGGCGACTTCGAGGCTGATCCGGGCATAGGTGGGGTCGCTGCACAACTCCATCATGTCGATGGCGATGTTCTCGATTGCAACGAGGGCGTCCTTGGCCTTGGCGTGGTGGGCGATCAACTCGGCCATGCCATGCTGGTCGTCCTGGGCAATGGCTTCGATGATCGCGTTCTTGCTGGGGAAGTAGTGGAACAGGTTGCCCGGGCTCATGCCCGCAGCGGCGCAGATTTGCGCCGTCGAGGTGGAGTGAAAGCCACTGCGTGCGAAGCACTCGATGGCCGCATCGAGGATCTGCTTGCGTTTGGCGGCGACTTTTCCCGGGTCTACGGTTCTCATGCTCGGCTCATTAATAGACTGACTGATCGATCTATTATTGGCCTACTGCTGCACGCCGTCAAGTGAGCAAGACGGCTGACTGGATTACTGCCGGGTATCGGGCATGTTCTTGCTGATGCAATGAATCCCGCCGCCACCGGCGGCAATCGGATCGATATTGACCTGCTCGATGATCCGCCCCGGGTACAGCTCGCCGAGCAATTGCTTGCAGTGCTGGTCGGCCTGCGGGTCGCCAAACTGCGGGGCAATCACCGCGCCATTGATCGGCAGGTAGTTGATGTAGCCGGCAGCAAACTCCGGGTTGTCGCGGGTGAAGCGGTTGCTGCGCAGTTTGCTTGGCGGTGGCAGCAGGTGCACGGTCAAGGGGCGGCCGTCGGCGTCGGTGGCTTGCTTGAGGATCTCCAGGTGCTTGCGGGTGACCCGGTAATCGTAGGAATCCGGGTCATTGTCGAGGTTGGCGATCACCACCCCTGGCTTGACGAAGCGTGCATAGAAGTCGACATGGGCATCGGTGATGTCCTGGCCCTTGATACCCGGTAGCCAGATGATCTTGCGCAGGCCGAGGTTGGCTTTGAGCTCGGCCTCGACGTCGCTACGGCTCCAGTCGGGGTTGCGGTTGGCGTTGATCCAGCAGCTTTCGGTGATGATCGCCGTGCCGTGGCCATCCACTTCGATGCCGCCGCCTTCGCCGGTCAGCTCGCTTTGCAGGTAGGGCACGCCCAGGGTTTCGCTGAGCGTTGCCGCCACGCGGCTATCGTTGCGGTGGCGTTGCTTGTTGCCCCAGCCGTTGAAGTTGAAGTCCATCAGCGCGCTGTTGCCGTCGTCGTCGATGACAAAGCAGCCGCCGTAGTCGCGGATCCAGATGTCGTCCAGCGCCATCGGCAGGAACTCGATGTTGTCGCTGCCGCATTGCTGGCGCGCCTCAGCCAGGTCTTCGGGGCGGCAGAGAACGCTGACCGGCTGGTAGCGGGCGATGGTTCGGGCCAGTTGCGCGATACAGCTGTTGACCGCGTCCGCCTGGTCTTCCCAGACATTTTCGGCGGCGGCGAAGGCCAGGAAGATCCGCCGCTGGGCCTGGTCTTCTTCGGGCATGAACCAGCGCTGGTCAGCGGCCATGGCCAGGCGCAACGGGCCCAGGCCGAGGCCGGCGATGCCGGCGGCGACTGACAGATGCTTGAGAAAGGTACGACGGGGTGTCATCGGTGTGGCTCTCGTAGTAACGGCTCAATGGGCCGAGGAGGTCTTGAGGGTGGTCCAGGTGCGCATGCGCGCGCGCATGTCTTTCTGGGAAATGTCCTTGCCCGGGATCAGCCGCGCGTAGGTCGCATCGTTGACGTAGATGTCCGGGTTGTCACGCATCTGCGGCTCGACCAGCGGCCGCGCCTTGGCGCTGCAGGTGGGGTAGCCGGTGAAGGAGCTGATGGCGGCCATCTGCTGCGGCTGCATGACGAAGTTGATAAAAGCGTAGGCGTATTCCGGGTGGGCGGCGTCGGCGGGGATGGCCATGCTGTCCATCCAGATGGTCGTGCCTTCCACCGGGATGTGATAGCGGAACTCGACCTTTTTACCGGCGGCATCGGCGGCGCGCTGGGCCTGGATCATGTCGCCGCTGTAACCGAGCGAGATACAGGTTTCGCCATTGACCAGCTGGGTTACCGGCTGCGACTGGAACTTGCGGATGTACGGCTTGATCGCCCCCAGCATCTGGCGGGCGGCGAGCAGGTCGTCGGCCTTGCCGCTGCGCGGGTCCTTGCCCAGGTAGTGGAGCACCACCGCCAGCACCTCGTCGGGAGAATCGATCATCGAAATGCCGCAGTCGGCCAGCAGCGCCGCGTTCTCTGGCTTGAACAACAGGTCGAGGCTGTTGACCGGGGCATTGGCGATGCGCTGCTCGATGGCCGCGCGGTTGTAGGTCAGGCCGATGCTGCCCCAGGTGTAGGGCACGGTGCTCTCGCGCGAGTTGGGGTAGCGCTGGTGCAGGCGCTGCAGGCCGGGCTCGACGTCCGCCAGGTGCTCGAGCTTGCCCGGGTCGAGCTTTTGCAGGGCACCGGCGCGGGCCAGGCGCTCGGCCACGGTGTCGCCGGGGAAGATCAGGTCGTAGCCGCTGTGGCCCGAGAGCAGCTTGGCCTCCAGGGTTTCGCTGCTATCCATGACGTCGTAGATGACCTTGATGCCGGTCTGGGCGGTGAAGTCCTTGAGGGTGTCTTCGGCAAAATAATCCGCCCAGTTGTACAGGCGCAGCACTTTGTCTTCGGCACCGGCCAGGCTGCAGCTCAGGGCCAGGGAAACGGCGATCAGGGTTTTCAGGCTGTTCATGCGCCTTGCCTCCAGGTGGTGTGCGGGTGACGGCCATCCAGGCTCAACAATGCGCCGTACAGGTCCGGGCGGCGGTCGCGATAAATGCCCCAGGTCAAGCGCTCCTCACGCATGTGTGCCAGGTCCAGCTCGGCCAGCAGCACGCAGGTGTTGTCGCGATCCGCTTCGGCCAGCAGGCGGCCCTTGTGGTCGGTGATGAACGAGGAGCCGTAAAAGCGCATGTGCAGGTCGGCATCGCTGCGCGCCACTTCAACGCCGGTACGGTTGGCGGTGATCACCGGGAGGATGTTGGCGGCGGCATGGCCGCGCTGGGTCAGTTGCCAATGGTCGCGTGAGTCCAGCGCCGCGGCGCCGGGTTCGGAGCCGATGGCGGTGGGGAACAGCAGGATTTCTGCGCCCTGCAAGGCCAGGCAGCGAGCGGTCTCGGGGAACCACTGGTCCCAGCAGATGCCCACGCCGAGACGCCCGACGGCGGTGTCCCAGACCTTGAACCCGGTATCGCCGGGGCTGAAGTATTCCTTCTCCTGGTAGCCAATGGCGTTGGGGATGTGGGTCTTGCGATAGACGCCGAGCAAGCGCCCGTCGGCATCGGCCACGGTCAGCGAATTGAAGTAGGCGTTGCCGGCCTGTTCGAACCAGCTCAGCGGCAGCACCACACCCAGTTCTGCGGCCAGGGCGGCAAAGCGCTGCAACAGCGGGCTGTGGTCATAGGGCTCGGCCAGCGCCAGATGGGTGTGGCATTGCTCGATGCAGAAATACGGCGTGGCGAACAGCTCGGGCAAAAGGATCAGCTTGGCACCGGCTGCCGCGGCCTCGCGCACCAACTGCTCGGCGCGGTCGAGGTTGTCGGCCAGGTTCCAGTTGCAGGCCAGTTGCAGGCTGGCGACGGTCAGGGCGCTCATGCGTTGTTCCCCGCCAGTGGCCAGGCCGGTTGCTGCTGGGTGATGCAATGCACGCCGCCACCGCCGTGGGCCAGCTGGTTGATCTGCACCGGGACCACCGTACGGTCGGGGAAGGCCTGTTGCAGGGTGGCGGCGGCCTGCTGGTCGGCGTCGATGCCGTAGGCCGGCATGATCACGGCACCGTTGCACAGGTAGAAGTTGGTGTAGGAGGCGCAGAACACTTCGGCGTCGGTATCGACGGCCGCCGAGGCTTCGTACAGGTCGATCAGCTCGAAGTGTCGGCCACGGGCGTCGGTCGCCCGTTCAAGGGCGCGGCGGTTCTCTTTGGCCACCTGGGCGTAGGTAGAGGTTTGGTCGTGGGTCGCATCGACCAGCAATACGCCCGGTCGGGCGAATGCACAGACGCCGTCGACGTGGCCATCGGTCATGTCGCCGGTGACGTAATCCGGGTCGCCCGGCAGCCAGATGACCTTGTTCACCCCCAGCAGGCGGATGAAGATTTCCTCGATGTCGTTTTTGCTCAGGCCCGGGTTGCGGTTGGGGTTGAGCAGTACCGATTCGGTGGTGATCAGCGTGCCGTCGCCATCGACATGAATGGCGCCGCCTTCGTTGACCAGGAAGCTGCCGAAGCACGGCAGGCCAAGGCCATTGAGCACTCGCCGGGCCAGGCCCTCATCGAGGTCATGGGCCGACTTGGCGCCCCAGGCATTGAAGCGCCAGCTGACCCCGGCCAGGCCCTGTTGCGGGTGGCAGATGAAACTTGGGCCGGAGTCGCGGCACCAGCTGTCGTTGACGGCGATTTCGATCAGCTCGATGTTGGCCGCGCACAGCGCCCGGGCCTGGGCGGCCGCACTGGGGTCGACCACCAGCTTTACCGGCTCGAAGCGGGCGATGGCGTTGGCGACCCGGGCAAAATCGGCCTGCACATTAGCCAGGGTCACGCCCCAGGTCGACTCCCACAGGGCCTGGTTGTGCGGCCAGACCATCCAGGTGGCGGCGTGCCTTGCCCATTCGGCGGGCATGAACCAGCCGTTGTTGTTGGCGCTGTCGTTGTGCATTGCAATAGCCTTCAGTTAAGTAATTGTTTTCAGCAGGATTGCCTGGGTGTCCATGCTATAACTGGGCTTTGCCCCTGAACAAACGATGGATTTTGCCGATATATGATTAGCTGGGCTTATCAATCATGCTGAAACACTGGCCACCTCTCAACACCTTGCGCGGCTTTGAAGCGGCGGCGCGCCTGGGCAGTTTTCACAAGGCCGCCGAAGAGCTGCACCTGACCCAGTCGGCGATCAGCCAGCAGATCCGCAGCCTGGAAAGCTACCTGGAGCAACCGCTGTTCTTTCGCGAAGGGCGCAGCGTATCGCTCACCGATGCCGGCCACGACCTGCTCAGCACCACCCAGGTGATGCTGCAGCAACTGACCGTGGGCATCCGCCGCCTGGAGCAGTACCGCAAGCCCAACCAACTGGTGGTCAACACCACGCCGGCATTTGCCCGGCACTGGCTGGTGCCGCACCTGGGCGACTTTCACCGGCTGTATCCGCAAGTGGACCTGTGGCTGTTCACCAGCGATGAAATCCCTGACATGACCACTCAAACCATCGACGTTGCGGTGCGTGACGACATCAGCGCCCAGGCTGATTGCAGCTTTCGCGTGTTGCTCCAGGATCGGCTGTATCCGGCTTGTCATCCACGCTTGCTGGGCGTCGATGTGCCGCTGCGGACCACCTTGCATGGCGAGCGGGAAATGGACTGGAGCTACTGGCATACCCAGGGTGGCGAGGCGGTCGGGCAAAAGCTGCAGGGCCTGAATTTTTCCGACCCCGGGCAGTTGCTGGACGCTGCCAGCCAGGGCTTGGGCATTGCCCTGGTGAGTGCCTTGCTGGCCGAGCAGGCTCGCGTGCAGGGCAACCTGGTGGCCCTGACCGAGCAGACCGTGCGCGGCCCCAAGTGGGCATGGCTGGTACACCGCAACAGTGAAGGGGAGGCCTTGACTGTGAGCTTCTGCCAATGGCTGGAGCAGCGCCTGGCGGGCAGCTCAGGGCTTAATGGTGACCCAGCGCCAGTGCGCTGATGATGCAGATCGAACCGTCAGTGCTGAGCGTGCTGTCGTTGTAGTCAACCTGGTTGTAAACCCCGCCGTGGAAGTTGAAAGTGCGGCTGTTCCAGCTGGAATCCATCTGCAGCGGGCCGCTGCTGGCGGTGCTGCCGTTGCAGGTGGCGACGAGGGTGACCACGCCTTGGGCAGTGACATCGAGGATGATCTCGAACGCGGCGCCCAGCGGCACATTGGCCAACAGGGTGACGCTGGCCGGGGCGGTTTGGTTGTAGCGCTGGCGAAAGCCGTAGGTGAGTTTGCCCTTGTTCCAGAACACCTTGACCGTCGGGCTGTCGTCGTCTTTGACGTGCAACTGGGAGATCACCACCTTCTGCGCCGAGTTGACCTTGGTCAGGGTCATGGTCTGGTGGTTGTGGTGTTTGACTGCGCTGTTGAGTGACCAGTAGCTGGGCTCTTTCCATTCGCAGCGGGTGCGGTGGGTGCTTTTGCTGGAGGCGCCCTTGGTCGGGGCAGTGAAGCGGACCGAGCCGTCGCTCAAGGTGGCGATGACCTGGGGCAGTTGCTCCAGGGCCTGGGCGCCGGTCAGTTCCAGGGCAGTGGGGTCGGTGCTCGACTTGGCCACCGGAGTGGTGATGGTGAGGCGGTCGATGTTGACGCTCATGGGTTTCTCCTTCCGTCTTGGATGTAGGCCCTCTCTGAATTGAATGTGGGCTTGAGCTAATATTTAGCTTCAAGCTAAAATTTCGTCAATAGCTAAATAAGTTGCGGGCTGCAATTTCTCTGGGAGCTGTTCTCAAGGTTGGTGCAAAACCTGTGGGAGCTGGCTTGCCAGCGATGAGGCCGGTGCAGCCAGCAAGGGTTTTGCCTTCAGTCGTTAAAGAAACCAGCGATACTCCCGCGCACTCACCTCATGCATGAACGCCAGGTGGTCCTGGCGCTTGTTCTCGCAGTAGACCATGACGAACTCGCTGCCCAGTTGCTCATTGACCACCGGGTGATGACGCATGGCCGCCACCGCCGCGAGCATGTCCTTGGGAAAATCGATGCCGCTGCTGCGGTCGTCGTTGAGCGGTGCAATCGGCTCCTTGCCAGCATCCAGGCCATGCTCCAGACCACTGAGGATCGCCGCCAGCACCAGGTACGGGTTGGCATCGGCGCCGGGCAGGCGGTGCTCGATACGCAGGTTGCGCGCATCCGATTCGGGGATGCGGATGCACGCGTCGCGGTCTTCAAAACCCCAGCTGGCGCGGCTGGCGGCATTCACCATAGCGCCGTAGCGACGCATGGCGTTGTGGTTGGCGGCAAAGATCGGCATGCAGTGCGGCAGCAGCTCCAGGCAACCGGCCACGGCATGGCGCAGCGGGCGCTGGTCATCGGCCGCCAGCAGGTTGTTGCCCTGCGGGTCGTAGAGGCTGACATGCACGTGCATGCCGCTGCCCGGGGCATCCAGGTAGGGCTTGCTCATGAAGCTGGCGCGCATGCCGTGCTTGAGCGCCACGCCTCGGGTGCTGCGGCAGAACAGTGCGGCCCAGTCGGCGGCGCGCAGGCCGTCGTCGCAGTGGCCGAAGTTGATCTCGAACTGGCCCGGGCCCAGTTCTGCGGTAATCACGTTGGCGTCCACGCCTTGTTCGTTGGCGGCTTCGACCATTTCCCGCAGCACATCGGAATAGCGCGACAGGCGCTCGATGTGCATGTTCGGCTGATCATCCGGATCACCACTGAACGGGTCATGGGGGAACTGCGGCAGGCCGTCCTTGAGCGAGCGGTCGAACAGGTAGAACTCCAGCTCGAAGGCCACCACCGGGCGGATACCGCGCCGCTGCAGGCGCTGCAAGACTCGCGCAAGCACTTCGCGCGGCTCGAATTCGATCGGTGCGTCGGTGCCGTCGGAGCTGATCAGCATCTGCCCCAGTGGCTGGTTCTCCCAGCGTACCGGCTTGAGGGTGCCTGGGATCAGTCGCCGTGGCGCATCCGGGTCGCCGTCGTTGAAGCAATAGTCACCAATCGGGTGCAGGCCGCCCTGAACACCGAGCAGCACGCAGTTCTGCGGCAATTTCAGGGCGCTGCCGGCGGCGACCTTTTCGAGCATGTTGATGGGGTAACGCTTACCGTAAAAGTGCCCGGGGATGTCCAGGCTGATCAGGTCTACATAACGCACCTGAGGATGCTCGGCGCGAAACGCGCGTACTTCGTTCAGCAGTTCAGGGCAGTCTTTGATTGTTGTCATTACGTGCGATCCTGCGCTTGGTTTCAACGGAATACCCAGAGCACCCGGGTAGTGTGGTCGGTCAGATTGGCGTAGCGGAACTGGCTGTGCGGCGGCAGCTGGAAGCTGTCGTTGGCGTGCAGGGTGACCGGTACGTGTGCGTCATCGAGCCAGATGCTCAGCTCGCCCTCGAGCACAAAGCCACCTTGTTCGGAGCTGTCGTCCAGGTGCCCGTCACCGCTGCTGGCGCCCGGCGCCAGGTGGCTTTCGAGCATGGAAAAGCCACCGTTGAGCTTGGGCGAGACCAGCACATCGGTGACCCCGGCGGCGTAGTACAGGGTGCGCCGTTCGCCGGGGCGGGTGACCCAGTCCACTTGCCGTGGCGTGCTCAGGTTGTAGAAGTAGGTGGTGGGCACGCACAGGGTTTCGCTGATGGCGGTCAGGTCGGCCACGGTCGGCCGTGACAGGCCGCGCTCGACCTGGGAGAGAAAACCCACCGAACGGTCGATGCGTTCGGCCAGCTCGCCGAGGGTCAGGTTGCGGTGCTTGCGCAGGTCGCGGATGAGGATCGCCAGGCTTTCGATTTCTTCCTGCATGTCCATGGATGGTTCTCTCAGATAGTGTCACGCAGGCGGTACCAGGCCTTGGCGGCAGCTTCCAGCGGCGCGGCGAGCAGGTCGCCGCCGGGGAAGCGGCCGTTGTCGATGGCCTGGTACAGCGCCAGCACATCAGGGTTGCCAAGGATCGCATCGCTGACCGCCCGGGCGCCGGCCAGGGTTGGCAGCACGCCATGGCCAGAAAACCCTTGTAGCCAGTAGCGCTGGCCCTGGCGGCCGATGTCCGGGGTGCGGCGCCGGCTGCAATCGATATGGCCGCCCCAGGCGTAGTCGATCTGTACGCCTTGCAGCTGCGGGAAGGCCCGTTCCAACACCTGGCGGGTGGCGGCGGCAACGTCCTTGGGGATGCCGCCCAGGTAGGTGCAACCGCCGCCGAACAGCAGGCGATGGTCCGGGGTCAGGCGGAAGTAGTCGGGGACGAACTGGTTGTCGATCACGCAGCTGTTGTGCGGCAGCAGCGAACGGGCCAGGGCCGGGTCCAGGGGCGCGGTGGCCACCTGATAGGAGCCCACCGGCAGCAGGCGCTGTGACAATGGGCGGTCGAGCTGGTCGATGTAAGCGTTGCAGGCCAGGACCAGCACATCGCTGCGGATCTCGCCCTGGTCGGTGCGGGCGACAAAGCCTGCCGGGGTGTCGCGGTAGCTGAGCACCCGGCTCTGCTCGAAGATCCGTCCGCCGGCCGCCTCGATGGCGCTGGCCAGGCCCTGGGCCAGTTTCAGCGGGTTGAGGTGGGCGCCTTCGGCGTCATACAGCGCGGCCTGGTAGCGCGGGCTGCCGATCCATTCGGGCAATTCGTCGCGCTCGATCACCCGCAGCTGGTCATAGCCCCATTTAGCTTCGGCCTCACGTCGGGCCGCGTGGAGCATGGCCACGCGCCGGGGCAGCACCGCCGCCCACAGGCTGCCGCGCCGGTAGTCGACGGCAAAGCCGTGGCGTTCGGGCAACTCGCGCATCTCGCTGGCGGCCCAGCGCATGCTGTCCCACAGGCGTCGTGCGCGTTCCTGGCCAAGGGCTTTTTCCAGGGGGGCCATGTCGCACGACCAGCCCAGCAACGCCTGCCCGCCATTGCGCCCGGACGCCGCCCAGGCCACCCGGCTGGCTTCCACCAGGGTCACCCGCTTGCCGGCCTCGGCCAGGCGCAAGGCGGTGTGCAGGCCGCTGAAACCGGCGCCGATGATCAGCACCTCGGTATCGAGGCGTTCCTGCAGGGTAGGGCGCAGAGGGATAGGGGCGGGGTAGGTCTGGGCGTAATAGCTGGCGACATGCTGGGCGGATTGCTTGAACATGGCGGACCTCATGAATTTTTATTGGTATTTTTTCATGAAAAACTACCAGATAAATTTCACGAGGCCAAGCAATGCCCGGGCGCAATTGCCGGGGAGGCTCTAGACCGCAGGTTTGCGCTGATGCTTGCTGGTTTCGATCTCGTCAGCCAGGCGCGGGCTGTAGCTGCGCGTGGGGATGCCGGTGAGGCGTTCGAACATCAATGCGAACTTTATGTCCAGCGCGCGCTTGCCGGTCATATAGGCATTGAGGGTGGTCACGCTGACGCCCAGCTCGGCGGCCATGCGCCGCTGGGACACCCGCTCTGCCTGGCGCTGCCTGGCCTTGAGCGCGGCAAATGCCTTGCGCAGCGCCAGCAGCTCTTCTTCTTCCCACACCCACAGATTGCCGCTCATGATTCGATCTCAGTCACACGGATTCGGTCGAGCAATCCGTTGCTGGAATCGCTACATCCTGCTGCTGCTATTTAATGTTGATTAACCGACCGGGGCGGTCGGTTGTGTTCTCATCATACTCTTCGCGCGTTCCAAACCAGTAGCACACGGCCATGAATCTGCAGCATTTCCAGTGCCGCACCCTCGATCAGCACCGGCGGGTACAGCGGGTTGTCGGAGATCATTCGCAAGGCGCCATCGGTCAGGCGCTGCAGGCGTTTGACGAACAGGTCGCCGTCGAGGCTGAAGACATAGATGGCATCGCTGCGCACCTCGTTGATGCCACGGTCGACCAGCAACGCGTCACCGTCGTTGAAGGTGCCGGCCATGCTGTCACCGTCGCCGCTGATGATCGCCAGGTTATGCGCGCCGGAATAGCTGATGCCCTGGCCGCGCAGCCAGTCCAGGTGCACGGTCAGGTCGCGGATCACCTCGACGTGGGCTGGCGGCGTGTTGCCGTTGCCCATGGAACCGCGGATGTCGAAGTGGGCGATGCTGACGAACGCGCTGCTCAGCGCCTTGCTGCTGGCAGGCACGCCAGCGTCGCCTTGCAATACATCCATCCAGCCTGCCGGCAGGTGTTCGGCCTGTTCAATACGGCGGGCGACTTCATCACCGAGGTTTTTTTCCGTGCGCATCGACAGAATCTGGCTCAGGTGCGCAGGGCTCATGCCCCAGCGCTCGGCACAGCTGGCCTTGCGCTGGGTGCCGAGCAACTGCACCAGGTTGTGCTTGCGAATCGCGTAGATATCCATGGGGTGCAGAATGCCACTATTTAGCTCGATGCTAAAGAGGCCCACGCGCTTTACTCGTACGGTTACCGGGCCCGGGCCACGCTGACTGGCGCCCTCAGTAGGCGCTGACGCAGCAGGTCATAGACCCAGTTGTAGGCCATGGTGTAGGGCAGCATGAAGGCGAAGAAACCGATCTCCAGCAAAAACGCCTGCACCAGTGACACATCGAGCATCAACGCGGCAATCGGCACGCCGATCAGCACAAAGCCGGTTTCAAAGCCGCCAGCGTGCAGGGCGCGGACCTTGACCGTACGCGCTACCCGGCTCACGGGCCAGAGCCGGTCGAACGCCGCGTTGTAGAGCATGTTCCAGATCATCGCCACGGTCGACAGCATCACCGCCAGCGCGCCCATCTCCAGCATCGAACGGTTGAGCAGCCAGGCGCCGATCGGCGCGCAGATCAGCACGGCGATGACTTCAAAGCCGACGGCGTGGACGATGCGTTCAGCGAAGGATTTGTGGGTGGCTTGCAGTTTCATGACGTCACCTTGAGGTGTGTTTCGATGGCGTCATTGTCATCGCTTTTTTGCCTATGTTAAAAATAGGTTCCATCGTAAAAAACGATATGTTGGTTGCCTGCGAAGACACCGGATGTGAAGCCACTTATCGACTAAAGCCAGCGTGCTATCAGTGAATGGCCACCGGGTTGATGTTGACCTGGGTCGAGCCCTTGTACAGCGGCTGGCCGAGCACGAACAGGAACTCGAAGGCCTTGTCGCGCACCAGTGCACGGCTGTCGATCAGCTCCAGGTTGTAGATGCCGCGCTTGGCCAGCATGTATTGGTTGACCGGGAACTCGTCCTTGCCATGTGGGTTCGGATAAACCTCGCTGGCCCAGGTGTCGCCGCCGAAGGCGACGATGCCTTGGTCGGCCAGCCACTGCGCCGCTTCCATGCCGATACCGGGCTCCACTTCCAGGAACTGCTGGTTGTCCTTGCCGATCAATTCCAGCCAGCCGGTGTTGAACAGCACCACATCGCCCTGGCGCAGGGTCAGGCCTTGCTGCTTCAACACCGCCTGGATGTCGGCCACGCTGAACTCCGTGCCACCGGGCACGATGGCCTTGCCGTAGTAGGCAGTCATGTCCAGCACCACGCCACGGGTCACTATCGGCGGCACTTTCTCGACGCCGAGCTTGGTGACGCCATCGACCGTCACGAAGTCGGCCGCCTTGTTGCCGTTGTAGTACACATTGTCGATGCCGATATGACCGATCCCGTTGAGTTGGGTGCCAACGCCGGTCCAGGCGTTCACCAGTTCATCGTTGAAGGTGAACTGGTTCGGCCCCAGCGACTTGCCGGCCTGCTGCCCGACCTGCACGTTGTACAGGCGAAAGCTGCGATGGCGGTATGCAGGAAGGTTCTTGTCCACGGGGACGGCCAACGGGTAGGTCTTGCCCGTCTTGACCAGGCCGACCGCCTGCTTGACCACGTCGGCAGTGAGCAGGTTGGCGGCGCCGATTTCGTCGTGCTGGCCATAGGGCGAGTGTTGCCAGTCGGCGGCCAGGGAGGCTTGGGCGGTGCTGGCCAGGGCGGTGGCGAGCAGCAGGGGCTTGAAGACATTCATACGGGTTCTCCTGAACGGGAAGTCAAATCAGGAGTGGATTCTGGGTGCAGGCGCGGGGCGGAAAAAGCAGCCTGGGGGACAATGACTTTTGCCTTCAGGTCAAAGGCAAGTGTTTCAAGGTGCCGTGATGTTCTGGCCGATGCTGGCCATCCATGACCAGCAGCAATTCACTGCTTGTAGCCAATCTGGCGCAACAGGTTCTTGCGCCACAGGATGTCTGCGTCGCCTTCAATACCCGTGGCGCAGAAGCCATCCACTACACCCAGGATTGCTCGGCCTTGTTCGGTCTCAGCAAGAATCACTTCAGTTGGATTGGCGGTTGCACAAAATATACGGCAGACCTCTGGAACCATTTTCAGGGTGTTCAACACGTTCAGCGGATAGAAACCGTCGCCCAGGAAAATGATGAAGCTATGGCCGGCGGCGATGGCTTGCGCATTTTTCTGTGCAAGTTCAATCATGGCGGTATCGGTGCCGGACCATCGCACCAGGCAGTTGCCAGAGGCTTCACAAAAGGCCACGCCAAACGGGATACCGGGCACGGCGTTTACCAGCGCTTCGTGGATGTCCTCGACGGACTTGATGAAGTGCGTCTGGCCCAAAATGAAGTTTGTCACCTGCGGCTTATCGATGTTCAACGTGATCAGTTGCATCTCAAACACCTCCTTTTACGGTGTCGCTACCAGTGCCTGGCAACAGATCAAGCATAGCTACTGATGGGGTAAACCTGCCTGCCGGTAGTTTGACGTGTAGTGTTTTCGAGGACGCTGATTCAGCGTCCTCGACACTACACCGCCTACAAAGACACCAGCACATCACACTGAGAATCGTTGAGGACATGCTTGGTGACGCTGCCGATCAGCAGTTCTTCCAGAGCGCTTTCACCCTGCTTGCCGATCACGATCAGATCGCAGTCCAACTCCTGCCCCTTCTCAAGGATCCGCCAGGAGGGGTCACCGTGCACCACGATTTGCCGGGCATTGGCCAGCCCAGCGGCTTCGCTCAATGCCGCGAGTTGGTCCACGGCATCTTTCCTGATGACATTGCGGTAGTGAGTGAGGGTGTCCTGGTCGATGTGGGCGAAGCGCATGCTCCCCTCGAAGGGGGCCTCGAACACATGCAGGAGTATGATCTCGGCCTGCGGGGCAACAGCTTTTGCCTGTTCGATGGTGCGCAGCGATGAAGGCGAAAAATCAACGGCAACCAGCAAACTACGGTAAGCGTCGTGGGGTGCCTGCTTGACCACCAGCAACGGGCAGAGCATACGGCTCAGCATTCTTTGCACGGTAGAGCCCAGCAGGCGACGGGCCAGGCTTTGCCCCTTCGCCCCACACACCAACAGGTTGCTGCGTTTGTCCTGCACCACACGGGTGATTTCGCTGACAACCGCGCCGGGCACGACCTGTACGCCAGCGTCGATGTCATAGCGCTGGAAGAGCATTGCTGCCAGTTCGTGAATCTTCTCTCCGGCTGTCTCCAGCACGCGTTTCAACAAGTTCTCATCAGGTACCACTACCTGCTTGAGACGCTCGAAGGGGGCTGGGTTGGCAACGTAGAGCAGATCCAGTGCTGCATGCTGCGCCTTGCTCAACAGTGCAGCCCGCTCTGCCGCGTTGCGGGCAGAGGTGGACAAGTCGGTGGCAACCAGGACGTGGTTCAACGAGGTCATATGAGGCTCCTTATACAATGCTGCGCACATGAATCGACGGTGTTGCCTTGAGCTCAAGGCGTTGGCCGGTTATCGATCCGTTCCTTGCTTGCAGCTATCGTCTCGCGAACCACGCCCGGCGCTTTGATTTGTGTCAAAGGTGTGGGCGCGGGGTCAGGCATCAGTGTGAGGGGCGGGCATTTCCTGTGATTGGCAGTTGCTCCAGCGCGAGGCCATTGCGGGGCAAACCCATCCATGCGAAGGTGGATGCGCCTAACGGCGGGTTCAGGTTGCAGTGCATTTGTCTAATCAAGGAAGAAACGACATTGAAAATAACGTTCAGCGCCTTATTGTTGACCTGCCTGGCGACTATCGCCCTCGCTGACGAGAACCCTGTCGGCTTCCAATCGTCCACACTGGCGGACCCGCACAATGACCGCCCACTGGAGATGGTCGTTTGGTACCCCAGTGCAACTACCGCAGCCACGCAATTGATCGGCGATGATGTGGTGTTTGTCGGTGCCTCTGCCGTTCGTAACGCGCCGCCAGCTGCTGGCAAGCATCCATTGCTGGTGCTCTCCCACGGCTACAGGGGCAACTGGAACAACCAGACCTGGCTTGCCAGTGCTCTGGCCCATAGGGGTTACATCGTCGCGGCAATCAATCACCCTGGCACCACGACCTTGGACCGTAGCCCTCAAGCCGCGGCGCAGTTATGGCAGCGCCCCGTTGATATGCGCCGAGTCATTGATAGGGTCACGACCCAACCTGAAAAGTTCGGCGTGGTCGCCAATGGCCGAATTGCAGTAGTGGGCCATTCACTCGGCGGCTTGACCGCCCTGGAGATCGCCGGAGCGCGTTTCGATCCAGACCGCTTCGCCAATGACTGCAAAGCACACCCGCAGTTATCAGGTTGCACCGTCTACGCAACGATAAACCCTGCAAGCAGCTCAAAATCAAAGGCCGCATTGGCCGCTGACTGGCGCGATAAACGCGTCGCTGCCGTGGTTACATTGGACCTGGGCCTTTCACGGGGCCTGACCGATGAAAGCCTGGCCGCGCTGCCAGTACCTGCGCTGGTGATCGCTGCCGGCGCACCGTCGCGCGAGCTTCCCGCTGCGTTGGAGTCTGCCAACCTGGCCAAACGCCTGCCAGCGGCGTCAAGCCGTTACGTCGAAATCAGCGACGCAAGCCACTTCAGTTTCTTGTCGGTATGCAAACCTGGTGCGAAGGTAATGCTTGAAGAAGACGTACCAGGCGATGGCATCATTTGCGAGGATGGCGACAGCGCTCGCCCGCGCGAGGCGATCCAACAGCAGGTTACAGCGCTGATTGCAGCGTTTCTTCAGTCATCGCTCTACAAAGAAGACAGTTTGTAAAGTCGTGGTACGAGAACTGCGCCTCTGTGCAGCCCTGAAGCAGCGGCTCGAAGTAGCGCGTAGATTTGTGCATCTGCATCCTTGGCGCGGACGCGTTGCGGGAAAACCGCGTCGACTACGAAATCATCGTCGCCGAGCGCGCCGGGCCGGTGATGTACACCGCCGAGGCGCTGTATTTCGGCCCGCTGCCCTGATTGGGTTTGCGGTTAGCGGCAACACAGGCAACCGCTGATCAGCGGTTGATCGGGGTCGCTTTCGAGAAATGTGACCATGACTTCCATACCTGTTCGCGGGGGCGTAATTTCACAGCTCCAACTGGAAGCTTCCCTCAGCCAACAACTACTCTTGTCGTCAAATCTATCTTCGCGGTCCCAGGGGAACTTGACCTTGACCCTTCCGAGGCGCCGATCACTCTGGATCTCCTCGTCTTCCACAGCGATGACTACAGCGGTCTGGTTGCTAGGCGCCTGAGGTTTCATGTGAGTCAAAGGCGGACGATAGAACACGTCCCACGGCAGCACCATAAAGCGGTTGCGGTAACCCTGATGAAAGTCATCCTCGTTGTCAGTGTTGCCACTGGCGACGTGCTCACTCAATACCTGTGGTTGCTTGCCTTCGTGGATGACCTGAGTCAGTAGCCATAGGGCGTTCCACGCTTGGCGTGGATGGCCTGAGATTTCCAGCACATGGCCACTGACTAACCGGGTCTGGTCACTTTGCCCTTCAGCTTGACGATACGCCGCGTGGCGGCGCTGCATAGTACGAAGATTAGCAGTGGCTTGCTCAATCCTGGGAAAAACCGCCTGATCATCGCCAAAGACCAGCACGTGGCCTCGAGCACTGTGTTGGAAGTGGAAGTGGATACCTTCTTCTTCGCACAAACGCTGAACAAAGTGCAAATCCGTTTCGTCGTACTGGATGCAGTAGTCACGCTCGGGATAGGTCGACCCTAGATGAAACCGATAAGCGTCGCCCAAAATCCCATGCTCTTCCAATATCAAGGCAACGATTTTCGGCACCGAGAACTGTTGATAGATCCTCTGGTTGATACGGTGGCGCAAGTAGGACAGGTGCGGTACAAGGGTCAGGCTGTAGCGCGTCGGACGCTGACCATTACCGCTTTGAGCGATGTGATAGACCCGTCCATGAATGCCGTTGCCCTTCGCATCGAAGGTCAGAAAAGCCTCGAGGTCGAAGAGGCTTTCGAGATCCAGGTCAGACCGCTCGCTAACAAGCTCCAGGTTGAAGAAGTAAGGCCTGCTGATCGCCTCCTCTCCGGTGAAGGCGAGCACTTGAAAATCGTGCTCAAAACCGTCGATTGTCAAACTGAAGTGGGTCTGATGGGCTGGGCTGAACATCCGCTGTTCTCTTTTTACCTAAGGTGTTGAATTGACGCTGTCGCAGACAGCAATGTCAGGACGCTGGGTAAAATCAACCCAGCTGCGCGAATGCCGTTACTAGCAATGGCCAAAGCAAGGGCCATCAGGATTGGCAGCTTCCGACGCCAACTCCAACGCGAGGCGAGCGTGTTTCACCGGGCGTTTAATCAGTGGGCCGGAGAGGGCCCTGGGTAATCTCGGGCTCAAGGGAGTAGCAGGCATTAACGTGCTGCTCGATCCACGCCGGTATAAAAATAAAGGCTTGCATCGAGCAACAGGCGACAGATCACGTCAGATCACACACCACTCTTCACTTTGGTCCAGACCCGTGTGCGGATTCGCTCCAGTTTCAATGGCAGTGGCTCAAGTGGAACAAGTGTCGCAACAGTCTTTTTGTCTGGATAAATCCAAGGGTTGTCTCGCAGCGTCTGTTCGACAAACGCAGTGGCATCTTTATTTGCGTTGGGGTATAGCGTGTGGTTTGACGTCTTGGCAATAATTTCTGGTCGCAACATATAATTGATAAACGCCATGCCTTCCTTGGGGTGGGGGGCGTCTTTTAGCAGAACCAGATTTTCCGACCAGACCAGTGCGCCTTCGCGAGGAAGGCTGTAGGTAATCTTGCGTCCAGTCTTGGCCTTCTCGTTAATGGCCTGTGCAGCAAGGGCACCATTGGCCCATCCCACAACCGCACAAATATTGCCGTCAGCCAGGTCGGCGTCGATTCGGGATGAATCGAAATAGAGGACATAGGGACGGATTTTTAACAGCAGGGCTTGGGCCTTCTGGTAATCATCCGGGTTCCTACTGTTGCTAGGGAGTCCAAGGTAATGCAAAGCAATCGAAATGATCTCACTTGGAGAGTCAAGCATTGCCACGCCACACGACTGGAGCTTGCTGATGTTTTCTTCTTTGAAGATCAAATCCCAGCTGTTCACCGGCGCATTATCACCCAATGCCGCCTTGACTTTGTCAACGTCATAGCCAATGCCGGTAGTGCCCCATAAATAGGGCACCGCGTAACGATTGCCAGGGTCATTGACCGCGACCTGGGCCAAGATATCAGGGTCGATATGTGACAAATTACTCAGTTGCTCACGATCCAACGGCTGGAGTACTCCCGCCTGGATCAGGCTTGGCAACACATCGGAGGTGGCCACCACCACGTCATACCCCGTGCGCCCAGCCATTACCTTGCTCTGCATGATGTCGGCGCTGTCGAACGCATCCATATGCACTCGGGTGCCGGTTTCCTGCTCAAACGCCTTTGGGGTCTCCGGTGCGAGCAGCCCGAACCAGTTATACAGATACATCCCAGGCTCTGCAGCCGCCACTGACGTGCTTATCCCTACACAGAGAAGCGTGGCCGAAAAAATGGTTCGCAAATGTGATTTTCTCATGCAACATCCTTGTCAAGACGATGTACCTTCATGGCCATCCTAGGCCTTGGCAGTGAATATACCGGGCGTTACCGAATAGTAAATACCTACGAATACTTAGCTCTGACCTACGAATCCCTAACCCAAAAGGGGTAGA
Source organism: Pseudomonas sp. SBB6 (assembly GCF_024213215.1). NCBI lineage: Bacteria > Pseudomonadati > Pseudomonadota > Gammaproteobacteria > Pseudomonadales > Pseudomonadaceae > Pseudomonas > Pseudomonas sp. SBB6. The sequence goes on along the minus strand of NZ_JANAVH010000008.1, from coordinate 188,815 downwards.
AAATGCCGTTCGACCTCCATAGCCTGGCTTGGCACCGTTCGATTGGGAAGCTGATCATGCAGTTGAACCGTCCAGAGTTCTGGAGTTCACTGGTTCGGGTGTTGAATGAATACGTGCAAATCGATAATTGGGTTGTATTGATTTTCAGCAATCAACAAGTGGAAGTGGTTAGTCTTCCTGAGGTGGCAGATGCGGAAGAGGTGAACGCGTTCATTCATCGCTACGTGAAGGGGCATTACCTGCTGGATCCATTTTATATAGCTAATCGAGAAAACCCACAGAGTGGTTTTTTTCACCTGCTGGATATTGCACCAGAATATTTTATTGAGACTGAGTATTATCATCAGTATTTTGCACAATACATTTCTGCGGATGAGGTGCAGTACAATGTCCAGCTCGATTCCGACAGGACCTTGTGCATTTCCGTTGGTAGTAAAGTCCGTTTTAATCAAGAGCAAATAACAATGCTTGATATTATCAAGCCATGGGTGACTGCGTTAATGCATCAACGCATGTGTTTTGAAATTGACGTCGGGAAAAATCACACGGAGCCACCGCTATGGCCAGAAACGATGACCCAGCTGGGCACACAAATAACAACGCGCGAAAGTGATGTGCTCAGGTTGTTGTTGAGTGGCTTCTCTAATAAGGAAATAGCCGGGAAGCTTTCCCTCTCGGTGGAGACGATAAAGGTTCACCGCCGCAACATTTACGGCAAATTGAATATCAAGTCGCAATCTGAATTGTTTGCTCGATTTTTTATGCCGAAACAGGATGTCTTCTCTACAACTTGAAGTCAGGTTTTTAGTCTGGATATTATCCTTAAATGGGTTCGCGGCTTCTGTACATGGCTCGCATCGAACGGCCCCATCCACCAACGTAAGCGCCAGTGAATGATCTCGACATGAGGATATTCGGGCCATCCTCGTAAGGCCCCAGATCGCACATAAAGTGAAGGTCTTTTCAAGAATCTTTTGCCAGGATATCGCTCATTTTTCGGGCTTGCGTTCGCAGCGCCTCACTGAACAAATCCACTGCCGCCGAGCCTGGCCGGTGGTTGGGGCGAATCATCATCACCTGGTAACGAACGCAGACACCTAGCTGGCGAATCGACAGCCCACTCTGCGCGGCTTCCAGCCCACTCAGCGGGTTGATAACCGCCACGCCCAGCCCTTGCCTGACCATAGCGCACACCGATGCCGCGTTGGTGGTCTCGATGACCGTGCGCCTGTTGACTCCGGCGATTCTGAAATGCTGATCCAACTGCTGCCGGTAGGTATCGAGGCTGGATAGGTTGATGAAATCCACCTCGTGAAAATCGCTTAGCTCAAGCTGAGTCTTCTGTAACAAGGGGTGCTGGTTCGGCAACACGCAGACCATCCTGGCGCTGAACAGCAATTCGCCGGACGTCCCTCGGGGAATCTGCTCGACTTCGGTCAACCCAAGGTCATGTTGTTGGGCGACCAGCGACTCTTCCAGTAATGGCGACTCCTGAGCCGTAATGCCTACGCTCACGCCTGGGTGATGCTGATGGAATTGCCGACATACCTCGGGTAGGAGGGTCTGGGAGAAGAGTGGCAGGCAGGTGATGGCCAGCCTCCCATGTTCGAAGTTGCGAATGGCCTGAGCGTACCGGTCGATACGCTCCAGGCCAATGTAGGAAAGCTCAACTTCCTCGATCAACAGCAACGCCTGCGCCGTTGGCTTCAAGCGGCCACCCTCGCGATCGAACAAACGTAGCCCAAGCAGCTGTTCCAACCGTGACAGTTCACGGCTGATGGTGGGTTGTGAGGTGAAGAGCAGACGTGCGGCACCCGTGACGCTTCCGGCTGACATGATGGCTCGAAAGATCTCGATATGGCGAAAGGATAGCTTCACAGCGGTACCAGAAAGAATGCAATGGTCATATCAGATATGAATCGATTCCAGAACAAAAGCTATTTTTATGAATGCTCGTCTTGCTCCATCCTCATGGTCCCCCTGAACGAGGACTCTTCATGATCGACTCTGCACCGTTCGAATTATTGGCCGACGCGGTTCGCCGACACGGCTCGCCCCTATGGGCATACGACGCAAAAACCATCATCGATCGTATCGACAACCTGCAAGGCTTCGACACGGTTCGCTACGCGCAGAAGGCCAATCCAAACGTGCATATCCTGCGCTTGATGCGGGCACGAGGCCTGGTCCTCGATGCCGTCTCACTAGGTGAAATCGAACGGGCCCTGGCTGCGGGGGCATCGTTCGATGGCCAGCCAGCAGGGGTGGTGCTGACGTGCGATGTGCTGGACCAGGTGACATTGGCCCGGGTGATCGAGTCAAGGATAGAAGTGAACGCGGGCTCAATTGACATGCTCCGGCAGTTGGGCGAGCGCTCCCCAGGACACCGGGTTTGGATTCGGATCAACCCTGGGTTCGGCCATGGACACAGTCGCAAGACCAACACGGGCGGTGAAAACAGCAAACATGGCATTTGGCACGAACAGCTGGGCGAGGCGCTTGACTGTATCAGGACCTACGATTTGCATCTGGTAGGCGTGCACATGCACATCGGCTCAGGAGTGGATTACGAGCACTTGGAGCAGGTTGCTCGATCGATGATTGAGCTTGTTGGCCAGCTAGATAGGGATATCGAGGCTTTCTCGATTGGCGGAGGGCTGTCTGTTCCGTATAGAAGCACCGACACGCCGGTCGATATCCAGCGCTACGCTCGGACATGGGCGGCGGCCCGCAAGGAAATCGAGGAAGTACTTGGCCATTCCGTGCGAATGGAGATAGAGCCGGGCCGGTATCTGATCGCAGAGTCGGGCTACCTGGTAACCGAGGTCCGCGCCGTGAAACAAATGGGCCGCAATACTTTCATCCTGGTTGATGCCGGCTTTAACGACTTGATGCGGCCGGCCTTGTACGGCAGTTACCACCGCATGACGTTGCTAGACGCCAACGGGATTGCGGTGTCTCGCCCTTTGCAACCTACCATGGTAGCTGGGCCGCTGTGCGAGTCCGGCGATGTTTTCACCCAGGACGAACACGCCCTGGCTGCCCAAGACCTGCCGCAGGCCCGTGTCGGTGATCTTCTGGTGATCCATGATTCGGGCGCCTATGGTGCTTCGATGTCTTCAAACTACAACAGTCGGCCTTTGTTGCCCGAGGTCCTGATTGAGAACGCAAGTTTTCGGATGATCAGGCGGCGACAAGACATACAGGACCTTCTGAACCTGGAGCTGTGCATATGAGGCGTTCCACCCTGGATCATTTGGTCATTGTGTCACCGACCCTTACGGCAGGCGCGCAACTCGTCGAGCAACAACTGGGGGTGCAGTTGCAGCCGGGAGGTAAGCATGCGCGTATGAGTACACATAACCTGCTGCTGCGCTTAGGGGAGTTTTTTTATCTCGAGGTAATTGCCCCCGACGGTACGGCGCCTTTACCCACTAGACCAAGGTGGTTCGGCCTAGATGAGCTGAGTGCACAAGCAGCGCCCTATCTAGCCCATTGGGTAGCGCGTACAGAGCATCTAGATGCCGCAGACGAAAGGCTCAAGAAGGCTTTTGGAATGATCGAGCCGATGAGCAGGGGAGCGCTGTCGTGGAATATTTCGATTCAGCCTGACGGGCACTTACCGCTGGGTGGGGTAGTGCCTAGCCTGATCGACTGGGGCGACTCGGAGCATCCAGCACAGAGGCTCGCTGATAAGGGCTGCCAATTGCAACGCTTGGAGGTCGTTCATCCCGATCCAGAGGGCGTGGAACACCTCCTTGAGACTATCGGCTTTTCCGGCCCGGTCAGTGTCCTGCAGAGTGAGCGATATGGTTTGCAGGCATACATCGAGACTGCCAACGGTCTTAAAGTCCTGTAGCCCTGGCGATGTTCAGGCTGGACCTTAGGATTAGGCTCTCCCGGGCGGGACCAACAGCGTCAGCATGTAGTAGAAGCGGACAGGCCAGGAACGTTCGCTTTGGGTCGAAAGCGATCAATCGCGACCGTCCGCTTTCGACCCGAAGCTGCCCTTCGCACTGCGTATGAACTGTCGGTAAGATCCCTTTTCCCAACCAGCACGAACAGATGCCAATGGCCCAACCGACGACACTAACCAGCATCATTGGCCCTTGGAAAGGAGAGGCGCCGACAACGTTACTACAACGCTGTCGAGATGCCTGGGACACGCCCTTTAAAGAGCTTTCAGATCTCATGGTCGCTACTTTTCTGAATCAGCGAATCGCAGTTCCTCAAATGTTGGCTGAGGCCAGGCGGCGGTTGGATACAGAGCCCCGCGATGACACGGAATACTTCGATGGCCAGCTACTTGAGGCAGTTATCGGAGCTGACAACTGACCGCTTTTGGCCGGTTGCTGTCCTTCGCGAGAAGCAGCTATGGGTCGAATGCAGCCGGTCGCGGTTGACCGCTGTCGACCCAGAGCTGCCGTTCGACAAACAATATCTTGGGCCGCCCAGCAGGAATTTGAGCCACGAGTTGTCATACACTGCGCAACGCCTTGGGCTACCTGAACATAAGGAACAGTGAATTTCATGACAACGCTTCTTGAATGCTCAAATGAGGTTTTCAGTCGCGGAACCATATTCAGAGCCAGGGGCTCATACCCGTATGAAGAGGTTGTGGATTTCATGGTTTTCGAAACACTGGACGAGGATCGTCGCTTTGGGCTGATGGTTACCACTGGGTACAAAGCCGGCCTACCGCTGGTTTTGCTGCCTGGGGAGAGCAATGGAGGATGCCTGGGCCTCAGTAGGGATTGGGTTTTGGCCAACTGGGGCAAGTGGATCTATCCGGACTGTGAAATCTCGCAGGTCCTTGTTATTGATGGCTATAAACCTGACTCGCACGCGGAGTTGTTTGAGTAACCCTCCGAGCCGCCGAGCGGTTGGTGTCGCACCAGTCATGCTTGACTGCAACCGAAGTACGTACAGAGGTGTCAGGGGCAACTGCTGCACTAGGTCGTGAGCGACACCTGTGCCAAGCCTGCTGCTGAGCGCTGTGGGTCGGCAGCTGCCGGTCGCAGAGTGACCGCTATCGACCCAATGCAGTCGTTTCGTTGCTTGCTAAGGCATGTCATCGCTCAACGAGCTGCAAACACCCCTGTTGACAGGCTGTGAGAATCTCTTGCGCCAATTGCTCATCGGCCACAGCTCGAGCTAATGCCAAGCCACCAATCATCCCTACGGCAATTTGCAAAGCATGCTGGCGTGTATCGGTCTCTGTCGTCGATTTCAGTCTGGATTCCAGACGTGCAATGAAAGCTTCGAGCACTTGGGTGTAGCTCTCCTGGATGGCTCCGTTCTGCTGAGCAGCATCATTGACCATGAAGGCTAACGGACAGTGCATACGGCTTGCATCCCGATGGTCCATGCGCAGGTAGTCTTTCACTACCTGCTGCAAACCGTCTTTACCAGCCTCTTCCAGTATCGCGCCCCCCGCGTTCGCGGCATTTCTAATCGCTTCGGTGTAAAGCTCCGTTTTGGATGCGAAGTGACTATAGAAGCCCCCCCGGGTCAGTCCGGCACTTTCCATAATTGAGTCGATGCTGACTTTTTCGAAACCTTCCAGTGCGAAGCGTCGTGCTGCGCTATCCAAAATCACCTGTCGAGTGGTTGCGCGCTGTGTAGCAGGCCAGGGCATACGTCTTCTCCTCAGTAAAGCGTGAGAGGGAGTATGACAAAACGGGACTTTATGTTCTTGAACATAAAGTCATACCGACCAGAATTGCCGACTCTTCCCTCAAGGAGCTACTCATGCGATTGCACATACTGGGACCTGGATTTAGCACCTTCGTGCGTAGTGTCAGACTTTACTGCGAAGAGAAAGCGCTCGATTACACGCACGGGATGCACGTGGAGGGTAAAACGATCACGCTCCACAGCCCTGAACACGAGGCACTGCATCCTTTTGGCAAGGTCCCGGTATTGCTGCATGGAGAGCGGAGCGTAATCGAAACAACCACCATTTGCCGCTACCTGGATGAAGCCTTTGCGCACACGTCCCTAAGACCCGCAGACTTGGCCCAGAGGGTAAAGGTCGATCAGTGGTCCGCTGCCTTGGCGATGTATGCCGATGATCGATTGATACGTCGTTATCTTTTATTGCTGGTTTCACCTGCGCAACCGTCACGCCCTATCGATAGAGAAGCGGTGGCGACCGCCGAGCCAATGGCTACCCAAACACTTGGGCTGCTGGAGAAGCAGTTGGGCGGGCAGCAATTTTTCTGCGGGGCGGACTACAGCATGGCGGACGCCATCCTGACGCCGATGCTCGATTATTTGGAACGCGTGCCCGACAGTGCACAATGGCTGAAAAAAACATCCAAGCTTCGTGATTATCTTTTTCGCATGCGATTGCGCCCGTCAGGACGCAACGTGTTGACCGAGCCGAACTTTAGTTAATGCAGAAAATGCTGGGCTCATCGTTCGCCCAAGGGTCGCTTCTGGCCGGAAGCAGTCGTTGGCGACCGACCGCTTTCGACCGGAAGCGGTCATTTGTACACATATATTTCAGACCCCACGATTGCGGTCGCATTGGCCACAAACGGGTAGGGTGGGCGCGTTATGCAGGTCCGTCCCCACTACTAATCCACAATGAACAGCTTCGCCCCGGTGGCGGTGAATGACCGATGTCCCTCAGCATTATTACCCACCTGATAGCTCATGCCCGGCGTCAGTGTGAACTGACGACCATCTTCCAGTTCTGTATGCAACTGACCTTCCAGGCACAACAGGATATGTCCTCTCCAACACCAGTGATCGGCCAAATAGCCAGGGCTGTACTCGACCATCCGCACGCGCGCTGAACCAAACTGGCAGGTACGCCAATAGGCTGTGCCTGTCTGACCGGCATGTGCTACCGGTTCTATCGTTGACCAATCGGTGGTACCGAAGGGGATTGCAGTGAGATCCATTGTTGCCTCATCGAACGACAATAAATGCAGACCGTATCAATCTGGCAATGGTGCCGATAGACACAGACGGCCCGCATTTATGGAATACAGGCGCTGCACTCACCCGAAGGCTAGTTGCCCCGCCCTCCACCAAACGACCACTCATCACTGGCCGTAGTGGTGATCACCACCATGACATCCTCCGCGTTCAGTCCCGTCGTCCGCCCCAGTTTCTCGACCAGATCGCGGTAAAAACGCTGTTTCGTCTCAACACTTCGAGGACGGCCAGCGGTAATCGCGATTAGCACAAAGTCATGGCTACGCGGCCCACCCAAGTAGTGGGGATCAAATATCAGCTCTCCGACCTCATGTTGGTGAATGGCCTGGAAGCGATCGGTCTTCGGCACTTCGAAGCTCTCGACCAAGGCGTCGTGCAAACCCTGGGACAACGCCTGTAAATATTCGGCCGACTTGCCCCGGTGCAGTGAAATTCGTGCAAATGGCATGGCCGGTTACTCCTGGGCTGTGGCGAGGCTGCGTTCATGAGGCGTCAATTGCGTACGCGTCCACCTGTCGCCGAACAGCATATGTTCGGTCAATTCGGCAAATGTGTGCGGGTAGTCGGCCTGTTGCGCTTGCGCAGTGTTCATGGATGGGGTCATGACGTTTTTCCCTCTGACTGGCTAATCGACGGGGCAAAACTATCAATTCGCGATAATGCCGAATATCAGATTTAATAGCGGTAATCATCCCGAATTTGTGGACTATAGAATGCGCCGCCCGACCTTCGATCTTGATGTATTGCGCACCTTTGTCACCGGCGTGGAGTTCAACAGCTTCGCCAAAGCGGCGGATCGTCTCGGTCGATCGACGTCCGCCGTGAGCGCCCAGTTGAAGAAACTCGAGGCGCAGGTCGGCACGCCGGTACTGGCTAAATCCGGTCGCGGGCTGGTGTTGACTCCCGTAGGAGAAACACTGCTCAGCCATGCCCGTCGGTTGCTGGAGCTGAACGACAGCATTTTCCAGACCCTGCATGAAAGCCAGACTGCCGGGACCATACGCCTCGGGCTTCAAGAGGACTTTGGGGAACATTTCCTCAGCGATATCCTGCGACGCTTCGTCCAGACGTACCCGAGGGTGAGCCTGGAAGTGAAGATTGCGCGCAATGTCGAATTGCTGGCGCTGGTCGAAAGCGAGGGCTTGGACTTGGCCCTGACCTGGGACACCGGGCACATGTCGCCCTATGCCACGCGACTGGGCGAAACCCAGATGCACTGGATCGGGGCCCGCGATACGCCATTGCTGACTGCCCTTGATGACTCACCGCTGCCATTGATCATGTTCGACGCGCCTTGCGTATTGCGCAGCGCCGCCACCCAGGCGCTGGATTGCGCGCAAATACCTTGGCGGATCGCCCTGACCAGCCCCAGCGTCGGTGGTATCTGGGCGGCCGTCGCCGCCGGATTGGGCCTGACGCTGCGAACTCGCATCGGGCTGCCGAGTCATCTCACCGTTGTTTCTGGCTTACCCCCCGTGCCAAGCCTTGGCTATGTGCTTCACCGCGGTGGCGATGACCCAACACCAGCCACCCAACAATTGGCTGCATTGATCAAAACGAGCTTGCAAGAACAGGCGCTCAGTTTCGCGGTTACGAAATAATCGAAGGCACCCGAGGGTTCAATTCGAGCGATATGGATGGAGAATAACGAAGCACTGGGGTGATGGGCCGATGACGGCTATGGGTTGCATCCACAGTTATAAGCGGAGATTAAATCATTCATCCCGGGCATCGCTCAGGTAAGCTCACCCCCAGCCACCATGGAGGGTAACGATGCATTCACTGACCAACGAGCACGTGCTGGCGATCGCCCAAGAAAACGCCATCAACCACGCATTACTTACGCTCCTGCCGACACTGAACATCCCTCACTGCATGCTGACAGCGGGATGTCTGTTCCAGACCTTCTGGAATCATCAATCGGGACAGCCCGCTGAATGGGGTATCAAGGATTACGACATCGCTTATTTCGATGAGGACCTTTCATGGGAGGCCGAGGATCGAGTTATCACACGGGTTCGCCATGCCTGCTCCCATCTTGAGGTCAACGTAGAGGTACGCAATCAGGCCCGCGTTCACCTGTGGTACGCATCGAAATTCGGCGCCGCCTATCCTCAATTGAGAAAAGTAACCGATGGCATAGATCGCTACCTGATCAGCGCAACCTGCCTGGGAGTGGATGTCTACACAGGGGCGCTATACAGCACACACGGCCTGGATGATCTTCAGAACAACCTGCTCAGGCTTAACGAACTGAACCCGCTGCCTGGCTTGTTCAGCCAAAAAGCGGCTAGCTATCGTGAACGCTGGCCCTGGCTGAACCTGGTCAACTAAACGTGTCTGCCGTAAGGACGTGGCGAATGTATTCAGGGCAATCTGGCCCAATCACACGCACGTTGACACGGGGCGAGTCCAGATGACGCATTCGATGCTGGTATGCAATGCCGCGCAATTGGATCGATGGCGTTGCCTGAGCTCAAGGCGGTGGCCGGCTTTCAGCCATCGTCTCGCGAACCAGGCCCGGCGGCTTGATTTGGGCCAAAGGAGCGGGGGCGACGCGGCGGGTGCCCAGGCTCGGCACTGGACGAGCGGGCCGCATCGGCGGCCCAGGACACTCGCTGGCGATCACTCCACCGCCGATTGGCCTGCTTGCAGCGAACGCCGCAACAACGCAGCGGTTGCCGAGCGCGCTTCGACCTCGTCCAGCAACGCCTCGACCAGGGCGAGGCTCATCTCCAGTGATTGCTCGGTCGCCCAGAGCAACCCGCGCACCTCGGCATCGACCAATTCACAGGCGTGGGCGTTAGTCTGGTAGGCGCTTTTGAGCAGGATGGACGTGTGGATCAGGGCGTCTTCGGACGAGACACCGGCGCGGACGGCGAACAGCGGGTCGTGGCTGCCGTTGCAGGTGCCGAAGGTGGTGCTGGTTTGGGGGGTGAAGGGTGGATCGGGAACGGGTTTGGTCATGGTGGTGCTCCTTGATCGATGGAACCGCCACACATCGCTGCTAAACGAAAGGGTGGCAGCTGTACGCGGGTTAGCAGACCAGGGATCAAGGAACCCGGCGCGCACGAAGGCGCCCCGCGCACAGCTGCCATAACAAGAGACAACCGGCACAAAAAAAGCGCCGATTGATCAAGAAGGGGCGCTGTATGCACCTTGATCATTGGTCGAGCTGCTAAACCCGGTCGCTGAATTTGCAACGACTGGGGGAGAGTAACGTGGTGGGTGGGGTAGGGCAAGGAGAACGGAGATGGTGGTGTGAGCTATCGACTCGCAGTAGTCGGTGCATCGAGGGGAAAATTGGAGTGCCGGGTATGTAGTGTGATGCAGTTGCTCCAGAGTGGGCGATTGTAGGGCAGACCCCTCCATGCGGAGACGGTGAGTACTGGAGGCTAACATTGGCTGAAAGCGGGTGGTCCCGATGGCTGCTTTCGACCCATTGCAGCCATTCGGCGCCCGATTGAAATAGTCCACAAGCAGCCTGTCGCTAGCGCAGAAAAAGCAGTATCGTCAGTCTAGATCTTCAGCCTCAAATATCTCTCTTTGCTCAGTAATCACATCAAGAGCACGATAAAGCATTTTGTGAATTTTCATGTGCTCAACTCGTTTAACTTCCCCCCTAGTAACTGAAGCCTGGTCAACATAGCACCAGATATACGTATCCATAGCCCCGGTTTTCACCCCAATAGCACCTACCCGATAGAGACAAGAAAGTAAGCTTGACAGAACGTCAGATTCCTTAACGCTTTGGCCGTCGTAGTATTTTTTAACTACAGCTACGCATGGATCAGTGGTGTCATTATCGTAGAGCGTCAACATAACATCTTCCAATCTCGCATCTTTGATCATCGAACGAGTGAAGGTGGCCTTCAAGCCACGGAGAATTTCCACCACGTCTTCAAAAGATGGATAAACCTCACCCCACTCTTCCTTCAACGATTTCAATCGTTTCTCTGAATATTGCGCTTCAGCCGCAAACAGAGACCTCCAAGAAATGCGCTCACGATCAGCAGCGATAACAAAGCTCTCGTTCACAAACTGCAATATGTCGCGCGGGCGGCGTAAGGTTCGCTCAACAATAAACTCCATTGCAGTCTGCCCCCCTCCTTTACGAGCTTTTGGAAAAACATCGTCAAAGCGTACCAGCTGCTTAGTATATTGACTCTTGAAGATCTCATTTATACGTAATTCTATGAGGCGCGCCAATTCCTCAGGAGACCATCTTAGCTCGAGGAGGTATGATTCATATTTCTCTTCCTGAAACCCTGAATCGCGTGTCATGTCAAATACAAGGACCAGCAAATCCTTCCGCAGCGCTGCAATTATCTTGGTCTGCCGAATTCGTCGAAACGTTTTAATTTCCTCTATCAAGGCACGGATGAATCGAACCCTAGTTTCCGTGCCGGCCCATTCTTCGTCTAACTGATCAATGAGGATGTAAAATTTTTTCTGAGGATCGTCAAACGAATGTTCAGCCAACAAATCTAAAACTTCGTTGAGCTTACGTATCTGTAAGCCGTTAACCACAAGGCTGGCCCGCTGCTTTATCTCAACCCTGTCTTCGTCAGATAGCTTTCTTGCTCCCTCTAGCGAAAGATCTACACCGGCGTATTTTGCACCTATAGAGCTTTTAGTATCAGATTCTAGCTTATTTGTTATTATCCGGAGCTGCTCGTCTGTATCTAACCAGAAGCGGTCCCCCCACTCGCCAAAGTACTCCAGCGCCTTTTTTCTGGTGACATCCCTATTAAATTTACTGACAAGGCCATCAATAAAGCTTCTGCTTTCAAATTCATTTTTTATATCATATCTGAGCTTCAAAAACTCCACAGTTAGTACGTGGCGCCATAGAAGCCTATAAAAAAGATCAAGATTTATATTTAGCGCACAGAAAAACTGAATGATGTCGGAGTATTCTAAAAATCGGACGGAAATATCGTTAGGGTCGAGCTTAACAACTTTCTGAGCCATGGACTGAATCTTATAAAGTAAAGCGCTTTTCCCCGATCCAGTACGTCCCAGAATGATGGACTCAGGAGAGTCCACGTCCATCAACCTGTTCAAATAGCCGTTGTCAACGAAGCACCGATTCAGTAGCTCAGCGTCGCCCTCCGCATCAAGAGCGCCAACCTTCAAATTTCGCGTTATTTTCAGGCCTTTATCGTCCATTATAAAAACCTTTAGAGTTTTATGAAGCTTGGTTGTGAAATTGATCGGAGCAGGCGAAACCAAGTAGATTGGAGGATAGCATTATACCGGTGCAAGCAAAGGGCGCCGATTGCGCAGATTTCTGCTTGAGCGGAAGCTGATGGCTGGCCTTTTTTCAGCAGCGCGGACTCATCATCAAGTGTCTGAGCCCCACCGCTACCGATCAGATTTCCGAAAAGAGAAGCACTGTCCCGCATGGCGTGCCAGGCATGTAGGCCGGGTGCGACGGGACCGACTCAAAGCTGTCAATCAATTGATCGTCGCTAGCACATTTCCCCATTCAAGCTCTGCTGTTCGTAGGATTGGTGAATGAGCCCCGAAGACAGCATGCTGAATCATACCGGCCCGATCCAACCGCTGGTCGGCATAAAAACGCTGCTATTGGAGCGCGAGCTCGGCAGAGGCAGCTTTGGGTCGAAAGCTGCCGGTCGTGCATGACCGCTTCCGACCTAAAGCGGCCGTTGAGACTCTGCAGAATATCAGCCCAAAGCAGCCAGATCTGTGCCAAGCGAAGTAGAGTTCAAGACAATTCTTTAGCTTGCTCGCGTTGAGCGACGCTGGCGAGACACTGCTCGATGAACTGAAGCTCCTGGTCGAGTTCGACGGCGCGCTTTTCCAGAGCTTTCAACGCTGCTTGATGCTCCTTCTGCACCTCTGCTGGTGCTTTGGCGAGCCCTGCCAGCTTCCTTTGGCTTTTCTCGATTTTTTGATTGACTTCGGCAAGATACTTCTCCCCGGACTCCTTTTTCCTTGCCGTGAACAGCTGGCACTCCAGGAAGCGGATGGCATCGTAGATTCTCAAGACCTCGCCGCTGGTCTTGGAGTGCACGAAGTTAAGGCTGCCCTCGTCGAAGGCGTGATGCTCCTGGTTCTGCCCACCCCAGTTGACCAGGTCATTCTTGATGAAATTGAAGTACGACAGGTCGTAGTCAATGAACGGCTCCACTAGAGAGAAGGTGTGCTCCAGGCTGACCTGCAGGTACATGCTCTTCTTGAGCTGCGACTTATTGAAGTTCGCCGTGACTGTGACGCCGTTTTCGATGCAGAACTCAAGCACCATTGATTCGAACCAGATACGGCAATACAGCAAAGCCTGACGGACGTCGAAGACCGACAGCGCCACGTAGACTTTCTTCTGGAAGCCACCCGCGTGATCAATGACCACGACGCCCTTGTTCGTGTAGCTGAGCACATGGCTGATGTGCTGATCGCACTGAGGGTGGCGGTCGGCGATGATGCAGAAACGCTCCCAGAAAAGGCGGTCATGGGTGGTGACTACCATTTGGATCCGGCGCAGGTAAGCATCGCTGAAGAACAGGTCGATGATGTTCGATCGGTGCTCGGTGTCGATCGCATTGACGACGTCATCGAAGACGATGAGCGGGAAGTTGTTTTTCTCAGCCATCGCCAGGAGGATGGAAAGTCCCAATGCCCTCAGATGCCCTTCGCTGAGCACAGCAAACGCATCGAGCAATGAGCCGTCCACGTTGGTGATCTTGATCCGGTAGCTATCCGACTGCCGGTCGAAGCTTAACGACGCGATCTGCTCATGGTCATCGTCGTGGTTGTTGATCGCTCGGTAGTACTCGGCAGCTTTAGCTTCGATCCCGGTGATTCGCGCTTTCTCCAGCTCAAGCTTGTATTCCAGCAGGTCGCGATACAGGGTTCGGTACTCAGCCTCCAGATCCTTGAGCAACTGATTGAAGCGGCTGTTATCGACTGCATCGTTGAGCATGGCCGCTTTTTGCGTTACCAGATCTGCCATCTGGCCGTTGCCGGCTCTGTACTCGCTTTCCGCGCGGGTTTTGCGGTCGAACAGCTGCTTCAGCGACTCATCAACCGCTTTCAGTTGCACCACCCGTGCTTCAAGGCGGGCTGCCTGGGCTTCTGCCTGGCCAACCTCCCGGCACTTCCGCTCACAGGTACGCAAATAGGCCTCGATCTGATCTGCACTCCCCGCGCAAAGCTTCAGAAGCGAGTCGAGAACGGACGGCGCCACCTCCGAGCGATCGGTAGCGGCATGAAATTCTGCAAGCACAGCTTCCAATTCGTCCATCTTCAGCGGGCAGGGAACGCTGGCGTACTCATTGCCCTTCACCGCACTGATTCCCGTGGCGACTCGTGAAGCCCAGAGCGCGATCCGGGCGTCATTTCGCTGCCTAGATTGCTTCAGGGATTCCAGTGCACCCAGCGCCTTGATCTGCTCTCGCGCCCTCTCGAATGGGTTCACCGTAACCTTGTCGAGGGGGGTCAGGCATGCAGGACAGGTTTCCCCCGCCTGCAATTACTCGATGGCCTTCAAGGCCTCGAAGACGGCGCGATAATTGACCTCGCTGGCCCTCTGCAGAAATACCGTCTCGATATCGACTCTGCGGTGGAGCAAGCGCTGAGCGATAGCACAGATACGCCTCACCTGCCTCAGCGGGATAGTGATCGGGGCCTTGGCGGCTAGCAAGCGCTCAGCTCCACGGATATGCATTTCTATAGTTTTGCGAAGCCGCAGTACTTTGGGGCGAATCTCGAAGTCTTGATCTGACCGCAGCCCTAGCAGCTCGCAGATTTGGGAAATTGATCCCCGAAGCTCTGCCCTGTGCTTACGCCGCAGTTGGCCCAGACTGTCCCGGGTGCGCTCCAGGGTCTCCAGAGCCTCAGCTTGGTCGGCACGCATGAAGGTTTTGAGCGAGAAGCTTTCAGGCCGGACGAACCGTCCAATGACCTCCTGGAGTTCTTCCAAGCCAAACAGGGTCGCCAGGACATCACCCTCGACACTGCCAGTGTCCTTGGAACCCAGCAGTGAAAATTCCTGAAGGCGGTTACGGTCGATGAAGCAACTCGACCAGTTGATGCTTGGCTTGACTGGAAGCTTATCCGCGCCCATCAGCAGGAGCTGGTGCCGAATGTCTCCCCGGGCGATGTACTGCCTAAGCCTGGTCTTGCGCCTGGACGCTTCCTTGATGTCTCCAGTGGTGCCGAACTCCAACGCCTCGCACAAGGACGATTTGCCACCGCCATTGGGTGCATAGAAGATGTTTTTCAGTTTGCTGAAACGGATGTAGGAGCCTTTGTCGTCAGGGCCGAATTCTCCGAAGCCTCGGAAGTTTTTCACGCTAAGATAGTCCAACGCACCAAGGCCGGAAGGCGGTATCCGATCCAACTCCGGCTTGCTGTCGAGCACTTTTTTGAAGCGGGTGGCGATGCGCTGGTAGTTGCGATCCAGCAGCTGGTCAGCTGCCGCTGTGATGTGTGTTTTGATGTGGTCGGAATAGCGTCCCTTGTTCTGGTTCGCCTGGTACATGCACCAGAGCAACACGAGGTAAGCGTCACTGCGCCCTTCAAGATTCTGCCTTGCAAAACTCAAAAGGTACTGGCTCATCGCGCCTCCTCCCTGATGCGCATGATCGTAGCCGGAATGAAATCAGAAAGCCATCACCCCAAGCCAAGTACCGAGGGCCTTCGCAAGTGTTGCGCGCTACCAATCTGAACCTACACCTCACCTGATTCAGCTCTGCTTCTGCATGCCGAATCTCGTTCCGGCCACGTTTCATCAAAACCTAGGTGATGATCACCGTAGATGCGACCTGCTAGAGGGAACGGGGCGGAATCTGAGATGTACTATGCAGGTATCTGCTGAGGAGCCATAAAGACTGGGCGTCTGAGCTTACACACAGACTATTGTCCGCTTCGGGTCGGATGCGGCCTTCCTTGACCGGCAGCTCCTGGTCGATTGCAGCCCATCACGATATGTAGTTTTTTGGCCACTCTAACTGAGAGGGCAGTAGATTTACGCGGGTCAGCAGGCCAGCGATCAAGCAAGCGACGCCTGCCGCGCGGCTGTGCTGTTGAAACATTCTGCCGAGATAATTTCTTCCCTAGCCTCCTAGATCCGGCCATTACCACAATTGGAAGTGGCATACTTCGACGCCTATCCGTCGGAGGCGCATTCAGTGGACGAAAACAAGGTCGATCAGTGGAGCGAGGAAGACGTGCTGGAGCGTCATCTGGCGCCTTTGCTTGAGCACTATGGTGTTAAATTCCGTGGGCATGGTCGAATCTACGTCGACCACCAGCACCACAACATCGAAACCGCTCAACGGATTCTCACGGATCTTGGCCTCACCTTTTGTGTGCCCACTCGAGCGATCCGGTCAAGGTTGATGGAGTTGGGATGGCTCAAGGACGTCCGGCGTACTTTCCAGGCTCCTCTTAAGTGGAGCGAATCACCGACAAGTGGACACTTGAAGCGCTGGATTCGCCAGATAGCAATGCCTGCGCAATGAATGAGGCCCAAGGCGAGAGCGGTCTTTTGTGAAATGGACGCCGTAGCAATGAGATTGTATGCACTCCGAACACTTTGATTTATCCAGCCCTCTGTTCCTGCCCGTCACTCAGGAAACCTGCGCACGCCTGCTGGCCGACGACGGCGTACTCGGGCTTGCCTCCCTGAGCGACCCGGAGCTGGCCGCTGTGCTGGTCATCCAGAACCTGGCCCAGGCCACGGAAAAGGATCTTAACCCCGCCGGGGCCGAGAAGGTGTTGGCCAGGCTGATTGGCTGGGCCATCAGCTCGCGGCACGCGGCAGGCCTGTTGTCCGAGGCGAAACGGCTGTTCGACCAGGGCAAGTTGTATTACGGTCTCGAAGCCATCAAACACCTGAACCTGCGTTTTTTGGAGGCAGAGGAGGTGGCGGCGCAGCCTTACCTCTTGCCTAGCGGTGAATGGGACGCCTGCTTTAGTATTCGTCACCACAAGCAGAACGACCCCTACCGCGAGCATTTGGTGACACCCCGGCATCGTGAGCGCTGGCTGAGCGATGCGCAGGACAAACTGGTGCGTACCTTCCGCGCCAACCTGGATGAAGACCTGCATGTGCAAGGCTATGCGGGGGTGGGTAAAAGCCACCTGTTGGGGGCTTTGCTGGAGTTCCTGCGCCCCGAAACCATCCTGGTCCTGGCGCGCACAAAGAGCAAACTCGATGTTTTGCGCCAGCGCATGGGCGGGGAGCATGACAGGAAGGCAGGCTCGACCTTCGAGGCCTTTGCGTATGAGCTCCTTAAGCGTTCCAGGTTTCAGCCGACGAGCAAGCCAACCAGATTGCCGACCAAGCAGGCCCTTGCCCTGGAGCTCAATATCCTGGGCTTTCGTGGCTTCGATGCTCAAGCCACCTTGAGCGTGTGCCTCAAGGTATTGAAGCGCTATTGCAGCGCCAGGGACTACAGCCTGTCTGCTGCACATCTGCCGCACTTCCAGCAGGCGTTGTCGCCGCTGGATGCCAAGGTATTGCTCGAATACTCCAGCCGCCTGTGGACCTATCTGGACTCAACCCCTGCGTGGGCCGGTCAGGGGGACTTCTCAACGCTGATGATGATCAAACGGGCCAGCCTGGCGGGCTGCGTTGTGCCGGCGCGGTTTACCCACGTGCTTATAGATGAAAGTCAGGACATTCCCGCTTCGCTGTTGCAGATCATCGAGCGCAGCAAGCAGGTGTTGATCACCCTGGGCGATGAGTACCAGCAGGTCAAGGGCGCGACCGTGCAGCGCACCCGGGAGGTGCGGCGCAGCGATATCAGCTATTCCGTGCGTTCGGGGCGCAACGTGGAGCGATTGGTCAACCCACTGATTTCGCGACACTCGGCCAAGAGCAAGGTGTACTTCGAAGGCGCCCGTAACGCTGATGTGGTGGTGGAGCATTACCCCCAGGGTTTCGTGCCACCCGAAGGGTGTGTCGTGTTGACGGCTTCGCGCTGGAACACCATGAAATGGCTCATGCAGATTCACGACGCCAACTGCGCCTTTAGCTTTCCGAACAAGGCCGCGCAGGAAGACCTGCAGCATTTCATGACCACGGCTATCGCCCTGTTCAAACCCAGTTACTACAGCCTCGAGCAAAGCGAGAAGGGCGGGCACGCGGATTTCAGCGAGCTGCTCGATTGGCGCCAAGTGCGCGATGCCAATCAGTACGATGAGTCTTTCCTGTGGGTAGAAGCAGCGCTGGAAAAAGGCTTCAACGTTGCCGACATCGCTCGCTTGAACCGCTTGCAAGGCCAGCCGGGCAACAGTTGCATGCTGATGATGGCGCAGGAGGCGGGTGGGATGGAATTCGACCGGGTGTTGCTGACGCCCGAGTTGCTGACCACGGAGCAGTTCAAGGATGCCTACGCGTTCGATGAGCGGATCTGCGCGGTGTATATTGCGATTTCACGGGCGCGGCAGCAGTTGTACATTCCCTTTGAGGTGGGGGAGTGGATTGATTACCACAAGGCCCAGGAATTTCGGGAGTTTCATGGGTATTGATGTTTCGGGGGGCTTGGCGCGGACGTCTGCTTCTGGCCGATCGCAGCACTTCACGACATGTAGCTTTTTGGCCACTCTAACCAAGAGGGCAGCAGCTGCACGCGGGTTACCAGGCCAGCGATCAAGGAACCCGGCACGCATGAAGGCGCCCTGCGCAAAGCCGCCATAACAAGAAGTGCCGTAAGGTGGGAACCTTGCCAATAACCTTGATTGTTAACAAACAGCCACTAGCCTTTACACATCTTCGCGTTACCCCCTCAAGGCGGGAGAGCCCCCATGAACAAGCCAGCCAATACCCTGATACTGCACTTTGACCCGGCACCTGCGTCATTGCGCGATGGCCTTTCGGTTGCCCTGCAGATCGGCGGCACGCTGTGGCTGGCCAACGACGAAACCACCAGCCTGGAACGCCTGACGATCCAGCCCGCAGCACCCGGTGAAGCCGTGACGTGCGATGAGCACCACTCCTTCCCGCTGATGAAGTACCTGAACCTGCCCATACCCGATCCAGAAGCCGAGATCGACATCGAGGGCCTGGCCTATGCCCCTGACGGGGGGTATCTCTGGGTCGTCGGCTCCCATAGCCTCAAGCGCAAGAAGGCGGAGGCCGACAAATCTGCGCAGAAGAACATCAAGCGCCTGTCGACCGTAGAGGCGGACGGCAATCGCTTTCTGTTGGCGCGCCTCCCTGTGGTGCAGCAGAACGACCGCTATGTGCTCGCCGAAAAGGTGGATGGCGATGGACGTACGGCGGCGCAGCTGCATGGCAATGCGCTCGGCAACGACCTGACCGCGGAAATTGCCAAGGACGATCAGCTACGCGACTTTCTGCGCATCCCGGGCAAAGACAACGGTTTCGACATCGAAGGCTTGGCCGTCATCGGCTCGCGCCTGCTGTTGGGGCTGCGGGGGCCGGTGCTGCGCGGCTGGACCGTGCTGCTGGAGATCGAGCCTGAACCCGATGGCGACTCCACCGACACCCTGGTGCTCAAGAAGATCGGCCCTGATGGGCGCCGCTACCGCAAGCACTTCTTCGCGCTCAACGGCCTGGGGGTGCGAGACCTGTGCAGCAGGGGCGACGACCTGCTGATTCTGGCAGGGCCGACCATGGACCTGGACGGCCCGGTCACGGTGTTCCGTTGGCGCGGCGGCTTTGCAGCCGATGAAGAGCAGGTGGTGTTTGCCGATCAATTGGAGACGGTGCTGGAGGTGCCGTTCGGCACAGGCGACGATTATGCAGAGGGCATGTGCTTGTTCAAATCGGGTGAGGAGAGCAGGGAGCTTTTGCTGATCGTCTACGACGCTGCCGCACAGCGTCGTAAACACGGTGACCGGAGTGTGGAAGGGGACCTGTTTACCCTCAATTAGCGGCGGCTGCGCGGGTGCGGCGGGTTATGCAGGCAGGGCACGCTTCGCCGGCGCGGTATTGAAATCGCTTTTCCCGCTACAATATGGTTAC
This sequence comes from Pseudomonas sp. SBB6, assembly GCF_024213215.1. Classification (NCBI taxonomy): domain Bacteria; kingdom Pseudomonadati; phylum Pseudomonadota; class Gammaproteobacteria; order Pseudomonadales; family Pseudomonadaceae; genus Pseudomonas; species Pseudomonas sp. SBB6. The sequence goes on along the minus strand of NZ_JANAVH010000008.1, from coordinate 168,906 downwards.
CAGCATCGAAAAAATCGATACCCCCCAATGCGCTACTCCCCAGAAGCCCTCCAAGCCTTCGTCGAAGCCGTCGCCCTAGGCTCCTTCTCCGCCGCCGCCCGCAAGCTACGCAAAAGCCAATCCACCATCAGCGCCGCAATTGCCAACCTCGAAGCCGACCTCGGCGTCACCCTGTTCGACCGCCAGGCCCGCCAACCCGTGCTGACCGAAGCCGGGCGCAAGGTACTCGGCCATGTGCACGAGATCCTCGCCGCCAGCGAGCGCCTGGACCAGTTGAGCATCCGTCTGGCGGACAAGGTCGAGCCGCGGCTGACGATCGTGTTTTCCGACATGCACCAGCTCAACCCGGACAACCGGGTGATGCAGTTATTCGAGCAGCGCTACCAGGACATCGAGCTGGAATGCATGATTGCCGAGGCGGGTGATGTGCTGAACCTGCTGCAGAGCGGCCGCGCACATTTGGGCATGCTCGCCGCGCAACCCGGCTACCCACCGGATGTGGCCGCCACGCGGCTGGCGGCGCAGGCGCAGATGGGGATTTTCGTGGCCAGCAATCACCCGCTGGCACAGCTTGCGCAGCCGACCCAGGCGCACCTCGCTGGGCATCGGCAGTTGTACTTGAACACCTACACCGACAGTGTGAACAAACCCCAGGGGCGGGTGTGGTCGGCGCCGGATTACCTGATGCTGCTGGAGATGACCGAGGAGGGCTTTGGCTGGGCGGAGTTGCCGCACGGCCTGGTCAAGCAGTACGGCCATGGCCAGCTCACCGAGCTGAAGCTGCGCGGCTGGCCGCGGCCGATTGCGGTGGATGTGGCCTGGTCGAAGCTGACCCCGCCGGGGCCGGCGGGGTTGTGGTTGCTCGATCGGTTGCTGGAAAGCAGCTAGGCGCTGCAAGGTCAGTCTTGGAAAAGCAGTTTGCGCGCCAGTTGCGGGCTGATGTGATCACGGTAAATGGCGGTTACCGGCATTCCTCGGCTTGCCTGATCCTTTTGCCCGCTCAAACCCATGAAGCGTTGCTCAGGTTTTTTGATGTGGGCGGCCTGGTAGTTGAGCTCGGCGCTGCTGGCAGAGCTGTAGTGGAAGTGTGCATAGGCCAGTGGTTTGCCGCGGCGATCCTGCACCGCGAACTCCAGCAGAAAGTCCATGCCTTTGCCGCCCGAAACATCGCTGCGCTCACCCAGGCGGGTGATGACAATCTCGTGTTGATCATGCAGAAAGTCTATCCCGGTGGCAGTAGGGGGTAAGGCTTTCAGACGTTCGATGCGCAGGCGTCGCCCGGCTTGTTGCAAGCGTTGCGCACTTGAGCGCAACTGGCCAATGGTTTGCGAGGTGCTTTGATCAGGTGAGTTGGCAATCTGCTTTTCCAGGGTATTAGCGCAGGCTCGCCGGGCTTGGGCTTTTGTTTCCAGCCGCTCTTCGACTTCTATTGGCAGCCCCCGAAAGCGCTCGCCTGCCGCGATTTCATCAGCTTCCTGCGCCAGCAACAGGTGGGCTTGGCGCAACTGGGTCTGTAGTCGTTTAAGCGCCGCATTGGAAACTGGCGCGCCGCCACGCAGGTGCAAACGCAGGTCGAGTTGCCAGGTGCCCGCGCTGCCACGGACGATGCGTGGGCCAAGTGCCGAGGTGTGCGGGTCAACAATCATCCAGGCCTCATCCGCGCCTTGTTCGATGCGAAACCACCCTTGGGGCAAGCGCACGCAGCGTTGCCCCTGATGAATGAACAATCCTTGTTCATCCTGATCGCTCAACGCACCATCCAGCGGGTCGATGGGAGCAATGGCCAGCGCACGCAATTGTTCGAGATTCTGCCTGGAAAGAGCAGGGGAGCTCCATCCGCTGAAATCCAGCAAGGTATCGCTTGGCAGCTGGGGTAACAGCAGGAGCGAGCGGCGTTTGCGAATGGCATTGCCAAGTTCTCTTGCCGGTTGGACTTTGCTCGGCCCCATACGGCCGGTACGCACGCTCTCATGAATGAGCAAAAGCGATGCCTGAATCAGCACCTGCACCAGTGCGCTCTTTTCTGCTTGAAGATCAGGGTTCAGTGCCGCCGTATGCAGTGCATAGACACTGGCATAGAACTGGGCAATCCAGGCAATGTCAGCGAGCGGGCCCTCAAGGACTGGCAGCAATGCCGACAGCACCAGTGCGATGGACTTTTCTGCGCTGATCCAGTGCTGCTCGGCGTCAGACGTTGTTGCCTGGCGCGCTTGTTCGATGAGGGAGCGGGCATTGGCCTGATAGATCAGATCAAGTGCATTGTTGGCGATGGGGGCCTGGGCCAACAGGATCGACTCATGCCTCAAGCCAAGCTCGCCGCCAAGGTAGTTGCTGTCCAGCGCAGGGCTCCAGTTGTCACCCCGGCGCAGCGCGGTACGGATCTGCCCTTCAGGCAGGGCGCCGAGCACAGCATCGTGCAATGGCCCAGGGTGTTTCAGGCGGGATAGCAGCGCCGCGCGCGAACTGAACTCCATCAGTTGCGGGGTGCATTGTGGTGCGTACAACACCAATAGGCTGGGTGCCGGGCCTGCCGGTTCAATAATGAACAGGCCTTGTGCAGGCACGGCCGGGCTTGTGTTGTGGCTCAGTTGCAAGGCCAGGTGACTGAACTTGACGCTGTCGCTGAGCGGGTCGTTGCCTGGGGCGAAGGCGGCGTGCACGCAGCGGCGTGCAGGTTCGGTGAGTGTGCCTTTGCCTTCTGGCCTGGGGGTGATCAGGAGAATCGGTAACAGCATGCGCAAGCGCTCGACAAACAGTGCTTGTTGGGTGCATGCCTGAGGCGCGTCGTCCAGCAATGTGTGTTGCAGGAGCGCCGGATAACTCTTGCCCACATCAACACGGCTGATCAACTGGCGAAAGTAGGCAGCGCTGGCCCAGGTCGGTACCGCTTTGCCCGAGTGCAGGCTGATCTGCGAGCGCTCCAGTGGCAGCGCCTGGGTGTTGAGGGCCGCTACCTGGATGAGCGAACGCGGTTTTTGCGGATGAGATGAACGCCCCCCGGTAAGGTGAAAAGGGTCAAAGAACGGCGGCGTGTAGTCGTAGACCTGCACGATGAAATCAGCAGCGGGTGGTAGTGCCTGCCCGGGGTGATCGTGCTTTATTTGTGCATCGAGTACATCTGCGGTGTAGCGCGCCAGGCTGGGTAGGGCGATGGCCTGGCTGGACTGCTCAAGCTTTGCCAGCGCGGCGAGTTGCCGGGCAATCACCTGCCGGTCCGCAGCGCTGGCCTGGTGCATCCAGGCCGGTAGTGGATAGCTCGATTGAGCCGAGGTCGATGTGGACGGTGGACGAAGCCGGCAGAACAGTTCGTCGAGGTTGATCAGCTCGTCGACGTGCTGAGCCAGTGCGGTCGACGTTTTGAAGTCGCCAGGCACAATGGCCGATAACCCCTGCAGTTGTTGCTCCAACAACCCCGTTGCGAAGGCCTCGAAAACATTCTGCCCAGGGCGAAATCCGGGGCTGGGGTCACTGAGCTGGTCACTCAAATGAGCTTCAAGCGCATCGGCACTGGCATATGCAACTAGCCCGCTGTTGAGGGTATACAGGACCGCGTTGGCTGAGCGGTCGGTGTGCCTGATGGCGATGCCTTGCTGCGCACCGTCGCCCAGGCTTGGCGTGAAGAACACAATGCTGGCCTGCAGTTGCAACCATTGCTGTTGGCCGCCAGGCAATGTGCTTGCCTCTGCCTGCATGTCACCCGCCACAAACAGTGAAATTCGCTGCAGCAAATTCAGCGCTTGCTCATCCTGAGCATTCCAGAAGTCGAGCAATTGTGACTCAAAGATACTGAGCAATCGCGGGCCACCGACCTCAAGGATTTCTTTGAGGTCCGCTTGGCTGATCAAGGTCGCCCCTGGCTCTGTACCACTGGCGATCTGGGTCACCACGCTATCCACTGGAAGCTCAATAGCCTTGTTGAGCAGGTAGCGCTGGATTATCAGCTCCGCAAGCGGGGTAGAACGCCCGGAGGGCTGTGCGAGATAGAACGGCGCCTGGTCCACCGCTGTCCTCGTGGCGTCGGGGATGAGCGCATGGACCAGGTTGTTGGCCACCCCCGACATTGTCGGACGCTGTTGTAGCCGTTGGCTGATGTGCAGCAGGTCCCAGCTTGAGGGGTGGCTGGTAGACGCTGCCGGGGGAGGTGCTGATTGGCTCATGGTGAAACTCCTCGCTCTGGAGTTTCGCAGCCTAATCAGGGGTAGGAGCAGGGCTGGGGTAACTATCTATCGCACTCAGCTTTTCGCACCCGCCTGTTCCAGTAGGGTCTGCATTTCTTTGTAACCCCGCTGCCGCGCATGCTGCAGCGGCGTTACACCTTCACCATCGGCCAGGTTGACATCGGCCCCGGCCTTGATCAGCTCCCGCACGATGTCGACATGCCGCTGGCCGCCGTCGCCGAGGATGATGGCCTCGAGCAGGGCGGTCCAGTGCAGTTTGTTGAGGTGATCGACGGCGACACCTGCGGCAATCAGCAGGCGCACGGTCTCGACATGGCCGCGTTCGGCTGCCGGTATCAGCGCGGTGCCGCCGTAGCGGTTGGTGCTGGTGAGGTCGGCGCCGTGGGCCAGGGTCAGTTTGAGGATATCGTTGTGGCCGCGGGCGCCGGCGTACAGGTAGGGGCTGTCTTCGATGGAGTCCTTGGCGTTGACGTCGGCGCCGGCGTCGATCAGCACTTTGGCGGCGTCGACCTGGTTGTTGTGGGTGGCCAGCAGCAGCGGGGTACGGCCCATTTTGTCGCGGGCTTCGAGCTTGGCGCCCTGGTCGAGCAGGCTGCGTACCTGTGCTGCCTGGCCATTTTCGGCCGCGCTGCGCAGTTGGCTTTCGAGGGTGCCGCCATCGGCACTGGCGGTCAGCGATGTGAGCATGGCGAACACCACGGCAAGGTGAGTGGACAGGCGTTCAAGGAGCATGGCAGTACCTCCTGGTGGGCGATTGCTCGCAGGGTCCGGCCATGTTAAAAGTCGGGCTCCTTATTTAGAAGTTAAATAAAAGCATGTCTGTCAGTGAAAAATCGAATAGGCCGCTGTTTGATCTTGACCTGTTGCGCGCGGTGGTGATGGTCAGCGACTGCGGCAGTTTCACCACGGCGGCGGCGCGCCTGCACTCGACCCAGTCGACGGTCAGCCAGAAGGTTCGGCGGCTGGAGGAGATGGTCGGGCACAAGCTGCTTGAGCGCGGCAACCGCGACGTGCTGCCCACTGACGCCGGGCAAACGCTGCTCGGTTACGCCCGGCAGATGCTGGCCTACAACGATGAAATGCTCGAGGCGATGTCTGGCGCGACGGTGGCGGTGACCGTGCGCCTGGGCGTGCCGGAAGACTTTGCCGCCGGGCGCACCACCCATTTGCTCTCGACCTTCAACCGCAAGCATCCGCAGGTCAAGCTGGAGGTCACCAGCGGCCTGTGCCGCGACCTCAGTGCCAGCTACGACAACGGCGAGCTCGATCTGATTTTGCTCAAGCAGCGGCGCAACAGCCGTGAGGCGGTGGCCTGCTGGCCGGAGAAGCTGCAGTGGATCGACAGCGCCAAGAACCCCGCCTTCGACCAGGACCCGGTGCCGCTGGTGACCTTCCCGCCGCGCGGCCTGTACCGCGACGACATGATCGGCGCCATCGAGCGCATGGGCCGCCGCTGGCGCATCAGCTTCACCAGCTCCAGCCTCAGCGGCCTGCAGGCGGCGGTGGCCAACGGCATGGGCATCAGCCTGTTGCCGCTGCGGGCAGTCACCGCCGAGCATTTGCAGCTGACCTCAGAGCATGGCCTGCCGTCGATCGATGCCATGGAGGTGGCGATCATTCATCGGCCGACCGCAGACGCCATGGTCAAGGAGCTGGCCGCGGAGCTGGCGCGCACCTTGGCAAGCGAGTAGGGGCGGCGTCGATCGACCCCTTCAACGCGTATCTGCAGGATGCCCGGTTGGCTGCCATCTAGAGGGCTGGTACAGATGCACGCGATTACGGCCCTGGTGCTTGGCGGCATACAGGGCGTTGTCGGCCTTGGACAGCAAGCGCGAAAGGTCGTGCTCGCCAGGGCCGCTGGCGCCGACGATACCGATGCTGACGCTGAGAAAACCGGGTTCCAGCATCGGCACAGCGTAGAAGCTGTCACAGATGCGTTGCGCCACCTGCCGTGCCGTCTGTGCGTCGGTATTGGCCAGCAGGCAAGCGAACTCTTCACCGCCGATACGGGCGAAGACATCCTCCTGGCGCACGCGGTTGCTGGTGACTTGGGCGAAGGCGATCAGGGCCTGATCGCCGGTCTGGTGGCCGTGGGTATCGTTGAGGCGCTTGAAGTGATCCAGGTCGCACAGCAGCAAGCTCACCGGCTCGCCACGCCGGGCACAGTCGGCCAACAGCTTTTCGCCGCAGGACATGAACGCCCGGCGGTTGCCGACGCCGGTCAGCGGGTCGGCGTAGGCGGCGGCCTTGAATTTGAGCTCCGTGCGCTCGCGCACCATGGCCAGGGTCACATAGGCGATGCCGATGGCATAGAGCATCGATTCGAACAGCATGAACGAGAAGAAGCCGGTGCCGTGGCCATTGCTGGTGATTGCCTGATCCAGCGACACGCCGTGGTCGGCAACGCTACGCACGCAGTAGAAACCGGTGTGCACCAGCATCAGCATCAGCGCCGGCAGGTAGGCGACTTCGAACTGCCGGCGGCTGCGCCACAGCTCAATGATCGACAGGCTGCCATACGCCGCCACGAGCATCGAATACACCGTCACCCGCAAGCCGAGGTCGGTGTAGAAACCCGGCATCAGCCCCCACAGTAACCAGGCCGCCGCGCCGGCCAGCATCCCTGGCAGGTGCGGCGGGCGACCGGTAAACACGCGCATGGCGGTCCAGTTCAGTGCCGCGCCCAGCAGCAGGATAACGTTGCCCAGCACCAGGGCAATAAAGTCGGGGGCTATGCCGCGCAGGCTGATCAGGGTCACGCCGCAGGCCGCGAGCAGCAGCATGCCGCCCAGGTAGCCGAGGGTCTGCTCGCGTACGCCACGGCTCCAGGCGTGCAGGGTCAGCAGGCCCATCAGGGTGAAAATGAAAATGGCCACCAGCAACAGGGTCGGGATGCTCAACAGCAAGGGTATCGCTCTCCGCTCAAGGCCGTGTGGTCAACCGGCCAGCACCGGTTTTCAGCGGCATGCTAGCCGAGCACCTACTACTTTGCCAGCAGCGCGCTGCCGTCAGGCCTGTGACGAACTGCGCGCTCCGGACGCCCTTGAAGCCAGCCAAGATGTGCGGGTGCGCCACATTGTTGCGCCCGCGCGTCGTGGCGATTGTGGCCCCTGCCGGTGTGCGGTATGAGTAGCCCACTCCCGCCACCCAAGAGCGGGAGATCACAAGGAACGCCCCGAATGCCTCAGCTCAAGAACGCGATCTCCCTGGCCTTGCTGTTGCTGGCCACGCACCTGGTCCATGCGCAGACCGCCAACCCCGACGCCGCTGTGCGCTCCAACCTGCTGGTCGATGCGGTGGCCTGGCGCCAGACCGCGGCGGAATTCCGTGCGCTGTACTACCAGGGTTTCAACGTCGCCAAGGCCCGCCTGGACCAGGCCCTGGCCAAGCAGAAACCGGGCGACAAGAAGCCTGCGATCATCAGCGATATCGACGACACCATCCTCAGCAGCAACACCTACTGGGGCTTTCTGATCGGCCAGGACAAAGAGTTCTTCGATGACGCGGTGTGGGACCGCTGGGTCGCCGCCAATGGCCCGACCCTGACCCCGGGGGCGCTGGAGTTTCTTGATTACGCCAAGTCCCGCGGGGTGGAGATCTTCTACGTCTCGAGCCGCGACCAGGGCGACAAGACCTACGAGTACGCGCTCAACAACCTGCGCGCGCTCAAGGTGCCGTACGCCGACGAAGCCCACGTGACCATCCTGCGCGAAAGCTCGAACAAGGAGCCGGCCCAGCACAAGATCGCCGAGCAGTACAACGTGCTGCTGATGCTCGGTGACAACCTCAACGATTTTGAGCGCAGCTTCTATGTCGACAAGGTCGACAAGCGTGCGCAGCTGGTGGACGCCAGCCGCAGCAAGTTCGGCGGCCAGTACATCATCTTCCCCAACCCTACCGACGGCCATTGGCTCAAGGCCATTTTTGGCGAGTCGGAGCCCGCCGATACTCCGGCCAACCGGGCGAAATTCCGCGAGGCAGCAGAGCAGGGCGCCTGGAAACCCGCCAGCTGATTCACCGAAGCCATAAACAAAAAATCCCGCCGGCCGTGTGGCCTGCGGGATTTTTCATGCAACCGTGAACCTTAGCGCTGCGGGTTGAGCACCAGGTTCATGTGACGGTTGACATCCTTGTACAGCAGGTAGCGGAACGGGCCCGGGCCGCCGGAGTAGCAAGCCTGCGGGCAGAAGGCGCGCAGCCACATGAAGTCACCGGCTTCGACTTCGACCCAGTCCTGGTTCAGGCGGTAAACGGCTTTGCCTTCCAGCACGTACAGGCCGTGCTCCATGACGTGGGTTTCGGCGAACGGAATCACGCCGCCCGGCTGGAAGGTGACGATGTTGACGTGCATGTCGTGACGCATGTCGGCCATGTCGACGAAACGGGTGGTGACCCAGGCGCCATCGGTGCCCGGCATCGGGATCGGCGCGATGTCTTTTTCGTTGGTGACGAAGGCTTCCGGCAGGGCCAGGCCTTCAACCACCTGGTAGTGCTTGCGGATCCAGTGGAAGGTGACGTTCTTGGCGCTGTTGTTACGCAGGCTCCACTCGGCCGCTGGCGGAATGAAGGCGTAGCCGCCTTCTTTGAGGGTGTACGGCTTGCCCTGCAGGGTGATGTCGATTTCGCCTTCGACCACGAACAGCACCGCTTCGGCATTCTTGTCCAGTTCAGGACGCTCGCTGCCGCCTTCTGGCGCCACTTCGACGATGTACTGCGAGAAGGTTTCCGAGAAACCGGTCAGCGGGCGGGCGATGACCCACATGCGCATCTTGTCCCAGAACGGCAGGTGGCTGGTGACGATGTCACGCATCACGCCTTTGGGGATGACCGCGTAGGCCTCGGTGAACATGGCACGGTCGGTCAGCAGTTCGGTCTGCGCCGGATGGCCGCCGTGGGGAGCGTAGTAATTGGACTTCGACATGGAACACCTTCTGTCGTTGTTGTTCTGGGGTTTTGTGTTGCATCGCCCAGGTGTTGCCCTGGGCGATTGTCTTACTCTGCGGCGCAAGCCGGCAGAAATGTATTCGCTCAGCGGCCACGCACCTCGAACTGCAGCGTGGGGGCCGCCGGCAGCAACTGGCCGCGGCGCACCAGGCGCCGCTCGGCCGGTGCGGCGGCGACCGCGGCGGCGCCGTTGTCAGCCTTGAGCACGATAAAAGTCGCCTCGTTGCCGACCTTCAGACCGTAGTCGCTTTTGCCCAGCACTGCCGCACCGGCCGTGGTGGCCATGCTCAGGGCTACATTCAATGCTTCATCGCTGTAGAAGCCCGAGCGGTAGCCGATCAGCATGGCGCGCTGGAGCATGTCGGCGTTGCCGTAGGGCCACCAGGCATCGCGGATGTTGTCGTTGCCGGCGAACACGTTCACCCCGGCGGCGCGCAGGCGCAAAATCGGCGGGAAGCCATGATCGCCCGGGGCATTGGTCATGATCGCCACTCCGGCTTCGGCGAGGGTGGCGGCGGTGCGCGCCACTACCTCGTCGTCGACCTGGCCCAGGGCATAGGCATGGCTGACCGCGACGCGGCCATTGAGGCCGGCGGCACGGGTGCGCGCGGCGATCCGTTGCAGTTGTTCGATACCTTGCAGGCCGGGCTCGTGCAGGTGGATATCAATCTTTACAGCATGGCGCTCGGCAATGCCGAAGACCACATCGAGCTGACCGTCGGCGTCGCCGTCGAGGGTAGTGGGGTCGATACCGCCGATCACGTCGGCGCCCTCACGGATCGCCGCATCGAGCACTTCGGCGGTGCCGGGGCAGGACATCACTCCGGCTTGCGGAAACGCCACCAGCTCGATATCGACGATGCCGCGCCATTTCTCCCGCGCCTCCAGCACCGCCTGCAGGTTGCGCAGGCCGGTGGTGGCGTCGACGTCGACATGGCTGCGCATGGCCACGGTGCCGAACGACACCGCCTGGCGGATCAGCGCCTCGGCCCGTTCGAGCATCGGCGGGGCACTGGCCAGTTCACGCTTTTCGATGGCCAGGCGTTCACGCAGGCTGGCGGCCGGTTGATGCGGGTGCCAGCGGTCGCCGACAAAGCTCTTGTCCAGATGGATGTGACCGTCAACCAAACCTGGCAGCACCAGGTGGCCTGCCAGGTCGATGACCTCGGCACCTGCGCTGGCCGGACGTTCGCTGCCCAAGCTGACGATGCGCCCGTCGGCAACCGCGAGGTTGAGCGGGCTGCCATCGGCAGCAACAGCGTTGACGAATACACGATCGATCATTTCACAGCCCTTTGCCGACTACTGATTCACACCCTATAGAAAGACCGCGCCTATCCACAAATTAAATATTGGAATCGGTTGCAGTGGATTTCTGAATGCGAACCCTGGGCCTGGCGCTGACTCAGCCCAGCAGGTGCTTGAGCGGGTGATAGTCGGCCTTGAGCGTTTGCGTGGCCTTGAGAATCGCCTCTTCGATACCGCGCAAATGGGTGCACACCAGCTCGATGGCCGCAGCCTGATCACCGGCTTCGATGAGGCTCAGCAGGCGCAGGTGTTCGTTGCCGCGACAGGCTTCATGGCGCTCGTCATCCAGGGTCGAGGCGTACAGCGAGCCGCGCTCGATCAGCTTGCGGAACCAATCGAGCAGCACCGGGTTGTCGAGCACTTCGGCCAGGCGCAGGTGGAACTCGCCGAGCAGGTGGACGTAGCGGCCATGGTCGCCGGCGTCGGCGGCGGCTGCTTCGGCGTCAACGTGCTGGTGCAACGGCGCGAGGATCTCGGGGTCGGCGCGTCGGCACAGCTCGGTGACGATGCCGATCTCGATCAGCCGGCGGGTTTCGAACACCGAACGGATGTCATCGTCGCTGGGCAATGACACCCAGGCGCCCTTGTTCAGTTCGGTGGACACCAGGCCGTCGGCTTCCAGTTGCTTGAGGGCCGCGCGCACCGAGGTGCGGCTGACCTTGAACAGCTCGGCCAACGACGACTCGCCCAGCTTCATGCCGGGGCGCAGGGTGCGCTTTCTGATGGCCTCGTGAACCCCTTGGTAGACGCGCTCTACCGTCGATGCGGGGTGTTTTTCCGTCATTACCAGCTCCGATATGCCTTGACCTTATAAGCATGCCGCAAATGTGGGTTGCTGTGCACCACTGTGTGGCAGATGAACCTGTGGGAGCTGCTTGCACCCAATCCTGTGGGAGCCGGCCTTGCCGGCGATTGGTCCAGGCAAAATCTGATGTGCCGAATGTACTGGCTTCATCGCGGGTCAAGCCCGCTCCTACAGTATTGAGTGGGTACATATATTACTGGTTGTGTGTACTTGAGTAGCGTTTAAGTGGATACATATTTCCTGCCTCGTTACCTGATTTCTCAATTTTCTCCCTCTGGCGTTTGACCGTTTGGTCAGCTTAATCAGCCGTTCAGCAGCTCATCAAAAAATATTTATCAGATAAAAGTCAATGAGATATCGGCCTTTCACGACGCCAGAGGATTCTCCGCTGCCTGCCATTTGGCACACAAATTGTTCGTCGAAAATCGTTAGACAAAAATTGTATGCAATATTTGTATGCATAGGCGCAGGGCAGCGCCAACACTGCGGTCCCACTCTTCAAATCCAACAATAATTCGCTGCGGTACCCTCATTCAGGGGCTGCAGAAGGAGCCCGGGGAACATGCAATCGGATACTTCCAACCCGCTGCAAACCTCCTACCTGCCGCCGCAGGCCGCATCGGTCGAGCAGGGGGGGCTTAGCCCCAAGCTGCATAACGCCGACCTTGCGCCGACCAAGGCCGAAGGCCGGCGCTGGGGCGGTTACAGCATCTTTGCCTTGTGGACCAACGATGTGCACAACATCGCCAACTATTCCTTCGCCATGGGCCTGTTCGCCCTCGGCCTGTCCGGCTGGCAGATGCTCGCAGCACTGAGCATCGGTGCCGTGCTGGTGTACTTCTTCATGAACCTCTCGGGGTACATGGGGCAGAAAACCGGGGTGCCGTTCCCGGTGATCAGCCGCATGAGCTTCGGCATTTATGGCGCGCAGCTGCCAGCGATCATCCGTGCGGTGATCGCCATTGCCTGGTTCGGCATCCAGACCTACCTGGCCTCGGTGGTGTTGCGGGTGCTGCTGGTGGCGGTGTCGCCCGACCTCGCTCGCTTCGACCATGACACGATCCTCGGCCTGTCCAGCCTCGGCTGGGCGAGTTTTATCGCCATCTGGCTGGTGCAGCTGGTGATCCTCACCTTCGGCATGGAGATGGTGCGCAAGTACGAATCCTTCGCCGGGCCGGTGATTCTTTCCACCGTGCTGATCCTGGCGATCTGGATGTACCAGCGGGTCGATGGCCAACTGGCCTGGTCGGTCGGTGAGCCGCTGAGCGGTTGGGCCATGTGGACCCAGGTGTTTGCCGGTGGCGCGCTGTGGCTGGCGATCTACGGCACGCTGATCCTCAACTTCTGCGACTTCGCCCGCTCGGCGCCGTGTCGCAAGACCATCCGCGTCGGCAACTTCTGGGGCCTGCCGGTGAATATCCTGGTGTTTGCGGTAATCAGCTTTGTGCTGGCCGGGGCGCAGTTCAGCATCGATGGCCGGGTGATCGACAGCCCCACCCAGATCGTTGCCGCCATCCCCGACAAGACCTTCCTGGTCCTGGGTTGCCTGGCGTTTCTGATCGTCACCGTGGCGGTGAACATCATGGCCAACTTCGTTGCGCCTGCGTTCGTGCTCTCGAGCCTGGCGCCGAGCCGCCTGAATTTTCGCCGCGCCGGGCTGATCAGCGCCACCCTGGCGGTGCTGATCCTGCCCTGGAACCTCTACAACAGCCCACTGGTGATCGTCTACTTCCTCTCCGGCCTGGGCGCGCTGCTGGGGCCGCTGTACGGGATCATCATGGTCGACTACTGGCTGATCCGCAAAGCCCAGGTGCATGTGCCCGACCTCTACAGCGAAGCGGCCAGCGGCACCTATCACTACACCCGCGGGGTCAACTACAAGGCGGTGGCCGCCCTGGTGCCCTCGGCCATCGCCGCCGTGGTGCTGTCGCTGGTGCCGGCATTCAGTGCCCTGACGCCGTTCTCCTGGTTCTTCGGCGCCGCCATCGCCGGCGGCGTGTACTACCTGATCTCTGATCGCAACAAACACTACGTGGACTGTTCCGGCGAGCACTTTGCCGTCGACAGCGCCCAGCACTGAGTTCTGCACAAGGAATACCGCAATGAGAATTTTGGTCGTCAATGTCAACACCACGGTATCGATCACCGACGCCATCGCCCGCCAGGCGCGCAGTGTGGCTTCGCCAGGCACCGAGATCGTCGGCCTGACCCCGCGCTTTGGCGCAGAATCGGTGGAGGGCAATTTTGAAAGCTACCTGGCTGCGGTGGCGGTGATGGAACGGGTACTCAGCTATGACCAGCCGTTCGATGCGGTAATCCAGGCCGGGTACGGCGAGCACGGCCGCGAAGGCCTGCAGGAACTGCTCAATGTGCCAGTGGTGGACATCACCGAGGCGGCGGCCAGCGTGGCCATGTTGCTGGGCCATCGGTACTCGGTGGTCACCACCCTGGACCGCACCGTGCCACTGATCGAAGACCGCCTGAAGCTGGCCGGGCTGGACAGCCGCTGCGCCTCGGTGCGCGCCAGTGGCCTGGCGGTGCTGGAGCTGGAGGAAGACCCGGAGCGGGCGATTGAGTCGGTGGTGCGTGAAGCCGAGGAGGCGGTCACGGTCGACAAGGCCGAGGTGATCTGCCTGGGCTGCGGTGGCATGGTCGGGCTGGAGGAACGGATTCAGGCGCGCACCGGGGTACCGGTGGTGGATGGGGTGACGGCGGCGGTGGCGTTGGCAGAATCCCTGGTGCGCTTGAAGTTGAGTACGTCCAAGGTGCGCACCTATGCGACGCCGCGGCAGAAGCAGATTCTGGGGTGGCCTCGGGCGTTATTGGGGTGAATGGCCTGGCCCACAGTAAACAGCCGCTCTTTATGAAAAAGGCCCGCAATGTGCGGGCCTTTTTACTCAGTGGTGTTTGTACTTACGCTTGTGCTTGTGTTTATGCCCACCGGAACTGTGCCGGTCGTCATCGGCAATGTTGTTGCCCAGGGCGCCACCGGCCGCGCCACCCAGGCCGGCACCGATGGTCGAGCCGGTTCGCCCGCCCAGCTGGTTGCCAATTACCGAGCCACCGGCCGAGCCCAGGCCGCCGCCAATCGCGGCCTCGGTGCGGTTGCCCTTGCGCGCGCCCACTGCGCTACCGGCCGCGCCACCGACGCCGGCACCAATGGCCGCGCCCGTGCTGCCGCCGATCTGCTGACCGACCACGTTACCCAGCGCCCCGCCCAGGCCACCGCCGATGGCGGCAGTACCATCCCCAGCGGCCATGGCGCCCTGGGAGAGCAGGATACCCAGCGTCAATGCAGGTAATGAAATACGCATGTTTTTAGCCTCAGGTAATTCGGGAGTTAGGGGTGAAACAGGGCAGATCAATCGTCATCATCGTCGTCACGGTCGCGACGGCGGTCATGGTCGTAGTTTCGGTAGCGGTCGTCATCGCGGTAGCGTTTGTAGCTGCGATGCTCGTAACCGCCGCGATCATCCCAGTCGCGGGAGTAGCGGTGGTCACGGTCGCCACGGCGGTAATCGTCGCGGTCGTAATCGTGGTAGTAGCAACCGGAGGCGGCCAGTACGCTGGCGATCACGGCGATTTGCGTCAGCTGTTTCAGCACTGAGGGTCCTTGATCCGCAGGGCGGTAGGGAAGGTAATAACTCAGACTGTGTTTCCGGGATTTTGTTTCCGCACCAGCGTTGTAATTTGCAGCAACAAAAAAGGCCCACCGAAGTGGGCCAAACGTTCTGAAGGGAGGACGCTCAGGATAAAACCTGGCCGGTTAAGCCGTCGTTAAGGCCGGGCAGGGTCTATAATTTTTTCGATTTTGCCCGTTTTGCCTACCACATCCCGCCCCGGGTCGGTGCCGCCATGCCTGCAGAGAATGAGCCGCTCCCTGCGTCGCAGATCCTCTTCGACGATGCTGATTGCGGTTTATTGCTGACCGCCGAAAACGGTCAGATCGAGCGGGTCAACCTGACCTTCTGTCGCTGGATCGGCTATCACCGGGACGAACTGCTGGGCCGCCCCATTCAAAGCCTGATGAGCCTGGATGCGCGCACCTTTCACCAAGCCTACTGGCTGCCGCTGCTGCAAATCCAGGGCTCGGTGGTCGATGTCAAATTCGACTTGATGCACCATGATGGCTACACCTTGCCGATGATGCTCAGCGCCATCAGTTGCGAGCACGACAGTGGCGTCTTTCACGAACTGGCGCTGTTCAGGGCCGAAGGCCGCCCGCGCTACGAGCGGGCGCTGCTCAACGCGCGCATGCTTGCCGAACAGCACCTGGCCAAACACCTGAAAACCCGGCGTGCCCTGGACATCGCCCAGGGCAAGTTGCGCGTCATTCATGCCGCGACCGAGAACCGCGCGTTGTTTGCCGAGCAAATGGTCGGCATCGTCAGCCACGACCTGCGCAACCCCCTGGCGGCGATCAAGATGGCGGCAGACCTGCTCGGGCGTGGCTTGCTGGATGCCAAGCAGACCCAGGTGCTGGGCCATATCACCCATTCGGCCGACCGCGCGCAGCGCCTGGTGGCTGATTTGCTCGATTTCACCCTGGTGCAGGTCGGGCGCGGTATCGCCGTGAGCATGCAGCCAGTGCGCCTGCACGCGCTGATCGGCCAGTGCCTTGAAGAACTACGCCTCGTGTTTCCCGGCCATCGGCTGATTCATCACGCGCTGGGTGACGGCGAGTTCATCGCCGACAGTGACCGGCTCTACCAGTTGGTCGGCAACCTGGTGGCCAATGCCATGGCCTACGGCGCGCCGGGCAGCGAGGTCAGTGTCAGTTCGTGGTTCGAGGATGACAGGGTAGTGTTGTCGGTGCACAACTTCGGCACGCCGATTCCACCGGAGCTGCTGGATAACCTGTTCGAGCCGATGATCCGCGGCAGCCATGACAATGCCGAGCTGCGCAGCGTCGGCCTGGGGCTGTTCATCGTGCGCGAGATCGTCCGTGCTCATGGCGGCGAAGTGGTGGTCAGTTCATCCGCGCAGGCGGGCACCACCTTTACCGTGACGTTTCCGCGAAGTTGACAGACGCCCGCATCTGGGCCAAGTTGGCCGCCTTCAAGCCTGACCTCGGTCGGGCTTTTGTTTTTTTCTGGCAGGGATGTCGATCGATCGTGAGGTTTCTCAAGAAAGCCGTGTGGTTTGTCCTGTGTATTAGCTCTGGCATTGTCATGGGCACCGGGCTGTTCCAGTTCGTCGGGCCTGGCGGCAACACCGACCTGGGCGCGATGCTGGTGATGATTGCCTTTTTCATGGGCTATTTTCTGCGCCCGCAACGAGCGGCGCAGGTGGTGCGCTGAAGCATGGACTGGAAAGCCCTGGAAAACAGCCTGGTCGACTCGGCACGGGCCACCCTTGAGGCGCTGCTCGACGAAGGTATCGGGCCGCTGTATGGCGCTGCCTTTCATGCCAGCTACCGTGAAGAGGAGCGGGTCATCGACCTGCCGTCGTTTGCCGCCAACAGCCTGGCAGCGCTGGATGAGGATCATCCCCGGCGCAAACAGCAAGGTTTCTGGGGTGTGCAGTGGAACCCGGCAGACTGGCGTTGGGACTGGTTGCTGGACGATTACGCCAACGCTGCCCTCAATGCCTTGGATGAGCCGCTGCAGGCCTATGCCAATCGCGCCGGGCCTGATGCCTGGCAAGCCGCCGAACAGCGCTTTTTGAGAACAGTGGCGCGTGCCGCCAAGGCCCTGAACCGCATTTACGCCAGAGACCCACGGGTCGCCAAGGACTTCATTGTGTTTTTCCATGATGAATACGGCGGGCCGGAGCTGGCGGCCAAAAGCCTTTCGCCACGCCAGTTTGTGCATCATTTCCCCGAGCAGGACGCCACCGAACAGGAGCGCCGTCGTGTCGCTACGCTCGCAGAAGACCAGCAGGTCAGCTACTACCTGAGCTGCCTCTCCCGCCCCCAGGCTATTGATGGTGAGGAGGCCAGCCGCTGGCTGATTGGTCGTGGCCGCAGCGCAACGGCTGCGCTGGTGCACACCTTGCAAAACGGCCCGCAGCGATGGCGGGCGGCGATGATCCTCGGCCTGGCCGGGGTCGCCGAGGCGGCGGCAATCGAAGCGCTGCGCCTGCAAGTGGTCAACGGCAAAGACCCGAGCACGCGTCGCTGGAGTGCCAGCGCCCTGGGTTACCTGGGCGATTTTGACTGGTTGCTGGCGCAGGCGGCTGATGCACAGCTGGCAGACTTCTCGGTGTCCGGCTGCTGCGCCAGCCTCAGGGCTTTTCGGGATCAGGGCGCGCAGGCGCTGGTACTGGATTACCGACCCCTGGAAACCTTGCTGCAACGTTATCCGCAATGCGCAACGGAAGCTGAGGAGACGATCAAGCCGGGCTCCAGTTACTGCACTATCAGCAACAGCGATATCAAGGAAGCGGTACGCGGCCTGGCGTCTGAACATGTCGCCATTCGCCGTCATGCCGCCTGTGTGCTCGACAACCGTCGGCTGGGCAAGCGCAAGCTGGCACAGGCCCTGGCCGCGCTGCGCGAATGCCTCAATGATCCAGACCCGAAGGTGGTCTACCTGGCCGGCTTGACCCTAGAGTCGCTGCAACGCTGAGGCGAGCAACCCGCATTCGCTGCGCGCTCGATCGCGGGGCAAGGCCCGCTCCCACCGGTTCGGTGTGCGCAGATCTATTGTGGGAGCTGGCTTGCCAGCGATGGGGCCCGCACAGTCGACTCATCAGCTGGCGCCTGCTCGCCTGGCGCCGCAAACACCCAACCATACAAAGGACAGCAACCAGACGTAATACCCATAGGTGTATCCGGTAACGGTGAACTGACCGTCCTCGTCATACAAACTCACCAATTGCCACTGCACCGACAACCCGGCCAGCAAGGCCAGCAGGGCATAGATCAGCCTGCGTCTGGCGCTGCGGGTCCGGTACGCCGCCAGGAACAATGGGTTCGCCAGCCAGGCGAAGTAGCCGAACAGCATGACCGGCAAGCCCAGGATGGAGGCCAGAAAGCCGGAGTTGGTGGTTTGGCTGTAGACCTCGCGCAGCCAGTTGTGCTCCTCGCTGTGCACCGCGGGTAGCACCAGGCTGAGCAGGTAGAGGGCCAGCCCCAGGTCTCGCGGCTCAAGCCGTCGCGGTCGCCACTTGATCACCGTGGCAACTCGATACGCGCCACCAGGCCGCCGCCGCGGCGGTTGCTCAGCTGCAGCTCGCCGCCTTGTTCACGCACCGCCGAGCGCGCCGACGACAGCCCCAGGCCAACGCCACCGGTATCGCGGTTGCGTGAGGACTCCAGGCGAAAGAACGGCATGAACACGTCTTCCAGTGACGCGTCGGGAATGCCCGGGCCACGGTCACTGATGTCGATCACGATGGCGTGTTCGGTGCTGCTCAGCCGCACGTCGGGCTCGCGCGCATACTTCAGGGCGTTCTCCAGCAGGTTGGTCACGGCGCGTTTCAAGCCCAGCGGCCGACCGATGAAGACCAGGTTGGCCGGCCCGTCGAAGGCCACATCGATGTGCTGATCGCGATAGTCGTCGATCAGGGTCTGCAGCAGTTCGGCGAGGTCGAACGGGGTGGTTTCTTCCAGCCGGGTCTCGTCACGAAAGAACCCCAGTGCGGCATTGATCATGCTCTGCATTTCATCGACATCACGGAACAGCTTGCGCTGTTGTTCCGGGTCGTCGATGAACTCGCCGCGCAAACGCATGCGCGTCAGGGGCGCGCGCAGGTCATGGGAAATGGCCGCGAGCATCTGCGTGCGTTCGGCCACGAAGTGCTGGATCTGCGCCTGCATGGTGTTGAAGGCGGTGATTGCCTGGCGCCATTCATGGGGGCCTTCAAGGCCAATGGGCGGGGCGCGAAAATCACTGCCAAAGCGCCGCGCGGCACGGGCGAAACGTTGCAGGGGCCCAGCCAGTTGACGGGTGCCGACCCAGGCCACCAGCAGTGCGGCCACCAGCGCCAGGACGCCGATGATGGTAAAGCGCATGGCCACACTCAGGCCCCAGCTGCGGTACGGTGGGGTGAAGGCCAGCCAGCTGCCATCGTTGATCTGCATGACCAGTTTGTAATGGGCATCGGGGCTGTCTGCCGGCCAGTCGCTGGGCTGAAAGCCTTCAAGGTGTCGCGGGCTGTCGGCCAACAGGCGCTGCAGCGGCGGGGCTTCCTCCAGGGTAATTCGTGCCCCTGGCCCGGGCAGTTGCAGGTCGGCGCGCTGGCGGCTCCACTGCACTTGCAGCAATGGGTTGCTGGCCGCGTTGGCCAGTGTCGGGCGCAGTTCAGGCGGTGCGGCTTCGAGGGTGCGGGTGGTCACGGCGATCTGTTCGAGCAGGCCGGTCTGGGTCAACGGCGGACGCGCCCAGACCCCGGCCAGTTGCACGAACAGCACATTGAGCACAACCGAGGTCAGCATCGCGGCGATGATGGTCAGGGCAATGCGCCGGCTGATGCTGTCGCGGCGCAAGTCGAGGCGGATCACGAGCGGCTGACCTTGGCGCTGAACAGGTAACCGCCATTGCGCACGGTGCGGATCAGCTCCGGGCGCTTGCTGTCGGGTTCGATCTTGCGCCGCAAGCGGCTCACCTGCACGTCAATGCTGCGGTCAAAGGCTTCATGGCCCTGGCCGCGGGCCAGGTCAATCAACTGCTCGCGGGTGAGGATGCGCTGCGGGTGTTCGAGGAACACCAGCAGCAGGTCGAACTCGCCGGCCGACAACGGCACCATGACCCCTTCGGGGGTGCGCAGCTCGCGCCGGGTGACGTCCAGCTGCCAGTTGTCGAAATGAATCAGCGGGCGGGTTTCCTCGCTGCTTGGCCGCAGCTGCTCACCGGCCCGGCGCTGCACTGCACGCAGGCGGGCGAGCAGTTCGCGGGCATCGAAGGGCTTGCCCAGGTAGTCGTCGGCGCCCAGCTCCAGGCCGACGATGCGGTCGCTGAGCTCGTCCATGGCGGTGAGCATGATGATCGGGATGCCGGTGCTGGCGCGCAGCTTCTGGCACAGGCTCAGGCCGCCTTCGCCGGGCAGCATCAGGTCGAGAATGATGATGTCCGGGCGCTGCAGTTCGATGGCCGCCCACATGGCCTCGCCGTTGCCGGCCAGGTCGACTTCATAGCCGTGGCGGACAAAGAACTTCTTCAGCAGGGCACAAATTTCCAGGTCGTCATCGACAATCAGCAGTCTGCTCACGTTGCGGTCCATGGGCCGTGAAAAGTGCGTATCTAAAACCATTCTGCGCTGCCGGTCATTTATTTCAATCTCGCAACATTCCTGCAGCACCGACACAAAGCGGACATCAGCCTGCAAAAGCCCTGGGGCACGCTGTGGCCCGTTCATTCAAGGGAGTTTTCCATGCCGGCCACACACCCGACCAACGGCTTCGACAGCAGCCAGTCGCTGACCCTCGACCTGCGTACCCAGGAACTCTGGCGCAATGCGCTGCTCAGTTACCAGGACTCGCGCCTGGGCTTGTCCAGCGACGGCAGGCACATGATCCTCAGCCACTATTTCGAACGTTACAGCCCCACCAGCAACCAGTGGATGGAGTACAGCTACAAGATCCCCTTGGGCGAACTGGTGCACTGGATCATGAGCCAGGGCGAGCTGCACGTGGACCGCTCCACCAAGCACCCCGAACCCGGCCAATGACGGTTTTGGAGGCTGAGATGCGTAAACAATTGATCGTACCGCTGCTGAGCGCCTCGCTGCTGCTGGCCGGTTGCAGCCAGAACAAGGTCAGCCCCAAGGAGTACTCGGGCTTTCTGCGCAACTATGACCAGTTGAGCGAGCACAAGACCGCCTCCGGTGACGCGGTGCTGCGCTGGGTCAGCCCCAAGCTGCGCATGGAGCGCTACAGCCAGGTGTACATCGCCCCGAGCCAGTTCTACCCGATGCCCAAGGCCAGCACGCAGATCCCCGCGGCCACGCTCAAAGCGGTCACCCAGTACTACGATGCGGCGCTCAAGCGTGAACTGGGCAAGGTCCTCAACCTGGTCGAGCAACCCGGGCCGCACACCTTGATCGTGCGCCCGGCGATCACCTCGGTGGGCGCCCATACCCAGGCGCTGCACTTCTATGAGTACCTGCCGGTGACCTTGGTGGCGGCCGGGGTCAGCAGCGCGGTGGGCATTCGCGACCTCGACAGCGTGATCGCCACCGAGGCGGCGTTCCTCGATGGCGGCAGCCGCGCGGTGGTTGCCGAAGTGGTGCGCAAGGGCACCGGCCTGCCGCTGGAAAACGACGATCAGGTGATGACCGCCGACAACCTCAAGGTGGTGCTCGATGGCTGGGCGCGGGACTGGCGGGTAGCCGCCGAAACCCTCCAGCAGCGAAAGCGCGGTGCCGTCACAGGGCAAACAGCCAAGGCACCATGATCACGCTGGCCACCATCACCAGCAGGGTGAACGGCACCCCGACCTTGACGAAATCGCCGAAGCGATACTGGCCGGGGCCGAGCACCAAGGTGTTGACCGGCGATGACACCGGGGTCATGAACGCCGCCGAAGCCGCCAGGGCGACGATCATCGCAAAGGGGTAGGGCGAGGCGCCCAGTTGCTCGGCGGTGGTCACCGCCACCGGCGCCATCAGCACCGCGGTGGCGGTGTTGGAGATGAACAGGCCGATGATCGCGGTGATGGCGAACAGGCTGGCGAGAATCACATAGGGCCCGGCACTGCCAAGCATTTGCACCAGGCCGTGCACGGCCAGGGCGATGCCGCCGGTTTTCTGCAGGGCCAGGGCAAATGGCAGCATGCCGACGATCAGCACCAGGCTTTGCCAGTGGATGGCGCGGTAGGCGCTGTTCATGTCGATGCAGCGCCCGGCGCCCATCAGCAGGCAGCCAATCAGCGCGGCAATCACGTTGGGCACCACGCCGCTGACCATCAGCCCGACCATTACCGCCAGGCTGATCAGCGCATAGGGGGCGCGATTGCCGGCCGGGGCGACATTGTCGATTTCGGCCGGCAGGCTCAGCACCAGGAAGTCCCGTGGTTGGGCCTGCAACTGGCGAATGGCTTTCCAGGTGCCGATCACCAGCAGGGTGTCGCCGAGCTTGAGCTTTTCTTCCACCAGTTGTTCTTCAATGGCGGCCTGGTCGCGGCGCAGGCCGACCACGTTGAGGCCCCAGCGGCTGCGGAAGGTCAGTTCCAGCAGGCTTTTGCCGATCAGCTGCGAGCCCGGCGGCACCGCCACTTCGGCCATGCCCACTTCCTGGGACTGGTCGATGAAATAGGCCGCCTTGAAGTGCAGCGGCTCCAGTTGCATGCTCTGGCACAGGCTGCGCAGGTCGTCCTTGGGCGCGAACAGGTCGAGCAGCAGCACATCGCCTTCGTGCACCGTGGTGCTCGAATCGGGGCTGAGCACGCGGGTGGTGAACTTGTGCTGGCGCTCGATGCCGACCACGCTGGCGCCGTGTTCGGTGCGCAGTTTCAGCTCGCTGAGGCTATGGCCGATCAGTGGCGAGCCGGGGCGCACACGCAGGCGCCGTTCGCGGCCGGCAAGCTTGTAGTCGATGATCAGGTCGAGCAGGGTGCGGCGGGTTTGCGCGCTGCCGTCCTTGCGCACTTCACCGCCCAGCCAGTGGCGGGTCAGCAGCATGTAGCCAACGCCAAGCAACAGCACCACCAGGCCGAACGGGGTAAAGCTGAAGAAGCTGAAACCGCTTTCGCCATGACGCACCAGTTCGCTGTGCACTACCACGTTGGGCGGGGTTGCCACCAGGCTGAGCATGCCGCTGATCAGCCCGGCGAAGGCCAGCGGCATCATCAAGCGGCTGGGCGAGACCTTCATCCGCGCAGCGATGCTCAGCACCACCGGAATGAAGATCGCCACCACCCCGGTGGAACTCATCACCGAGCCCAGCCCGGCCACGCAGACCATCAGCAACACGATCAGCCGCGCTTCGCTGTTGCCGGCGCGGTCGGCCATCCACTCGCCGATGCGGTAGGCGATGCCGGTGCGTACCAGGCCTTCGCCGATCACGAACAGGGCGGCGATCAGCACCACGTTGGGGTCGCTGAAACCGGCCAGGGCTTCCTGCACACTGAGGATGCCCAGCAGCGGCAGGGCGACGATCACCAGCAGGGCGACCACGTCCATGCGCGGCCGGTTGGCGATGAACAGGGCCACGGCGGCGAACAGCAGGCCGAGCACCCAGAGCAGTTCGTGATTCATGCAGTCATCCTGATCGGTGAAGGCTGCAAGTCTGGCAGAAATTCGTCGCGCGTTTGTTGATGTGCTGCAGCGGGCGCGGCATCAGTGCTGATCGGTGGTAGAGTTGCCGCCGTTTTTGATCAATCAAGGAAGAACGTTTTGGACCAGAACACCAGCAACTGGAAGGGCACCGCCCTGGCCTTCGGTTTGATCGGCTGCATCACGCTGATCGGCTACATCATCGACTACACCATCAAGGTCAATGTGTTCCTGTTCTGGGATAACAAGGCCTTCTCCTACATCGCCATCTGCTTGAGCCTGGTGGCCTTGTCTGTGCTGGGTACGTTCCTGCTCAATCACAAGAACGCCGACACCACTGTATTCGGCGTCCTGCTGGTATTGGCGATGGCGGGTATTTCGCAGCTGATTTTCGGTTTCGAGGTGCTGGTGTTTCTGTGCCTGGCCGGGCTGTATGTGGCCGGCGCGATCGGCTTGGCCATCGGCTTTGTCAACAAACGCGCGATCGAAGCCGCAGAGGCCGACGAGGGGCTGTAGGTCAACCCTCGCTCAATTGCTGGCGCAGCGCCCTGAGGTCGCGGGTGTCCATCACATAGGTGCGTGCCAGCCAGTCGCCGGGCCGCTGGCAATAGCGCGATTCGGCGCACAGCCAGACCACGATCAGGCCGAAGGCCGCCTCGATCGGCCGGGTGATACCGCGCAGCAGCGCCTGGAGCAAACTGGGTGGCTGCCCGGCACGGTTGATCACGCTCAGCCCCAACAGCAGCTTGCCCGGTGTTTGCCCGCGCATCAGGTACTCGAACAGCGGAAAGTACAGCAGCTGCATCAGCAGCATGCCGTCTTCGCCACGGCCAAGGCCCAACAGGGCCAGGGCGAACCAGGCGCCGAAGGCGAGCAGGGTATCGAGCAACCAGGCGCCGATGCGGCGAATGATCAGGGTGGTGCGGGAGACGTGCATGGTGGGAGGCTCGCATTCCTGGTTGTGAAGCGCACGTGGAAGGTCAATACACAGCTGTTCGAAGGGGTGAACTCGCTCGGGATCAGCGACGAGCGATGTCGTAGGGTAGCAGCACTACATCCAGGGTCAGGTCCACCGGCAGTGCAACGATGAAGGCGGCCGGGCAGACCAGGGTTGGCCAGCAAAACTGCAGCGAGGTCGGTGCAAAGAGCATGGCGACGTTCGAGCGGCTGCCCATGAAGGCGCCATCGGACGGGCGCTCAGCGTAGTAACTCGAGCCCCGGCCCATGATCGAGCCGCAAGCGCTGAGGGTCAGGGTGCTGCTGATCAGCAGGCAGGCGAGGATTTTGATGATGCGCTTCCTTGGCAGCTGAAACGGGTGCTTTATGCATCCGGGTTGTCTCTTTGACGCCAGGGCAATGCTACAGTCACGTTTTTTTCGACGAGGATGAGTCATGCGGGTAGTAATGGCGATGGTCGCTGCAGCGTTGTTGGCCGGTTGTGCGTCTTCGGCCATGGAGGCGGCGCGCAGCCAGGCGCCCACCAAGGCCTTCAGTTCGAGCAAGGCGGCGGATGTGGTTGCCCAGTGCATCCAGTTCGGCTGGCAGGACGAGGAGGTCTTTGGCGTCGACGCCAGCGGTTACCTGGAGCCTGGCAAACAAGGCGGCTTCACCGTGTACACCCGCGAGGCCGAATCCTTTGCCGACATCCGCGCCCAGGGCGGCAGCACCGCAGTCAGCTACTACGCCAAGCACAACGACAGTGTCGCCCTGCGCCGCATGGCTGCCCTGGCCACCTGCCTGTAAGCCCGCCTAGCGGGGCATGTACCTGAGCTGCCAGCGCCGCGGGATCTTCAGCGAGAGCAACCCCAGCGTCGTCGCCAGCACGGCGCTGAACAGCAGCGCCGCCAGGTCGAAAGCCTGCTCCAGCAGCACCCCGAGCACGGCGCCGACGAACATCCCGGTCCAGGGAATCAACTGCACCCGCCAGCCTTGCCGGCGCTCACCCAGCAGCGCCCGGCCCAGGCCACGGCCAAAGCGCGAGAGGGCGCCGGTGACGTAGGTGAGGCCGATCGGCAGGCCGTTCACTTCCTCGACCACGGCGTTGATCATGCCCATGGCGGCGACTGCCGACACCAGGGCCGGCAGTTGCAGCGTGCTCGGCAGCAACGCCGCCAGTGCCAGCAGCGCGGCGATGACCAGCAACAATGGGCATGGGCGGCGACCGCTCAGGCTCGCAATCACCACCCCCAGGGCATTGCCTACGACAAAGGCCAGCAGCACTGCAGCGATGCGCAGGGTCGGCCCCAGCTCGCCGTCGCCCAGCGATACCGCCAGGCGTGTGGTGTTGCCGCTCATGAACGAAACGAAATCGCCGGTGGCCATGAAGCCAATGGCGTCGGTCATGCCGGCCAGCACCGACAGCGCGGCGACAAAGTACAGACCGACCTTGCCGCGCAACCGGGCGGCCCTGGCAGACGAGGAGGTAGAACCTGGCAGCATCCTTGGCGCTCCCGATAGGCGATGAGTGGGGTTAGGGTTGTTGCCTCAGCCGTGCTTCGAGTCCGGCCATGGCAGGGTGTTCGGACCGGGAGCCAAGCGCCTGCCAGTATACATAAGCTGTCAACTTCGGGTTTACCCAGCGGTGATCGCAACTCCCTGTGGGAGCCGGCGTTGCCGGCGATGGGCTGCAAAGCAGCCCGGGTTCACCTCAGAAGGTGTAATCCACCGTCGCAAAGTACGACCGCGGCTCACCCATCAGCCACTGCTCGCCACTGTGTGCGGTGGCCGCATAACGCCGGTCCAGCAGGTTGTTCAACTGCAAGCCCAGGCGCACATCCGGCAGCACCTGCCAGCCCAGGTTGGCATCGACCACGGTAAAGCCCGGCACGCGCTGGGAGTTGGCGGTGTCGGCATAACGCTCATCGACATAACGCAGGCCCATGCCAGCATCCACGTTGTAGCTCAAGCCTTTGTTCAGCCACAGGTTGGCGGTACGCCGTGGCACATTGCTTGGGCGGTTGCCGGCACGGGAGACGGTTTGCCCGCCCACTGTCTGGTCGTAATCGTCGTACTTGGCGCGCACCAACGAGGCGTTGGCCGAGACGTGCCACTGGTTGGCCAGGGCCAGTTCCAGGGTCGCTTCCAGGCCATCGGAGGTCTGCTGCCCGGCCTGTTCCTGTTGATGGGTGTCGGGGTTATCGACCAGCAGCTTCTTCTTGACGATGTGATAGGCCGCCAGGGTCCACTCGCCGCGGCCGTCCCAGAACAGTTGCTTGAGGCCGAATTCGGTCTGCTTGGCTTCGGTCAGGTCGAACTGCTGCTGGGTCGGGCTCAAGGTGACCAGGTCGCTGACGCCATCTTCGCTGGTGGAGTACTGGCCGTACAGACTCAGCGCGTCGTTGACCGCGAACACCAGCCCGGCGCGCCAGTTGCCGCCGTTGAGGCTGCGGTCCGTGCGGGTGTCGTTGACCAGGTTGTTGCGGTCGATGTGGTTCTGGTCGCGGCGGATGCCGGTCACCAGCGACCAGCGCTCCGACAACTGCGTGCGGTTCTCGGCGAACAGGGCAAAGGTGCGGGTGGTGCTGTCGGTTTGCGGGCGGGTCGGATCTTTACTGTGGAAGTACCCCGGCGCCGGCTGCCATGGGTCGATGAAGTCGCCGCCTGTGTCGTTGTACGGCGAGTTGCTGTCGATGCCGAAACGGACGCGGTTGTATTCGGTGCCGACCACGGTCTTGCTGGCCAGGCCAAACAGCGAATGGTCGAAGGTAAAACTCTGACGGTCGCCGATCTGCTCCTGGTCGTGCTTGATTTCAAGGTAACTGCCACGCTGCAGTTGGCCGACGCTGTTGTTCCAGGTGTAGTCCTCGGCGTTGCGCCAGTGCCGGCGGCTCTTGAGGTAGTACAGCTGGTTGCTGGCGCTGATCGAATCGCTGATGGCCCAATCAGTGTTAAAGCGGGTCCATTCGTCGTGGTAGTGCTGGGCCGAATCCTTGAGGTTGTAGTTTTTCTTGCCCAGGCTGTCGCGGTAATGGCCGTCGATCAGCGGCGTGCCGAAGTAGTTCATCGGCTCGGCGTCGCCGCGCTCGTGGGCGAGGGTGAAGCTCAGGTCGTCGCTGGCGTCGAAGCGCAGGGCGGCGCTCATGGCCAGGTTCTTCGCGTCGCCACGGTCGATCCAGCCATTGCTTGCCTGGCGGTTGAGGGTCATCCGGTAGCTCAGCCGCTTGCTCAGCGAACCGCCGCTGTCCAGGCCCAGTTGCTGGCGATCGTAAGAACCGTAGCCCAGGCGCAGGTGGTTGCGGATCTCGCCGGCAAACGGCTTTTTCGCGATCACGTTGATCACCGCACCCGTGGCGCCTTCGCCGTACAGCACCGAGGCCGGGCCGCGGATCACGTCGATACGCTCGACCATCCACGGGTCGACCGGGAAGCTCTGGGTGCCGGCGCCGGTGTACATCCGCGAACCGTCGAACAGGGTCATCACCGAGCCGTGACCGCTGAAGCCGCGGGCCGACAGCGCAGTGTTGCCGTTGCCCGGGGTGGCCACCGAGGTGATGCCCGGCGAACGGGTCACGGCGTCTTGCACGGTGAGGTTGTTGCGCCCCTCGATGACCTCGCCTGCGAGGCTGCTGGTGCTGGCCGGGGTGTCCATGGCGCTGAGGTTCAGGCGCGAGCCGGTCGGCAGCGGGGTGGCCAGGCTGATGGTTTCGTTGTCGCTGCTGCTGGTGATGGCCGTCGAGGGCAGGGCCAGGGCAGAGGGGCTGGTGTCTTCGGCGAAAGCCGGCACGCAGAAGGCCAGGCAGGGGGCCAGGGCATTGGCCGCCAGGGTGTGAAGCTTGGAGTTACGGGACATGTCGTTCCACAGTCAACAGGAAGAATGAATCCCGGAGGGAACAACGCACGGAGGCATGGCGCGCGCAGGCGAACGCCAACCGGCCTGCGCCCGCCCACCGCGGGGTTGCCAAACAAAAGCCTCAGGCCGGTCTCCGGGCTTGCGAGGGTCATGAAGGTCTTCACCTTCCCATGCCGGAGCACAGTGGTGTTTCGAAGGCTTCGCTCGCTTACCGTTGCGGGGGCAGCGCCGGACTAGTCATTGGCATGACGCACCGGCTTCCCGTTTCACCCTGCGCACGGCGGCGCAGGACACCTGAAACTGGCGCGCATCTGAACACTGAAAGCCTTTGCAGTCAACGGCTTGCAAAGCATCGCCGGCAAGCCGGCTCCTGTAGGAGCGGGCTTGACCCGCGATGAGGCCGGCACAGTCAACACAGTTTCAACGCCCGCGCTTGCGCGAAACCACCGCCTCGATATTCTTGCGCCCGATCAGCACCGGCTGCTTCGGCTCTTCCAGCCACTTGTACATCACCAGGCTGTCCACCAGCCCCAGGCGCGCATGCCGGTAGGCCTTGGGCAAACGCCCGACGATCGCAAAGCCAAGCTTCTGCCACAAGGCCACCGCCACCTCGTTGCTCGACACCACCGAGTTGAACTGCATGGCCAGAAAACCCAGCTCCCGCGCCAGCTGCTGCGAGTGCTCGCACATCAACCGGGCTACACCGCGCCCACGGGCGGCATCGCAGACCATGTAGCCGCAATTGCTGACATGATTGCCGGGCCCGGCGGCATTGGCCTTGAGGAAGTAGGAGCCGAGCAGCACGCCATCCTCTTCGGCCACCAGGGTCCGCAGCGGCGCTTCCAGCCACAGCTGGCGGGCTTGCTCCTGGCTCATGGCCGGGTCGAAGGCATAGGTTTCGCAGGCGCTGACAATGGCCTGGAAGGTCGGCCAGAAGCGCTCGAAGTCAGCGGCGGTCATGGGGCGGATGTGGATCATGGGGGTTCCTGAAAACGGTTCGCCTGCTAGCTTATGCGAAAATGCCAGGAAGTGGGTGAGGCGCGACGTTGGCCGCGCACTCACTTGTGGGGAATTTACTGCCCGGCCTTGCCCACCGCATCCAGGGCCCGCGCCGAGTACACCAGCGCCGCCCCGGCGTTCATCGCCACGGCCACGCCCAGGGCTTCGGCGATTTCTTCGCGGGTCGCGCCTTGCTTGACTGCCTGGGCCGAGTGCACGGCGATGCAGCCGTCACAGCGGGTGCTGACCGCCACAGCCAGGGAAATCAGCTCACGGGTCTTGGCGTCCAGGTGGTTGGTCCTGGCTCCGGCGCCGCTGGCGGTCATGTAACCGTTGACCGTGTCGGGAGAGAGTTGCTTGAGATCGCCGATGCCGGCCATCAACTGATTACGGTAGGCATCCCAGTCCATCATGCTCATTGTCTTCACCTTGGTGTGGTTGGCAACTAGAACAGTGAAGCTAGTTTTTTTACAGGCGGGGCGCCGTTGGTCGATGGTCGGGGAAAGGTAAGACTTTGGGAGCAGAACCGATCGCGGGGCAAGCCCGCTCCCACAACCTGTAGGAGCGGGCTTGCCCCGCGATAGCGCTGTTCAAAGCGACTCAGATATAGATGAACACCAGCACCAACGCCGCCACCACCGCCCATTTCTCCAGGTAGTAGCGGGTCCGGTTGCGCTTCTTCAGCGCCTTGCCGCGCTCGCGGATCTTGTAGATGCGGGTGAACAGCCGGTTGATGCCACCGGTCTTGTCGCCGGCATCGTTGGGCGCGGCCGCCGCGGCCATCACGCTGCGGCTGAACCAGCGGTTGAACGCCGTGGCCCAGCGGTACTTGAGCGGACGCTCGACGTCGCAGAACAGAATGATGCGGTTGTGTTCGGTCTGGTTCGAGGCGTAGTGGATGTAGGTTTCATCGAACACCACCGCCTCGCCGTCGCGCCAGGCGTAGTTCTCGCCGTCAACGCAGATGTAGCAGCCGTCATCGTTGGGCGTGTCCAGGCCCAGGTGGTAACGGTACGAGCCTGCGTAAGGGTCGCGGTGGCGCACCAGCTTGGAGCCCGGAGGCAGGGTGGCGAACATCGCCGCCTTGACCGTGCCGATGCCTTGCAGCAGCTCGGTGGTGCGCGGGCACAGCTTCATTGCCGAAGGGTGGCTTTCGCCGTACCACTTCAGGTAGAAGCGCTTCCAGCCGCTCTTGAAGAACGAGTTGAAGCCGACGTCGTCGTAGTTTTGCGAACTCTTGATCTCGCCGACATGCAGCAGTTGCTGGGCCTCGGCGCGGATCTCCTGCCAGTTGTCCTGCAACGGCTTGAGCTCGGGGAAGGATTCAACCGGCAGGTAAGGCTTGGCCGGCAGCTTGGAGAACAGGTACAGGAACACGTTGACCGGGGCCAGGAAGCTTGAGTGATCACCCAGCTGGCGGGTGACTTTGTGCCGCACCCGGCCACGGAAATGGACGTAGGCAATGGAGAAAACGAACAGTAAAACGAGGAAGATTTTCATGGGCGGATACTTGTCGATGTGGCGATGCGCCATGGCATAAGCCCGCCAGCATAAACAATCAGCTCCCTGGTTTGTACTAAATGTTACCGGTTGTGTGCCCGACCATAGTGCTAGGCGCCAGCGTTTGCGTTAACGGTTCAGCGCCAGGCGGATGCTTGAGGTAGCGACCGAGGTCCCCCGCGGCCTGGGCTTGCAGCACGCCCACCAGCACCTCGATGCCCGCGGCCTCGAGCAGTGCGATACCTGCCCCGGCATTGCGTGGATCGGGGTCGAGCATGGCCACGCACACACGCTGGATGCCGCGCTTGACCAAGGCGGTGGCGCAGGAAGGCGTGCGGCCATGAAACGAGCAGGGTTCAAGGGTCACGTAGGCGGTGACGTCGTCGGCATCGCCGTCCAGCTGGGCCATGGCCATGGCTTCGGCATGGTGCTGGCCGGGTGCTTGAGTGAAGCCGCGGGCAATGATCTGGCCGTGGCGCACCAGCACGCAGCCCACTGGCGGGTTGGGTAGGCAGGCGGGCAAGGCGCGGCGACCTTCGCTCAGGGCCTGATGCATGAACAGCTTATCGCTGGGTGAAAAACAATCCATTGTCGTTCAGCTCCTGGGGTAGTGAGTGCGCACAGGCGCGTACACAGCGTAATTCAGCTTGCGCGTCTTTGCCGCCTCACTTGCGGGTGATTTTGTTGCCGGGTACATGCAGGTAGGACATCACGCTCTCGGTCAGTTCGGTGGCCAGCTGCACCGCTTCCTTGTTACGCGCCATGACCCCGGCCACCAGGCCTTCGATCAGTGCCAGCACGGCAATGTTGGAACTGGTCAGCACCGGGTGATCGGCGGCGGCGAACAGCGTATGACGGGCGATGGGCGCCAGCGGCGAGGCCGGCGAGTCGGTAATCGCCAGCACCGTGGCGCCACGCTCATGGGCAAAGCGCGAGAGCTGCAGGGTGTCCTGGGAGTAACGCGGCAGGGAAATCGCCAACAGCACGTCCTGGTCAGTGATCGCCGCCAGACGGTAAGCGGCATTTTCGTTGCCGCCTTCCATGCTGATGGCGCAGGCATCGGCGCAGAACGGTACCAGGGTCGAGGCCGCCAGGCCCGCCAGGTAGACGCTGTTGCCAAAACCCAGCACATAGACCTTGCGCGCCTGGGTCAGGCAGGTGATGAAGGCCTCGAAAGTGTCCGCCGGGTTGATGCTGCGGGTGGTCGCCAGGTTGCTGCTGGCGCTGTGGATCTGCTCGTGCAGGCCGAACTCGCCACCGGGGCGCTGGGCCAGTTCATTGCGCAGCTTGTCCACGGGCGAGACCATTTGTTGCAGGGTGCTCACCAGCTCCGCCTTCATGCCGCTGTAGCCGCCCAGGTCTAGGGCCTTGGCCAGGCGGTTGACGGCGGCGGGCGAGGTGGCGGTGGCCTGGGCCATCTCTTCGATGGTCAGGGTGGCCGCCTTGAGCGGGTGACGCAGGATGTAATCGGCCACCTTGCGCAACGAGGGTTGCAGTTCGGCGAGGCTTTCCGACAGCTTGCGCATGACCGGCGAGGCGTAGACGGTGGTGTTCTTCGAAGTGCTCGACATCCGGCGCAAGGCTCCCTGAAAGATGGGTCGCAGTGTATCCCAAGCCACTCCCCGGCGTGCAGTCGGGGCGAGGCCTGGGGGCTTACTTGAGGCTGCCGGCGAGAAACTGGCGCAGGCGCTCGGACTGCGGCCTGGCCAGCACTTCACGGGGGTGGCCACGTTCTTCGGCAATGCCCTGGTGGAGGAACAGCAACTGGTTGGACACCTCGCGGGCAAAGCCCATTTCATGGGTGACCACCACCATGGTCCGGCCTTCGCTGGCCAGGTCCTGCATGACTTTGAGCACTTCGCCGACCAGTTCCGGGTCGAGCGCCGACGTCGGCTCGTCGAACAGCATCACTTCCGGTTCCATGGCCAACGCGCGGGCGATTGCCACCCGTTGCTGTTCGCCGCCGGACATGTGCGCAGGGTAGGCGTCGCGGCGATGGCTGACGCCGACCTTGTGCAGGTAGTGTTCGGCCTTGTCGCGGGCTTCCTTGCGGTTGATGCCCAGCACCTGCACCGGGGCTTCCATGACGTTGTCCAGCGCGCTCATGTGCGACCACAGGTTGAAGTGCTGAAAGACCATGCTCAGCCGCGCACGCAGGCGTTGCAGCTGACGCGGGTCGGCGGCCCGGAGCCCGCCGCGGGGGCAGCTGCGCAGCTTGAGCTGCTCGCCGTTGACCAGGATCTCGCCGGCGTTGGGTTGCTCAAGCAGGTTGATGCAGCGCAGGAAGGTGCTCTTGCCCGAGCCGCTGGAGCCGATGATGCTGATCACGTCACCGGCGCTGGCCTGCAGCGAGACGCCCTTGAGCACCTGGTGGGTGCCGTAGCTTTTATGCAGGTCGTTGATTTGCAGTTTGTTCATCAGTCAGTACTCGCTGGTGTCAGTCGGTGAGCAGGCGGCCGTGGCGTATCGGCGTAGTGCCGGCGACCTTGGCCAGCCACAGGCCGGGTTGGGCAAAACGCAGGCGTTCACGGGCATAGAGGACGCCGTCGGTGCTGGCGCGGACCACGCTGTGGCGATCGGTCAGCGGGTCGATCACTTCGAACAGCGGGTCGCCGACCGTGACCCGCGCCCCCAAAGGTTGCAGGTAGCTGACCACGCCGGGGTGTTCGGCATAGGCGTACTGGGCACCGGCAAAGGGCGTGGCGACGCAGCACTGGCTGGGCGCCTCGGGCCAGTCGCCGTTGATCAGGCCCTGGTCGGCGAGGTAGCCGAGAATCTGCTCGGCGCTGGCCTGGCATTGTTCCCGCCCGGTATCAGCCATGCCGCGCAGTTCGACGGTGGTGGCCACGCAGGCCAGGGGAATCTCGGCCTCGGGGAAGTACTCGCGCAGGCGCAGCCAGGGCACCGCACAGGCTTCATCGAAGGCGTCGCCACCGGCGTCCTCGGCCAATAGCACCGCTTCGGCACCCAGGCGGGCCGCCAGCGAGCGCAGGCTTGGCCAGTTCTGCGGCAGGGCGTAGAGCAGCATCACCGATTCGAAGTCGCAGTGCAGGTCCAGTACCAGGTCAGCATCGCAGGCGCTTTGCAGCAACAGGCGGCGCAGGCCATCGAGCTCGCTGCGCGCCGGGGGCAACTCGGCGAGGGCTGCGGCCATGGCCCGGCGAATCGTTGCCACGTTGGCCGCGCCATCACTGCCCAGTTGGCCCTCAAGGCGCGCCACCAGGGCTTCGGTCAAGGGCGGGAAATCGCGGTTGAAGTTCTTGCCGCTGTTGAACTCGAAACGGCCCTGGTGCGTGGCCTGGAACATCTGGCCAATGCCGATCGGGTTGGCCAGTGGCACCAGTTCGATCACGCCACTGAGCCGGCCCTGGGCCTCAAGCTCGCCCAAGCGCCGTTTGAGTTCGACCGCCACCCGCATGCCGGGCAGTTCATCGGCGTGCAGCGAAGCCTGGATATAGGCCTTGCGCGGGCCGCTGCCGAAGCGAAACAGGCGTAGGGTGCGCTGGGTGCCGCAGGCGCTCCAGGGCAGAACATGGTCAATTTGCTGCATGAAAGCTCCTTAGTGCTTGCGCGGGGCGAGGTAGGCCAGCCAGCGGCGCTCGGCCAGCTTGAACAGGCGCACCAGCATGAAAGTCAGGGCCAGGTAGATCAGCCCGGCGGTAATGAACGCCTCGAAGGGCAGGTAGTAACGGGCATTGAAGGTTTTAGCCGCGCCGGTGATATCGACCAGGGTGACGATCGAGGCCAGGCTGGTGGTCTGCAGCATCATCAGCACTTCATTGCTGTATTGCGGCAAGGCCCGGCGCAGGGCCGAAGGCAGCAGGATGCGCCGGTACATCGTCAGGCGCGACATGCCCATGGCCCGGGCCGCCTCGACCTCGCCACGGGCCGTGGACCGCAGGCTACCGGCCAGCAACTCGGCGCTGTAGGCGCTGGTGTTGATGGCAAACGCCAGGCAGGTGCAGAAGGTCGCGCTGGACAGGTACGGCCACAGCACACTGTGGCGCACCGCCTCGAACTGGGCCAGGCCGTAATAGATCAGAAACAGCTGCACCAGCATCGGCGTACCGCGGATCACATAGGTGTAGAGCCAGGCCGGATAGCGCAGCAGGCAGTTGCGCGAGACCCGCATCAGGGCCAGCGGGATCGCCAGCGCCAGGCCGCAGGCCAGGGAGATCAGCAGTACCTTCAAAGTCAGCAGGATGCCGTTGCAGTACAGCGGCAGGTTTTGCCAGATCAGCTGATAGTCGAGCATCAAACAACTCCCCTCACAGTTCGGCGGCTTTACAGCCGACCGAGTAGCGTTTCTCGACGCCGCGCAACAGCAGCAGCGACAGGCTGGTCAGCAGCAGGTACAGGCCGGCCACGGCAACAAAGAAGGTGAACGGCTGATGGGTGGCATCGGCCGCGTTCTTGGCCTTGAACATCATGTCCTGCAGGCCGATCACCGAAATCAGCGCGGTGGACTTGGTCAGTACCAGCCAGTTGTTGGTAAAGCCTGGCAGCGCCAGGCGTACCATCTGCGGCACGCTGATCCGCCAGAACACCTGCAGGGCGCTCATGCCGTAGGCTGCGCCGGCTTCGGCCTGGCCTTTGGGGATGGCCAGGAAGGCGCCACGGAAGGTTTCCGAGAGGTAGGCGCCGAAGATGAAGCCCATGGTGCAGACCCCGGCAATGAACGGGTTGATGTCAATGTACTGCTGGTAACCCAGGGCCAATGCCAGACGGTTGACCAGGTCCTGGCCGCCATAAAACACCAGCAGGATCAGCACCAGGTCGGGGATGCCGCGCACTACTGTGGTGTACAGCTCGCCCAGGCGGGCCAGCCATTTGAGTGGCGACAAGCGGCAGGCCGCGCCGAACAGGCCGAGGCAGATGGCCATGGCCATGGCCAGCAAGGCCAGGTTGATGGTCAGCCAGGCGCCATCGAGAATGCTCGATCCGTAGCCATGAAGCATGATGAAAGTCCTCGCCAGCCGGGCTTAGTGGCCGTAGATATCGAACGGGAAGTACTTGCTTTGCACCTGTTGGTAGGTGCCGTTGGCGCGGATCGCCGCGATGGCGGCGTTGAGCCTGGCCAGGTTGGCGCTGTCGCCCTTGCGCACGGCAATCCCGGCGCCGCGGCCGAAGTACTGCGGATCGCTGATATCCGGGCCGACCAGGGCAAAGCCTTGCCCGGCCGGGGTCTTGATGAAGCTCTCTGTGGTGTTGACGATGTCGGCGAGGGTGGCGTC
Source organism: Pseudomonas sp. SBB6 (assembly GCF_024213215.1). Taxonomy (NCBI): domain Bacteria; kingdom Pseudomonadati; phylum Pseudomonadota; class Gammaproteobacteria; order Pseudomonadales; family Pseudomonadaceae; genus Pseudomonas; species Pseudomonas sp. SBB6. The sequence goes on along the minus strand of NZ_JANAVH010000008.1, from coordinate 132,993 downwards.
CAGGCGTCCGGCGGCAAGGTCGAGAAAGGCTTCGTTCTGCGAGGCGTAGCGCACCACTTCGACGCCGGCGCTTTCCAGCTGCTCGGTGGCGAAGCGGTCGTAGGTCGAGGCGCGCTGTACGCCGACCCGCTTGCCCTTGAGATCGGTGGTTGGATCGTTGATCTGGTTGCCGGCCTTCATCGCGAACTTGCCGGGCGTGTGGTAGTACTTGTCGGTGAAATCGACCGATTTCAGCCGGTCCTCGGTAATCGACATCGACGACAGCACCGCGTCGATCTTGCGTACTTTCAATGACGGGATCATGCCGTCGAATTCCTGGATCACCCACTGACACTTGACCTGCATCTGCGCGCACAGGGCGTTGCCGATGTCGTAGTCAAAGCCTGCCAGTTCGCCTTGTGGCGTGCGGTAGGAGAAAGGCGGGTAGGCGGCCTCGATGCCGATGCGCAGGCTGCCTTGATCGGCCTGGGCGAATGCGCTGCAGGCACAGAGGGCCAGTGCGCCTACTAGAAGTCCGGTCTTGTTCATATTCTTGACTCCGGTGGGTGGGGTACGCATAGAAATGACATGAATAATTTCATAAATCAATTTTATGAAAATAAAAATATCAGTCCGGCGACTGACGGCATATCCGCGCAGGGGTTAGACTCAGCATTCGACCCAAGGAGAGCGCGGCATGGCCCCAGGCATTGGCGAAACCGGTGAGCCGTTCAAGCGGCTGTTCTTTGCCCTCGATTGCGGGCCAGAACAGCGCCGGGCCATTGCCCGATGGCGCGGCGAACTGGATATGGGCACCGCCCGGCCGGTACCGTCGGCGAACTTTCACCTGACCCTGATGTTCGTCGGTGCCGCCGGCACTGCTCAGTTGCCGGCGATCCTGGCTGCTGCCGCTGGTGTCAAGGTGCCTGGCGAGTTGCTGACGCTGGTGCTCGACCGGCTTGAGGTGTGGCGCCCGGCCAAGGCGTTGGTGCTGGTGCCCAGCCAGACGCCTGCGGCCTTGCGCCAGTTGGCGTACGCGTTGCAGCAGGCGATGCTGCCGTTGGGCATTGTCCAGGACCCACGGGACTACCGTCCGCACCTGACCCTGGCCCGCGACTACCGTGGTAGTGAGCCTGAAGCCCTGGAGCCGGCAGCCTTTATGCTGCGCGCGCGGCACTTCACCTTGTTCGAGTCGCGCAAGGGCCAGTACTGGTCGTTGGCGCAGTGGCCGTTCTAGTCTACGACGCGCTTCGCGCTTGCCCCGCGATGAGGCCGGTACAGCCAGCACATCAGGTGTTGTCTGGGTTACGAGCGCTTCGCGCCCGATCGCTGGCAAGGCCAGCTCCTACAAGTCCGGCGTACACCGATCCACTGTGGGAGCTGGCTTGCCAGCGATGGGGCCAGTACAGTCTGCACATCTGGGATGGCCTGGATGACGACCGCGAAGCGGTCGCAATCCAGGCGATGCTGGCGTATTTTCGATTGCCCAGTCCAAGAACCCGCTCATGATGCCCGCCCAACCTTTCCACCCCTGCCAGGCCCTCGCCGACCTTTTGTTGCCGCACTTGCCTGCGGACAACGGCGATGGCTCCCACGACCTGGCCCACATCCATCGGGTCTGGACCAACGCCCGAACCCTCCAGGCCAAGGAGGGCGGCGACCTGCAGATCCTTTTGGCCGCCGCCTTGCTGCACGATTGCGTTGCGGTCGAAAAAAATTCCCCGCTACGCGCCAAGGCGTCGACGCTGTCCGCAGAAAGGGCTGCAATACTGTTGGCCGAACTCGGCTGGCCTGCCGAGCGCATCAGCGCCGTGGCCCACGCCATCGCCACCCACAGTTTTTCTGCCGGCTTGCAGCCTGAAACCCTTGAGGCAAAAATTCTTCAGGACAGCGATCGTCTGGACGCCATCGGCATGGTCGGCGTGGCCCGTTGTTTCTACGTCGGCGGGCGCATGGGCTCTGCGCTATACGACTTCAACAACCCCACCGCGGCAGGGCGCGATTACCAGGATCGCCAGTTCAGCCTCGAACATTTCCACACCAAGTTGCTGAAACTGGCCTCGGGTTTTCAGACCGGGGAGGGCGCACGCCTGGCCGCCGAGCGGCATCGGCGCCTGGAGCTGTTCGTTGAAGGCTTCATGGACGAGATTGCCGGCCCTCAAGAGTGATGCGGGCAGCGGCGGATTCGTGCATTCTCGGCTGCCGAGCAACCTGAGCGAGAGCCACCGATGATCACCTGCTACCTGCGCTACGTCCTCGACCCCTACAAACTCGCCGAGTTCGAGCATTACGGCAAGCTCTGGATACCGCTGGTGGAGCGCTTCGGCGGCCAGCACCACGGCTACTTCCTGCCCTCCGAAGGCGCCAATAATATCGCCCTGGCGATGTTCAGCTTTCCAAGCCTTGCCGAGTACGAACGCTACCGCCAGGACTCGATGAACGACCCTGAGTGCCTGGCCGCCTTCCAGTACGCCCAGGACACCCGGTGCATCATTAGCTATGAGCGCTCGTTTTTCCGTCCGGTATTCGGTCAGGACTGATGAGCACGCTTTTTGATCTTGAGCTGTTCGTGCGCGTGGCCGACGAGGGCAGTCTGTCTGCTGCCGCGCGCAGCCTGGACATCACTCCGGCGGCCGCCAGCCTTGCGCTCAAGCGTCTGGAAACGCGCCTGCAGGTCCGCCTGTTTGCCCGTTCCACCCGCCAGCAACGGCTGACCGACGAAGGCCGTCGTTACCTCGACAGCGTGCGCCTGGCCCTGGGGGCCCTGGCCGAGGGGGAGCAGGCCCTGCGCGAACAGTCCCTGGCGATGGGCGGCCTGTTGCAACTGGCGGCACCGTCGGATTTTGGTCGCAGTGTGCTGTTGGCCTGGCTGGACGAGTTCAAGCGCGAGTTCCCGCGGGTGCAGCTGCAATTGCTGCTCAATGACCAGGCCAGCGACCTGTACCGCGAGCCGGTCGACGTCGCCTTGCGCTTTGGCGTGCCTGCCGACTCCGAGATGGTCGCCTTGCCGATTCTGCTCGATCACCACCGTGTTGCCTGTGCCAGCCCCGAGTACCTGGCCCGCCATGGCGCACCGTCGACGCCCCAGGACCTGGCCCGCCATCAGTGCGTGATCTATCAGCGCAACGGGCGACCTTACGACCTGTGGCGTTTTGCGCGCGGCACTGAAGTGAGCGAAGTACGGGTGCAGGGCGAGTATCGCTGCGACGACGGTGAAGTCGCCCGGCGCTGGGCCCTGGCCGGGCATGGCGTGGCGTACAAGGCCTGGCTGGATGTGGCCGCGGACGTCGAGGCCGGGCGCCTGCTGCCGCTGCTGGGCGAGTGGCAGGGCGAGCACGTTCCGGTGTACCTGATGTGCCCGCACCGGGCGCAGGTGACCGAGCGGGTCAAAGCGCTGCAGGCCTTTCTGCAAACACATTCAGCCAGGCTGAAGCGACCAGCAGCAACGCCAACAGTTGATTGAAGCGCCGCAATCGCGCACTACCGACGCCCAACAGGGCGTGGGCATGCACGACCATAACCCGTTTGCGCGGCGGGGTTTAGAACAATTGTGCGCTCAGCTCACATCGGCAACGAGCGGTTGTCGATAACCCGCTTCATCACCAGGGTCGAGGTCAGGCGCTGGACATTGGGCAGTGCCGACAGTTGCTCATCGTACAACTGCTGAAAGGCGGGAAGGTCGCGGCTGACCACCTGCAGCAGGTAGTCCGGATCACCAAACAGCCGCTGCGCCTCGACGATCTGCGGGATCTCCTGCAACGCCGCTTCAAAAGCGCTCACCGCCTGGCGATCACCTTCGCGCAAGGTCACGAACACCATCGCCGAGAAGTTCAGCCCCAGGGCTCCCGGTGCCAGTTGCGCGCGGTAGCCCTGGATCACCCCGGATTGCTCCAGGGCACGCAGCCGACGGTGGCAGGGCGACAGGCTCAAACCCACCCGGTCGGCCAGTTCGGTCACCGACAGGCGTCCGTCGTTTTGCAGTTCAGCAAGAATCTTGCGGTCAATCCTGTCCATTGGGAAGAACCTTTCTCCATAGGCGGGCAAGGCTGGAATATTCGAAAGATAATCCTACCAGCTTTTCTCTAATCTCCCTCCGGACTCCATATCCGGACTGAGAGAGCACGATGCAGACAACAAACTTCCAGGCGCAGCCCCAGGCGGTGCGACCATGACCTTGAACATGCTGGCCGCTTTCTGGGCGGTATCCTTGTTGTTCGTGATCACCCCGGGCGTGGACTGGGCTTATGCCATTTCTGCCGGTATGCGCGGCCGGGTGGTGGTGCCTGCCGTGACCGGGCTGTTGCTCGGGCACCTGGCGGCAACCCTGGTGGTCGCCGCCGGGGTTGGCGGGCTGGTGGCGAGCAACCCGATGGCCCTGACGCTGCTGACGGTGGCGGGCTCGGCTTACCTGCTGTGGCTGGGCGTGAACATGCTCATCCATCCTTCGGTACCACAAGCCGGGCAGGCGCAGGCGTCGGCCTCCTGGGCACGCTGGACACTCAAAGGCGCCTGCATCAGCGGTTTGAACCCCAAGGTGTTTCTGTTGTTTCTGGCCTTGCTGCCGCAATTTACCGATGCCATGGCCGCTTGGCCTGTGCCGGTGCAGATCATCACCCTGGGCCTGGTCCATGCCTTCAGTTGCGCTGTGGTCTATCTATTGGTGGGCTTTGGCTCGCAGGCGGTGCTGCAGGCGCGGCCCACGGCGGCGAAAGTGGTCAGCCGGGTGTCGGGGCTGGCGATGATCCTGATTGCCGCGGTTTTGCTCGTCGAACAGTGGCTCGGCCACCTTCGAATGCTCTGAATTTGACCGCTGATCAAGGGAAAAGCGCTTTTGCTCTTTCGACTTGGGGCAAGGGAAGGCACAATGCGTGTCCTTTTTTTGGCCGGCCTGGCCGGGGGCCTCGAATTGATCAAAACGCCGTACTACCTCATCGATAAAACCAAGCTGCTGCGCAACATGGAAAAAATCGCCTACGTGCGCGAGCAGTCCGGGGCCAAGGCCCTGCTGGCACTCAAGTGCTTCGCCACCTGGTCGGTATTCGACCTGATGCAGCAGTACATGGACGGCACTACTTCGTCGTCGCTGTACGAGCTCAAGCTCGGCCGCCAGAAGTTCGCCGGCGAGACCCACGCCTACAGTGTGGCCTGGGCCGACGATGAAATCGAAGAGATGCTCGACAACTGCGACAAGATCATCTTCAACTCCATCGGCCAGCTGCAACGCTTTGCCGACGCCTCTGAAGGCAAGGTCCGCGGCCTGCGCGTCAACCCGCAGGTGAGCAGCTCCGACTACCTGCTGGCCGACCCGGCGCGCCCGTTCAGCCGCCTGGGCGAGTGGGACCCGGTGAAGGTCGAAGCCGTCATCGAGAAGATCTCCGGCTTCATGTTCCACAACAACTGCGAGAACAGCGACTTCGACCTGTTCGACCAGATGCTCGGCACCATCGAAGAGCGCTTCGGCCACCTGCTGTACAAGGTCGAGTGGGTCAGCCTCGGCGGCGGCATCCACTTCACCGGGGAAGGCTATGCACTCGACGCCTTCTGCGCGCGCCTGAAAGCCTTCTCCGAGAAGTACGGCGTGCAGGTTTACCTGGAGCCGGGCGAAGCGGCGATCACCCAGAGCGCCTCGCTGGAAGTGACCGTGCTCGACACCCTCTACAACGGCAAGCACCTGGCCGTGGTCGACAGCTCGATCGAAGCGCACATGCTCGACCTGCTGATCTACCGCCTGAACGCCAAGCTGGCGCCAAGCGAGGGCGAACACACCTACATGGTATGCGGCAAATCCTGCCTTGCCGGGGACATTTTCGGCGAATACCAATTCGATCGTCCGCTGGCCATCGGCGATCGGCTGTCGTTTGTTGACGCAGCGGGTTACACCATGGTCAAGAAAAACTGGTTCAACGGCTTGAAAATGCCGTCCATCGTAGTGAAACAACTCGACGGTAGTGTCGAGCTGGTTCGTGAATTCGGGTTCGAAGACTACTTGTCCAGCCTGTCGTAAGCTGGCAGTAAAGGAGAGAAAGAGAAATTGAAGAAGAACGTTCTTATCATTGGTGCAGGAGGTGTCGCCAAGGTGGTGGCCCACAAGTGCGCGCAGCACAACGACGAACTCGGTCGTATTGCTATCGCGTCGCGCAACATCTCCAAATGCCAGGCCATCATCGACAGCGTCAAGGCCAAGGGTAGCCTCAAGCAACCTGCAGAGATCAAGGCCTTCTCGTTGAATGCGCTGGACGTCGAAGCGACCAAAGCGCTGATCCGCGAAACCGAATCGCAAATCGTCATCAACGTCGGTTCCGCTTTCCTCAACATGTCGGTGCTGCGTGCCTGCATCGATACTGGCGTGGCCTACCTGGACACCGCCATTCACGAAGAACCGGGCAAGATCTGCGAGACGCCGCCCTGGTATGGCAACTACGAGTGGAAACACCTCGAGGAATGCCAACAAAAGAACGTTACCGCCATTCTTGGCGTGGGCTTCGATCCGGGCGTGGTCAACGCCTATGCGGCCCTGGCCAAGCAACAGTATTTCGACAGCATTGATTCGATCGACATTCTCGACGTCAATGCCGGATCCCACGGCAAGTACTTTGCCACCAACTTCGACCCGGAAATCAACTTCCGCGAGTTCACCGGGCAGGTGTGGAGCTGGCAGAACAGCCAGTGGACCAGCAACACCATGTTCGAAGTCAAACGTACCGACGACCTGCCGGTAGTCGGTTCGCAGAACCTGTACCTGACCGGCCATGACGAAGTGCACTCGCTGTCGAAGAACCTCGACGTGCCGAACGTGCGTTTCTGGATGAGCTTCGGCGAGCACTACATCAACGTCTTCACCGTGCTGAAGAACCTTGGCCTGCTTTCCGAGCAACCGGTCAAGACCGCCGAAGGCCTGGAAGTGGTGCCGCTTAAAGTGGTCAAGGCCGTGCTGCCCGATCCTGCCTCGCTGGCGCCGGGGTACACCGGCAAGACCTGCATCGGCGACCTGGTCAAAGGCACCAAGGACGGCCAGCCGCGCGAAGTGTTCATCTACAACGTAGCTGATCACGAGGAGGCCTACGCCGAAACCGATAGCCAGGGCATTTCCTACACCGCAGGCGTGCCGCCAGTCGCCGCAGCGCTGCTGGTTGCCCGTGGCGAGTGGGACGTGCAGCGCATGGTCAACGTCGAGGAGCTGCCAGCCGAGCCGTTCCTCAAGGCGCTGGACGTGATGGGCCTGCCGACTCGGGTTAAAGACGAGAACGGCGACCGTCCGTGGAACTGAGTTCCACGCGGCGGTAAAACACCGGCTGCGCCAGGTTGTGCGCAGCCGGTGAACGGTCGAGGCGCCGATCTGGCGCCTCGATTCAGAGTAAGTGGCTGTTTTAACAACAATTTGTGCAGTCAGGGGCTTCCCAGACACGACAAAGTTTGCTAAATTGTCGACCATTCTTGCAACGGCCCTCACGGGGCTGGCAGCGTAGGCCCGCAACGTCTCAGGTTGCACCACGTTGCATCATCGCAAGCGAGTGCCAGGCACTCATCGCTACAGCTACAGGGGCGTCGCCAAGCGGTAAGGCAGCAGGTTTTGATCCTGCCATGCGTTGGTTCGAATCCAGCCGCCCCTGCCATTTTCTCGTTGTACCTTTCCTCTTAGTCAGTCTCTGCACATCAGGTGTTGCTGAGTTGCGAGCGCCTTGCGCTCGATCGCTGGCAAGCCAGCTCCCACAGTGATTGCCACGCCAGTGCACCTCCTGTCATTGTTGCAACCTGTTTCCCTTTGGCAAGGACTGCCTGCATGGCACTGCACCTCTGGCTCACCTTTTCCCTGGCATACCTGCTGACCTCCCTGACCCCCGGCCCCAACGTTCTGCTGACCGTGCGCAATGCCTTGCGCCATGGCCCGGCAGGCATGGGCGTGACCTTGTTCGGCAACCTGCTGGCGCAACTGCTGGTCATCAGTGCCGTGGCCTGGGGCGTGGGGGCGATGTTGCTGGCGTTGCCGACGGCGTTCCTGGTCTTGAAGGTGGTAGGCGCGGGGTACTTGATCTACCTCGGTGCACGCCAGCTGTTTGCGCGCAAATCGGTTCCGGCCGCTGCCGCCGAAGTCGCCGTGCCGGCAGCACAATCGAAATGGCGGATCGGCACTGAAGCCTTCCTGGTCTCGGCCAGCAACCCGAAAACCCTGATCTTCTTCTGCGCCTTCCTGCCGCAGTTCCTCGACCATGGCCGGCCGATCGCCGAGCAGTTCACGGTCATGTACCTGACCAGCGCCGCCATCGTTTGCGGCGTGCACTCGTGCTACAGCTTCAGTGCCATGCACTTTCGCAAACACGTGAACGCCTCGCGCGTGGTTGCCGCACTCAAGCGTGCAACGGGTGCCTTGTTCATCGGCCTGGGGGTGCGCTTGTTGAGTGCCAAGGCGGTATAAGGCAGCGGACTAGAAATGTCGCACGGCGCCCATGCTGACCATGGCCGCCAACCCCAGCAGGCAGGTGATTGCCACGGCATAGGCGATCGTGCGCCACGGTTGCCAGCGTGCCAGGAAGGTCAGCGTGTGCACCATGCGTGCGACGGTGAACAGCACCATCAGCCCGGCGGTGAGCATGAACGGCGGGTTGAATACCAGGCACAACGCGCCCAACACGAAAAACAGCGGGATGTTCTCCAGGTCATTGGCCCAGGCCTGGGCCGCGCGGCGGACTTGCGGCAACTCCTCGGGGCTCGCCGGGCGGCCGACAAAACCAGCATCTTCGGGGTGCTTGAAGGTCAGGCGGCTGATGCGATAAAAACCCTGATAGCAAGAGATCGCCAGCATCTTCACAAACAGAACGACCACGCAAAGGGCGTAGATGGAGAGGAGCGCGTTCATCTTCATTCCTTGAAAACAGGGAGCGCGATCATCGCCCAGATTGCGCAGGCGCGTATATGCGAAAAATGCCCGCTCCAGGAAGGAGCGGGCTTGTCCTGCGATTGGGGGCGATTTACGGCAAGGCGTATGCCATCACATAGTCGCCACGATCAGTCGACTGGCGCGCACCACCGGCGGTGATGACCACATACTGCTTGCCGGTTTTCGGCGACACATAGGTCATCGGGCCACCCTGGCTGCCCACTGGCAGGCGGGCTTTCCAGATTTCTTCGCCATTGGCGCTGTTGAAGGCGCGCAGGTAGAAGTCCTGGGTGCCGGCAATGAACACCAGGCCGCCCTGGGTCGACAGGGTGCCGCCGAGGGTCGGCAGGCCAACCTTGATCGGCAGGTGCATGCGGATACCCAGGGGGCCGGTGTCTTCAACGGTGCCGACCGGCACTTGCCAGGCAACTTTCTGGGTCTTCATGTCGATGGCGGTGAGGGTGCCGAACGGCGGCGCCTGGCACGGAATGCCGGCCACCGACAGGAAGCGGTTCTTGTTCACCGCATAGGGCGTGCCCTTGAGCGGGACCGCGCCCATGCCGGTGTTCAGCGCTTCACCACCGGAGGCGGCCTGGGCCTTGTTCTGCGACGGGATCATCTGAATCCACAGGCCCAGGCGCATGTCGTTGACGAAGATAAAACCATGCACCGGGTCGGTGGAGATACTGCCCCAGTTCATGCCGCCCAGCGAGCCCGGGAAGCTCAGCGCCAGGTCGGTGCCGGGCGCTGTGTAAAGGCCGTCATAGCGCATCTTCTTGAAGTCGATGCGGCACAATAGCTGGTCATACGGGGTGGCGCCCCACATGTCCGACTCGGTCAGTTGCTGGGCACCGATCTGCGGCATGCCCACCGATTTTGGCTGGGTTGGCGAGTACGGCTCGTTGGGGATGTTGCCCGGCTTGACCGGGGTTTCCAGCACCTCGGTCAGCGGCTTGCCGGTGGCACGGTCGAGCACGTAGATCTGCCCGGCCTTGGTACCGATGACCACGGCCGGCACCGACTGGCCATCGGCCTTGGTGAAGTCGATCAGGCTCGGCTGCATCGGCAGGTCAAAGTCCCAGAGGTCGTTGTGCACGGTCTGGTACACCCACTTCTCTGCGCCGCTGCTTGCGTCCAGGGCCAGCACCGAAGCGCCGTACTTGTGGTTCAGCTCGGTACGCTCGACGCCGTAGAGGTCGGTGGACGAGCTGCCCATCGGCAGGAACACGGTGTTCATCGCCGGGTCGTAGGACATCGGCGCCCAGCTGTTGGGGGTACTGCGCACGTAGGTGCTGTCGCCGGTCGGGGCATTGCGGTCTTCAGGATTGCCCGGGTCGAAGGCCCAGCGCATCTGCCCGCTGATCACATCAAAGCCACGGATCACGCCACCTGGCATGTCGGTCTGGACGTTGTCGGCAACCCGACCACCGACCACCACCGTGGTGCCGGCCATCAGCGGCGCCGAGGAGAGCTGGTAGAAGGCGTCCGGGACATTGCCCAGGCCGGCCTTGAGGTCAACCTGGCCGTTGCTGCCAAAGCCCTGGCAGAACTCACCGGTATCGGCGTCGACCGCGATCAGGCGGGCGTCGATGGTGTTGGTCAGCAAGCGGCGCTGGCAGTTGGCGCCGGCCGGCACACTGGCGGCGATGATTGGCGAGCTGTTCGCCTGGGTCGGTTGGGCGATCGGTGCGCTGGCATCGAAGTAGGCCATGCCGCGGCAACGCTGCCAGACTGCCGATTTGGCGTTGATCTCGTTCTTCCACAGCGCTTTGCCGGTGTCGGCATCGAGGGCGATCAGGTTGTTGTGCGGGGTGCAGATGAACACCTTGTTGCCGACCTGCAGCGGCGTCAGCTGGTCCTCGGCGCCGTTGCCGTCGCTGATGGCCAGGTCACCGGTGTGGTAGGTCCAGGCCACTTTCAGTTTGTCGACGTTGGCGCGGTTGATCTGGTCGAGTGCGGCGAAACGGCTGCCGCCTTCGGTATTGCCGTAGTGAGCCCAGTCCTTCTGCGCCTTGGCCGGGTCGACCGTGGTCAGGCCCGGGCCGTCACCGCTTGGGGCAACGCTTGGGTGGGCGACGAACATATTGCCGGCTGCCACCGCCAGGGCAATTGCCAGCACAGCGGCCAGGCCATAGGCGCCACGGCCTGGCGTAGCGCCAGCAGCACGCTTGAGCAGCGGATAGACCAGCGCCACCGCCAGACCCATCGCGCCGAACATGAACAGGCGCGAGAACAGCGGCCAGAACACCAGGCCGACATCGGCCACGGCCCAGATCGCGGTGCCGATCAGAAAGGCGGCGAACAGCCAGGCGCCGGCCGGCTTGCGGCGGGCGATCAGCAGGCCAGAAAGCGCCATCAGCAAACCGCCGATCAGGAAGTACCAGGAACCGCCCAGGCTGACCAGCTTCACGCCACCGGCGGCTAGCGCAAGGCCGAGCAGGGCGATGATCACGCCCAGGCCAACCAGGATGAATGTTGAGGCGCCAGTGGCGCGCGGTGAGTGCGTCATGTCGAATAAAACTCGAAGGAAGGAGTGGCCGAATGGTATACCCTTAGCAAGCTAATTAACAAGTTAGTACATAATTGCGACGGCCGTTGCTCTGCGGTTGAAAAAGGGCAGAAGTGCCCTATCTGCCTGGCCCTGGCCTCAATCTGAAAAACCGCTCACTCGAACAGCACATCGGCAGCCAGTTGCGGATACTCAACCTGCATAGCGGCCAGGCACTTTTGCAGCAGCTCGGCATCCCTCGGCAACCGGCTGGAAAAAGCGTCCCACCCACTGATCTGCAATTGCCTAGGCATCTGCACAAGCCCGGTAATCGCATCCCAGAAGGCATCCCAGTTACAGCCATACCAATCGGGAAAGCCGAGGGCATCCCTCAACAGGCAATGCAGCTCCTTGGCGCTTGTCACCTTGCCCAGATCAATCCCTACAACCTGCAGGCGACTCAATTGAAATGCCCCAGATAGGTGAGTATGGCTGTGCTTTGCGGTTGCCGTGGATGCGATCCATCCGGCGAACGTCGATCCCCATAGATCGCGTTGTCGCCGACGATGATGAAATGACTGAAACCGTCCAGAGACCGGGAACACAACAGCGCTTTCTGCGCCTCGTTGGCCACCAGGCTCTGCACATACTCCAGCGATTCATCCAGCTCGACAAAGTCCGAATCCATGAAGAATTCAAGCTCCTGGGCCAGACGCCAGGTGGGATTGCGTGCTTCCCAGGCCTGGTACTCGTCTGCGCTTGCCTCGGCCGACGGCTCGGGTTGCCACTGCTCGAAGGCGAACAGCTGAGCATGGGCTTCGCTCTCGAAGGTGGCGGCGAAGAGGTGGAAGGGGTAGTAGGTTGGATCATCCATAATCGGCCTTGCTGAGTGTCCTGAACGGGGCTGCAGGTTACCAGTGATCAACGGTTAATTTTTGCCGAGTTCGCAGGTGTAGATTGGTCCGGGACCTCCCAGTGCAAGGAGCGGATCTGTGGGAGGCAGCACGGATTACGACCGCTACGCGCTCGATCGCAGGCAAGCCTGCTCCCACAGGTCTGGCGCACACAGATCCACTGTAGGAGCGGGCTTGACCCGCGATGGGGCCAGTCCAGCCAGCACGTCAGTTGTCGCCTGGATTACGTCCTTTGCGTGCTTGATTGACTGCTGCACGGTGGTTTCAATACTTGCTCGCCTGCACCAGCCCAGCGCCAATCATTAACCAGACAAAGCCAATGACTGTCAGCCAGACTGACCAAAGCATTCGGCGTTTGAGGGGGAGGGGGAAGCGGCGGAATTCTTCAGCATCAAGCAATCCTCTTCGTATATGCAGATGCGGACAGATCAATACTCCCGCCGCTGAGTAAACCAAATTCCAACGCGACGTAAAGCTGGATGTTCCCTGCGAGCGCTTCTGCGACTCAAACCAGGGGTTGCTCTGAATTGCCGAAATAAGCACAAGGAAATCGCGGCTACAAGCGATATACGCACTCATCATCAACCCGGTCAAACCGACCAGAAAAGGGGAGAGGCCGAAGATAATTTTGATTCCTAATGGCCAACTGTCGATATTGATCATTCCTACGCCTCATAGATCAAGTCACCCACCCACTCCCCGAATGCTCCGCCCGCGATACCCCCGGCAAGCGACCCACCCCCGACCAGAACAATCCCACAAACCGGTACACCTAATCCGCCACTCGCTACGGCAAACACACCACATAGAGCAGTAGCGGCAACGAATCCGGCTTTGGCACCGTACGTTCCACCGATAAGCCCCCCGGTAAAGCTACCCGTCGCGGTAAACCGGATCCTTTTGCATTCATCCGTCTCCCCAACCCGACATGCATCCCGCACCGTCAACCACGACGCCGTCCCACCCAACCCGATCCCGACATACCCTCCATACTTAAGATACTTGGCCGTCTTCGCCACCTGGTCCAAATGCGTAGCGTACCCGGGAATCTGCCCGGCCCCGCCGGCCCGGCTCCAGCGGTGCACCAGGCTACGCGTCGAAATTCCCAGGCCCTTGCGCAAGCTGTCGTAGCTCCCCAGGTTCAGCTGCTTGTTCAGGAAGGCACTCTTGAGCTGCGCATCAAGCTGCAAGTGCAGCCGTCGGCGGGCGTTGAAGAAGTCTGCGCTGTTCAACTTGCCGCTGCGGCTGAATTCGCGTTGATGCAATTGCTCGATACTGCGCAACGTTGCTTCGACCTGGCGCAGGCCCTTTTCCAGCATGTCCTTGCCGACCCCCATAGCCTGGCTCGCACCCGCGGACAGCCCGGCAATCTCGGCCTGATGGCGCATCATGAAATTGGCCTCTTCAGCACTGAGTGCAGCCAGGCTTTCGCGCACCTGCGCCGCAGCCGTCATCAGCTCGGCCTCTTCACGCGTGCAGGCATTGCCAATGTCCGGGTCAGCAATGACGAAGATTTCCCCCGCCTTGAAGCCACTGGCAAAGGTCGGGTTAAGTCGCTGTAATCGAGCGATCAACTGAGGCCCCTGTTCTGCCGTCAGCAGGGCCAGCACCTGGGCACCGGTCATGCTGCGCGGCACGATGTAGAAGCCTGGCTGCAACGTGCCGCTTGCGGCGGTCATCGCAGGAGGTGGGGAAAAAACGGGGGATGGCGTCCTTGTCATGCGCAGGTTCCTTGGGCAATGAAGCCCGGAACCTAGCACTGGTGTTTACGGCTTAACGCACCGCTGGACGGAATCGGAATCGTCCCACGGCAAAATCGGATTGATCCAATACGCCTAGAATGTCTGGCCAAGAACCCTTTGGGTGCTGGCGTGCCAGCGATGGCCACGTTCACTCGAACACCCAATCAGCAGCCAGCTGCGGATACTCAACCTGCAGTTTGCGTTTTTCAGGGGCCCGCTCAACCACCCGTCGGGCATAACGCACTTTTGCCACTACCCCCTGGCCAGTCCGGTTTTCCCTGCTTAACTGATCAGGGCTGCCAGGCAGGCAGCTATGCGCCCAGGGAGGGTTCCATACCCGTTGCACCTCGGCAGACCGTGCCTGTTTGGGCATGGCTGTGCCGGACCGCAGCGTCTTCGCCGCAGGCAATCTGCGCATGACGCCATCGTGGAGGTCGCAACGCCGTTCGCCTGCATCCAACTGCGCGCCAAGGAAGTCGCCCGCCAGAAACAGCCCACGCGCTTGTTTCCACTCATTGATTGCATTGGAGGCACCATGACTGACTCAGTACAAGCACCCGTGATAGGACTGTTCCCACTGTCCTATGTTATCGGCACCGATGCGCCCGGCGCTCAGCGCCTGGTTCTCGACCTGCTGGTGCACCCGGCCGATCGCACCCTGCGCGGCACCGCTCAGATTACCCAGTCCAGCAATCCGCCGCTGGACCTGCACCTGGAGGTGTGGGGTACCTACAGCTACCAGCTGTTCCTGCCGCCGAGCCCGAGCAGCATCCTCATCACCCTGCAGGGCAACCATGGCGGCCCTACTGCCAACTCGCCGATTATCTTCAGCCTGCACCTGGCGGTCGGCACGGACTGGCAAAAAGGCCAGGCCGGCTACCGTTACCTGAACAGCCAGGGGCAATGGATTGTGGTCGAGGCGCCGGCACACCGGGAAGACACCCGCATCAAGGCCTTCGGTGACCTCGATATCCCAGCGCTGTTGCACGCCGCCACCCTGGAGGCGGCGATTGCCACTGGCGATCTCGCCCACCTCAAGGCCCTGGCCGCCGGTGATGCGGGTACTGCCCTGACCACCGCCATTGAATCGACCAAGAGCGCTTCCGGCAAAGCCGGCAAATCCAGCCGCGCCTGAACAGACAAGGAGTCGCACCATGCCTGCAATTGGACTGTTCCATACCCGCCTCAACGTCCGCACCGGTCTGCTCGGTGCTCCGGTCCTGACCCTCGATCTGCTGGTCAACACCGTGCAGAAGAAGATCACCGGCGTGGCCAGCATTTTCGCGGCCACTTACCCTCCGCTGAACTTCCACGCCGACGTGTGGGGGGACTATTCCGACCTCAAGCTTGGCCTCAAAGGTGAGGGCCATATCGTCCTCAACCTGACCGGCAGCCCGAGCGGCCCGTTCAGCACCCTGGAGCAGACCTTCCATCTGCACGGGATTCTCAGTGCCAACTGGGCTCGCGGTACCGCCAGCTATCGCTACCTGCCGCTGGATGGCAGGCCATGGCAGGTGGTGCCCCATGCCAGCGTACGCCAGGCACCGACTGAAACTCACCAGGCCCAGAAGGACGTCAGCGAACGTAGCCGCAATCGCTTGCAGGCGGCGATTGATCAGCTGAAAAGCGCTTAAACACGTGTGGGAGGAGGGCAGCCCGGGGTGACTGGGCTGTCTTGCTTACCCTTGCAAAGGCTGTAGGAATTAGGCTAGATCGAGGCATAGGTGTCTCGTTGCCAGGGTCGATCCATGCCGCTGATTTTTCACAAGATGCACGCCAATGGCGACGACTTCGTTATCGTCGATGCGCGCAACGCCTCCAACCCCATCACCAGCACGCTCGCTCGGCGGCTGGGTGATCGCGTCAGCGGCATCGGCTTCAATCAACTTGCAGTCGTGCTTGATTGCCAAGAGGCTGATGCGCGACTGCTGTTCTGGAATGCCGATGGCTCCCCGCTGGACGTTTGCGGCAGCGCAACACGGGGTGCTGCGCAGCGGTTGATGCATGAAGCGAACACCACGTCGATAACCTTGCGCACCAACCGTGGGCTACTGACGTGCGAACGAACGGCAACGGGCGCCATTGCCGTCAGCATGGGTGTGCCGCTGTTCGGCTGGTCGGATGTTCCGCTGGCTGAAGCAATGGATACGGCTGTATTGCCACTGGCCGGGGACCCCAGCGCCTGCAGCATGGGCAACCCGCACTGCAGCTTTTTTGTCGATGATCTGGCGGTCATTGACCTGGCGGCTATCGGCCCGAGCATCGAAACCCATCCGCTGTTCCCCAACCGGACCAACGTGCATTTCGTTCAGGTCATCGACCGAAGCCACATCCGCTTGCGCATCTGGGAGCGTTGGGGCGGCATTCCATTGGGTTCAGGGTCTTGCTCCTGTGGTGCGGTGGTCAACGGCATCCGTCGCGGCCTGCTGGACCCTTGCGTTGAGGTGGAATGTGATGGCGGGACGGTCACTGTGCAATGGGATGGCGTGGGCCCGGTCTTTCTCACCGGGCCGGTCGCCTTGAGCTACTCGGGAGAACTTGCCGATAGCCTCTAGCCCCGAGCTCCCAGCTTCGCGAAAGCGATTTTTATCCCAACCAGCACTGGCGCCGCCACGGCAAACAGCAGCGTCACGGCCATGAACGCACTGTCGAAGGCAATCACCTGGGCCTGCCCGGACAGCGCCCGCCCCAGCAAATTTGTCGCCGCCCGCGCAGCCGCCGCTGCATCCATGCCTTTACCCATCAGCAACACCGTACTGGTGGTCAAGCGCTCCATCATCGCCGCGCTGCCGGGCGTAACACTGGTGCCGAGCACCACGGCATTGGTCGCGACGTCATGCTCGATCAGGGTCTGCAACCCGGCCACACCCATCAGCCCGCCTAACTGCCGCCCGGCATTGAACAGGCCAATGCCGGCCGCCAGGTTGCGGCTGTTGAGGTGAGTGAAGGCAATCAGGGTGATCGACAAAAACAGAAAACCCAAGCCCAGCCCGCGCAATACAATGGCCGCCATCATGTTTGCGCTGCCGCTTTCGCTGGTCGAGCCAGACAGCATCCACATGGCGATCATGATCAGCCCGATGCCAAAGGGCACCGTGGCAAACGGCGGCACCCCACGTGCCTGCATGAGGTAGGCCGAAACCAGCAGCGCACCAACGAAAAACGCGCCACTGGGTAACAGCAACAAACCGGCACTCGTCGGGGTAAAGCCAAGCACCGACAAGGCAAATGCCGGGATCAGGTACGCACTGCCAAACAAGGCCGCACCGGCGACAAAACTGACGATAAAGGCGAAGGCAAAATCGCTCGATTGGAACAGGCTGAAGTCGAGCAGACCTCGACCCTTGGCCAGCACTTGCTGACCGAGAAACACCAGCAGCGCCGCTGCGCCAATCACCGTCAGCCAGCGGATGCGAGGCTCCTCGAACCAGTCCCAGCGGCTGCCCTGGCTGAGCACGTAGGTAAAGCACAACAGCGCAGTGGCGAGGAAAAACAAGCCAAGCCAGTCAAACGGCAGCTGTCGGGCTTTGGCCGGCTTCGGCACGTCGGCGAGCAGCACAAGCCCACCGGCCAGCAGCGCCAGCGGCACGACGCTGAAGAAGATCCAGGTCCACGACTGGCTGTCCAGCAACCAGCCTTGCAGGGCCGGGGCCAGGGTCGCCGGGGCAACCACGGCGCCCATGGCGAACAGCGCTTGAATGAGCGGTTGCCAGGCGCGCGGGTAGGCCCGAAACAGGAGCATCTGACCGCCGACCAGCAGGGTGCCGCCGGCAAAACCCTGCGCCACCCGCAACGCAATCAGCAACTGCAGTTGCGTGGTGTAAACCGCGATGGCGCAAGCCAGGCCCATGGCCAGGGTCGCACCGATGAGTACCTGCCGGGGATCGAAGCGCTTGAGCAGCCAGGCGGCGCTCATGAAACCGATCAGTTTGAACCCGGTGTAGCCGATATCCAGCCAGGCGAACTCATCGGGTGTGGCATAGGTGTCGCCGATGATGTCGCCGCGCCCCAGCGCCAGCACGGTACTGGCGATGGCCTCGGTCAGGGTGGCGAGCAGCATGCCGACCACCAGCAGGCTAGCGCCGCCGCGCTTCACGAGCCACCGCCATGGGCCACCTCGACCCGCGCCGACAGGCCCGGCACGATGCGCCCGGGCAGGGGGTTATGGGCCAGGCGGATCTTCACCGGCACACGCTGCACGACCCGGACGAAATTGCCGGTGGCGTTGTCGGCCGGCAGCAGGCTGAACGCCGAACCGCTGCCGGGGGCAAAGCTGTCGACCACGCCTTCCAGCACGTCGTCGGGGTAGCCGTCGACGGTGATGCGCACGCGCTGGCCAGGGTGGATCGGCCCAAGCTGGGTTTCCTTGAAATTGGCCACCACCCACACATCGTTGACCGGCACGATATCGAGCAAGGCCACGCCGGTGGTCACAAAGCGCCCGACCCGCACCTGGCGATTGCCGACCACGCCATCCACCGGGGCGCGCACCACCGTGCTGTCCAGGTCAATCCGCGCCAGGTCCCGCGCGGCCTGGGCCTGGGCTACGGCAGCAACGGCGGCTTGACGCTGGGCAAGCAGCACGGCGATGTGCTGCTGTTGCGCGTCTACCGAGGCCGAGGCGGCAGACACCGTCGCCGCGGCTTTTGATTGCGCCGCGCCGGTTTCATCGACCAGGGCCTGGCTGACGGCGTTGCTGACGATCAGCTTGCGGCTGCGGTCGTGGGTTTTGCTCGCCAGGTTCATTTCGGCGGCGGCCGAGCGCCGCTGGGCCTCGGCCTGGCGAATCAGTGCGCGTTGCAGCTGGGTTTGGGCATCGACATGGCTCAGGCGCGCCTGGGCCGCGTTGTAATTGGCTTCGGCCTGGTCCAGGTGAGCGCGGTAGTCCTGGTCGTCGATGCGAAACAGCACGTCACCGGCGCGCACGCTCTGGTTGTCCTGGACCTGGACCGCGGTCACGTAGCCGGCCACCTTGGCCGCTAGCGAGGTGACGTCGCCGCGCACGTAGGCGTTGTCGGTGGAGGTGCTGGCGTCGCTGAACCCTGCCGCCCAGCCAGCCACCAACACCGCCAGGGCACTGGCGCAAAGCAGCAGGCCGATGACCTTGCGCTTGCCGCGCCGTGGCGCTGCCGGTGCTGTCTCGACGTCGGGGGAGGGCTCGAGCGCGTTCATGATCGGTGTCCTGTTCAATGCCGGCGCCTGCGGCAGCCGAAGCTGGCGAGGGTCACCTGGCGTGGTTACTTTTTAACGGGCTTGACCAGCTCCTGCTCGCTGCTGTCGAGCACGAACACCGCCAGCAGGCGGGCCGGCTCGGTGCTGCTGGCATTAGCGCTGACCGCATGAAAGGCGCCGGGCTCCTCGACGAAATGTTCCCCGGCCTTGTAGACCTTCTCCGGGCCGTCACCGACCTTGCTGCGCACCGCGCCTTCGAGCACCGTGGCGTAGATGAACGCCGACTTCGGATGCAGGTGCGCCGGTGATGCGCCGCCCGGCGCGTATTCCACCAGCACGCCCTTCATGCTCTTGCCCGGCACATTGGGCAGGGCGCGGTCGAACACCACGCTGACCTTGCCCGGTTGCGGTTCGCCAGCCCAGGCGCTGGTGATCGACAGGCTGGCAAAGGCGGCGGCGAGAACCAATCGGCTAAACATGGCAATGCTCCTTCAATGAGTGGGTGAGCGTGTCTCAGCGCGGTGCCTGGGGGGTGGATTGCGCCAGCCAGTCCTCGAAGCGGATCGCACCCAGGCGCGGATTGCTGCCGGGGGTCAGCGACTGGTCGTCGAGTACATCGCCGAAGTAGCGCGCGTGCACATCCGGCACCACCTTGCGGGTGTCGTCGGTGGCGCGGAACAAACGCCGCACCAGCTCATCCAGCGGCAGGGCTTCGGGGCCGGCGACTTCCACGGTGGCGTTGAGCGGCGCCGCCAGGGCCACATCGGTGAGCGCTGCAGCGACATCATCGGAAGCCATGGGCTGGATCAGCGCCGGTGACAGGCGTACTTCGTCGCCAACCATGGCTGCCTGGGCAATGCCGCCGACAAACTCGAAGAACTGCGTGGCGCGCAGCAGGGTGAAGGGCTGGCCGGACGCCTTGATCAGGTTCTCCTGGGCGACCTTGGCACGAAAGTAGCCGTTGGCCGGCAGCCGCTCGCTGCCGACGATCGACAGCGCCACATGATGGCCGACGCCGGCAGCGGCTTCGGCGGCCAGCAGGTTGCGGGTGGAGGTTTCAAAGAACTCCAGCACCGCCTGGTCTTCCCACGACGGCGCGTTGGCCACATCGACCACCACCTGGGCGCCATCCATCGCCTCGGCCAGGCCCTCGCGGGTAATGCTGTTGACCCCAGTGTTGGGCGAGGCGGCGACGGCGTCATGGCCGCGCTCGCGCAGGTTTTTCACCAGTTTCGATCCGATGAGGCCGGTGCCTCCGATGACGACGATTTTCATGGGGACTCTCCGCTTGCCGACGGCAACCATTGCTGTCGATGGGCTCAAGCGTGCCAGCCGCGCAGGGGCAAGTCCTTGCAGCAGGCTTGGATTTGCCTTGGCATTGGCGTGGATTTATGTCCAAAGCCTCCAACCTGCGCTGGCCGGCCCGCTGGACGGTGCAGCCGGCCACGGCCTGCCGTATGATCGAAACCACGACCAATCGCCAGCTCGGACACGGAGTCGGGGGCGCTCGACCCAGGGGATAGCCACCGTGCAATTCGTGTTTGAAGACTACGTGCTCGACCAGCAGCGCCGGGAGCTGACCCAGCGCGGCCAGGTCGTGGCCATCGGCCCGCAGGTGTTCGACCTGTTGCTGCTGCTGGTCAGCAACCACGAACGGGTGGTCAGCAAGGACGACCTGCTGCAGGCGGTATGGAGCGGGCGCATCGTCTCCGAATCGACCATCACCAGCCACATCAACGCCGTGCGCAAGGCCATCGGCGACACCGGCGAGCAGCAGCGCCTGGTGCGCACCGTGCCGCGCAAGGGCTACCGCTTCACAGGCGTGGTCAGCCGTTGCGAGGGCCTGGCCGATGAGCCTGTACTGTCAGCCGAACCACTGCCGGCGCCAGCCGCCACACTGAACCTGCCAGACAAACCGTCGATCACCGTGCTGCCGTTCCACAACCTCAGCGGCGACCCCGAGCAGGACTACTTCGCCGACGGCATGGTCGAAGACATCATCGCTGCCTTGTCGCGTCTGCGCTGGCTGTTCGTCATCGCCCGCAACACCAGCTTTACCTACAAGGGCAGCGCGGTGGACGTGCAGGGCATCGGCCAGGAGCTGGGTGTGCGCTACGTGCTTGAAGGCAGCGTGCGCAAGGCCGGCAACAAGGTGCGTATTACCGGCCAGTTGATTGATGCCAGCAGCGGCACGCATCTGTGGGCCGAGCGCTTCGAAGGCCTGCTCGACGACATTTTCGACCTGCAGGACCGCATTGCCGAAAGCGTGGTCGGCGCCATTGCCCCACAGCTGGAACGGGCCGAAATCGAGCGGGCCAAGCGCAAACCCACCGACAGCCTCGATGCCTACGACTACTACCTGCGCGGTACGGCCAAACTGCATAACGGTACCCGCGAAGCCATCGAACAGGCCCTGGCGCTGTTCTACCGGGCTATCGAACTGGACCCGGAATTCGCCTCGGCCTACGGCATGGCCGCCTGGTGCCACTTCTGGCGCAAGATCAATGGCTGGATGAGCGATCGCCCGCGGGAGATCGCCGAAGGCACGCGGCTGGCGCGCCTGGCCGTGGTGCTTGGCCGCGACGACGCCGTGGCCCTGACCCGTGGTGGCCATGCCCTGGCGCACCTGGCGGGCGATGTCGACAGCGGCATCGCCTTGCTCGACCGCGCCCGGCTGCTCAACCCCAACCTGGCTCCGGCCTGGTACCTGGGCGGTATTTTGCGTGCCCTGCGCGGCGAAACCGAGGCGGCCATCGACAACCTCAACCATGCCGTGCGCCTGAGCCCGCTGGACCCGGAGATGTTTCGCATGCAGGTGGGCATGGCCCTGGCGCACTTTTTTGCCGGCCGCTTCGACATCGCCGCCAGCTGGGCCGAAAAGGCCCTGGGTAACCTGCCCAGCCTGCTGCCGGCTGCAGCCCTGCTGGCGGCCAGCTACGCCCACGCCGGCCGGCAGGACAAAGTCGAGCTGGCGATGCAGCGCCTGCGGGCGATGGACCCGACCTTGCGGGTGTCGAGGCTCAAGGAATGGCTGCCGATCCAGCAGGGCGAGGACTTTGAGCGGTTTGCCCAGGGGCTACGCCTGGCGGGTTTGCCCGAGTAATTGCGCCCGGCACAAGACTTCCCGGCGAAAACCCGGATAATGGCGGCCAAATCGTTTTGCTCGTATGGTATTCCCGCATGGAAATCAAGGTTAACTTTCTCGACAACCTTCGACTTGAAGCCAAGTTCGATGACTTCACGGTGGTGGCCGATCAACCGATCCGCTACAAGGGCGATGGCTCGGCACCGGGGCCGTTCGATTACTTTCTGGCTTCGTCGGCCCTGTGCGCGGCGTACTTCGTAAAGCTGTACTGCCAGACCCGCGATATCCCCACCGATAATATCCGCCTGTCGCAAAACAACATTGTCGACCCGGAAAACCGCTACAAGCAGATCTTCAAGATCCAGGTCGAGCTGCCGGCCGATATCAGCGAGAAGGACCGCCAGGGCATCCTGCGCTCGATCGACCGTTGCACGGTGAAAAAAGTGGTGCAGACCGGCCCCGAGTTTGTCATCGAAGAGGTGGAAAACCTCGATGCCAACGCCCAGGCCTTGCTGATGCTCGACCCGGCCTCGGACACCAGCACCTATATCGTCGGCAAGGACCTGCCGCTGGAGCAGACCATCGCCAACATGTCGGGGATTCTCGCCGGCCTGGGCATGAAGATCGAGATCGCCTCGTGGCGCAACATCGTGCCCAATGTCTGGTCGCTGCACATTCGCGATGCGCAGTCGCCGATGTGCTTCACCAATGGCAAGGGCGCAACCAAAGAGGGCGCGCTGGCCTCGGCGCTGGGCGAATTCATCGAGCGGCTCAACTGCAACTTCTTCTACAACGATCAGTTCTGGGGCGAAGACATCGCCAACGCCGACTTCGTCCATTACCCGGACGAGCGCTGGTTCAAGCCCGGGCGTAAAGATGCGCTGCCGGCGGAGATTCTCGACGAGTACTGCCGCGAGATTTACAACCCCGATGGCGAGCTGCTTGGCTCGCACCTGTACGACACCAACTCCGGCAATATCGAGCGTGGCATCTGCTCGCTGCCGTTCGTGCGCCAGTCCGACGGTGAGGTGGTGTATTTCCCCTCCAACCTGATCGAGAACCTGTACCTGAGCAACGGCATGAGCGCCGGTAACACCCTGGCTGAAGCCCAGGTGCAATGCCTGTCGGAGATCTTCGAACGGGCGGTCAAGCGTGAAATCCTCGAAGGCGAGCTGGCATTGCCGGATGTGCCACAGGACGTACTGGCCAAGTACCCGGGAATTCTTGCCGGTATACAGGGCCTGGAAGAGCAGGGCTTCCCGGTGCTGGTCAAGGATGCATCGCTGGGCGGTGCCTTCCCGGTGATGTGCGTGACCTTGATGAACCCGCGCACCGGCGGCGTGTTTGCCTCGTTCGGCGCGCACCCAAGCTTTGAAGTGGCGCTGGAACGCAGCTTGACCGAATTGCTCCAGGGCCGCAGTTTCGAAGGCCTGAACGACCTGCCGCAACCGACTTTCGAAAGCCATGCGGTGACCGAGCCAAACAACTTTGTCGAACACTTCATCGACTCCAGCGGTGTGGTGTCGTGGCGCTTCTTCAGTGCCAAGGCAGACTTCGAATTCGTCGAGTGGGACTTCGCTGCCGAGGGTGAACACGCCAACGTCGAAGAAGCCGCGGCGCTGTTCGGCATTCTCGAAGACATGGGCAAAGAAGTGTACATGGCGGTGTACGAGCACCTGGGTGCTACCGCTTGCCGCATCCTGGTGCCGGACTATTCGGAAATCTATCCGGTCGACGACCTGATCTGGGACAACACCAACAAGGCGCTGTTTTTCCGCGAAGATATCCTCAACCTGCACCGCCTGGATGATGAGCAACTGCACGCGTTGGTCGAGCGTCTGGAAGAAAGCGAGCTGGATGATTACACCGACATCACCACCTTGATCGGCGTCGAGTTTGACGACAACACCGCCTGGGGGCAGTTGACCATCCTTGAGTTGAAGCTGCTGATCCACCTCGCGCTGCAGCAGTTTGAGCCGGCAAAAGAGCTGGTCGAAACCTTCCTGCAGTACAACGACAACACCGTTGAGCGCGGCCTGTTCTATCAGGCGCTGAATGTGGTGCTCGAGGTGGCGCTGGATGACGAGCTGGAACTGGCCGATTACGAAGTCAACTTCCGCCGCATGTTCGGCAACCCGCGCATGGATGCGGTGCTCGGCTCGGTGGACGGCAGCGTGCGCTTCCATGGCCTGACGCCGACCAGCCTGAAACTCGAAGGGCTCGATCGCCACCTGCGCTTGATCGACAGCTATAAGAAGTTGCACGCGGCCCGGGCCAAGGTAGCGAACCTGTCCCGTTAAATCGCGCTAACAGAGAAAGCACCTTCGGGTGCTTTTTTTGTGTTTATTCGCCCGGGTTATAGCCATGTAGCCAACGGGTCTTGCCACCGAAACAGCAGCCCTTGCTGGATGATGGGGTTAGCGTTTAGCTGAACGCTCGTGTGTACAACCTCATCAGGTGCAGACCATGAGCACACCCCTGGATTTGAATGCATTGAAGGCGCGCCAGCAGGCGGCGTGGGCCAGTGGCGATTACGCGGTGATCGGTACGACCTTGCAACTGGTTGGCGAATGTTTGGCTGAAGCCTGCGACTTGCGCTGGGATGAAAAGGTCCTGGATGTTGCGGCCGGCAACGGTAATGCCACCCTGGCCGCCGCACGCCGTGGCTGCCAGGTGACCTCCACCGATTACGTACCCGAGTTGCTCAAACGAGGTGAGGAGCGCGCGCGGGCTGAGCGGTTGAACGTAACCTTTCAAGTCGCCGATGTCGAAGCCTTGCCGTTCCAGGACGGCACCTTCGATGCCGTGCTGTCGACCTTCGGCGTGATGTTCGCCCCCGACCAGGCACAAGCGGCGAAGGAGCTGGGCCGCGTGTGCCGTTCGGGTGGGCGCATTGGCCTGGCCAACTGGACCCCGCAAGGGTTTGTCGGGCAGATGTTCAAGACCCTCGGCCGCCACGTGCCGCCGCCTGTCGGAGCGCAACCGCCGTCGCGCTGGGGCGATGAAGAGCAGTTGCACAACCTGTTCGGTGATGACATTGGCGCGATCAAGGTCAGCCGTCAGCATTTCAATTTTCGTTATCGTTCGCCGGCGCATTTCATCGAGGTGTTCAGGACCTGGTACGGGCCGGTGCACAAGGCATTTGCGTCATTGGAAGGTGACGCGGCCAATGCGCTGGAGCGCGATCTGATGCAGTTGCTCAATGACAACAATGTGGCGGGGGAGGCGTCGCTGGTGGTGCCCAGCGAGTATCTGGAGATCGTCATCACTCGCCGCTGAAGTACCTGCATCATCAACGCTGTGAGAGCCGGTATGTTGAGGGCGGGTTATGCCTTCCGAGGTTTGTAGTCGCAATGGATCTGCATGCTCTCAGTCTCATTCCGATGGATGTCAAAGCCGCATTGTTTTAATGCGTCTTTGACCCTATCGACAACATCGAGGTACTTCGCTGCGCGTGCGCGCTGGCGAGTCAGCGAGGTAAAGACCCCAAAGGGCAGGAAACGCAGCCGTTTTCCCTTTAACACAATGGACACATCGACATGTGAGCCATCGACGTCATGGCCATTGGCGCCGAAAATCTCGCCGACTTCATCCTTGCGCCCGGGATAGCAGGCGCAAAACACCTTGATGCCCAGCCAGCGTGAGAGCGTTCTGAAAAAACCGAGACTGCTGCTTTTGTCCTCATATCCGCGCACCAGCAACAGCTCAATGGAGGGGGGCAGTGTCGACTGGGCCTCAACCAGCTTTTGCAACGTTTCTTGATCGATGGCTACTTCAGAAGACGGCCAGCGCGGGCCTACCATTATCCCGTGGCTTTCTCCCTTTGGCAGTACAAGCATGGTTTGCGCTCTCAAATGTGGCTATCAGCGGGTAGGGTGCTGTTCAGATCAAGCACATCGACGACATCACCAGTGAAGAAGTCCACGACCTCCAGACGATGGGTCAACAGCCGATCACCAAACCAGTCGGCGGCAAGCCGGCCGGGTGGGCCCTTCTGGCGTACCACCGTGGTCTCGGTCTGGCCGCTGGCCGTTGCGATGATGACGTCTTCGCCCCAATTGGAGCGTTGTGTTGCCGGGATCGGCATGCACAGGTGGCTGCCGGATTCATTGAACAGGATGTTTCCGGCACCTATCTGGCCGTATTCGCCCATGTCCCTGGCCCAGCGCGTCGCGCCAGTGCGATCGCAGCACAGCAGGCGGTTGTTTTCGCCGGTGGCGAACAGGTACTGACCATCACGGGAAAAACGCAGGCTTTTGACCTTGGCCTCCAGCGCCAGGCTGATCTTGTTGATCTCGCCACTGGCGCAGTCAACCGTCAGCACGCTGTTGCGGGCACGTTCATCGGGTGCCCAGAGTTTGCCTTGCACAGGGTCGATACAGCCGAACCTGGCATCGACATCACGGGCGATAGGCTCGCTGCACTTACCGTTGTCCAGGTCGATGATCACGGGGCGCTTTTTATCGTTGCCGACGCTGACCAGCGCGTACTGGCCACTGGGGTCCAGGCGTGACCAGTACGACAGATACCTGTCGGTCTCATGCAGCTGTGTGCCGCCCTGAAGAAAGCTCAGGCGCGAACGGCTGGCGCCACGCACCACCTGCCAGTCGCAACCTAGCAGGGCCATGCGCCGACCATCGCGGGAGATGTCGCAGACACTATCATCGGCCTGGGGGCCGGCTGGCCGGGTCAATGCGCCGGTGTCCGGATCGTACTGGGTCAGGCAGGTGGGCCGAATGCTGTCGCTTTTGTCGAAGAACACCAGGCGGCGTGGTACATCAATGTACATTGCAACTCCCGAAAACCAGTGGGCAAGGTGGCGCAGGATAAAGGCTGGATAGGGTGGCTGGAAACCAGTTCTGCCTGGATTACGACCGCTGCGCGCTCGATCGCTGGCAAAGCCAGCTCCCACAGGGTGGGGTGTATACAGATCCATTGTGGGAGCCGGCCTTGCCGGCGATGAGGCCAGTGCAGCCAGCAGATCAAACGGTGCCCGGTCGCATTAAGTTGAAATACCCCGCATTGCCCGCCAGAATCGCGCCCCGGTCCGGCCAGAGGTGCCGGATGTTGCGGGTGAAAAGGGGCTGCAGTTGAACGAACAGACATTGTCCATGCGCCTGGAGCGCGTCGCGGCGCAGGTGCCAGCGGGGGCGCGGCTGGCCGATATTGGCTCGGATCATGCCTACCTGCCGGTGGCGTTGCTGCGCCGTGGCGCGATTGCGGCGGCGGTGGCTGGCGAGGTGGCCTTGACGCCATTCAGCGCGGCCCAACGCACCGTGCGCGACAACGGCCTGGAGCAGCAGGTCAGCGTGCGCCTGGCCAACGGCCTGGCGGCGATCGAGCCGGCTGATGGCATCAGCGCGATCAGCATCTGCGGCATGGGCGGCGAGACCATTCGCGACATCCTCGACAGTGGCAAGGCGCACTTGAACGGGCAGGAACGGCTGATCCTGCAACCCAACGGCGGCGAGCAGCCTTTGCGCCTGTGGTTGATGGAAAACGGCTACCGGATACTCTGCGAAGAAATACTGCGGGAAAACCGCTTCGACTACGAAATCATCGTTGCCGAGCGCGCAGGCCCTGTGACCTACAGCGCCGAACAGCTGTACTTCGGCCCGCTGCAGATGCAGGCCCGTAGCCCGGCGTTCCTGGCCAAGTGGCAGAGCATCCTGCGGCGCAAGCAGCAGACCCTGGCCAACTTCGCCCGGGCGCGGCACGCCGTGCCCGAGGCGAAGGTTCAGCAAGTTGCCCGGCAGGCCCGGTGGATTACCGAGCTGCTGGCGTAAGCCTTTGTATATCCGTTGGGTCGGCCTGCAATTGCCACTGGCTGCGTAGCGACTGCAACTGCGCCTCCAGGATCGACACGCCGCGCTCGCGCTGGGCGGTGCGCTCGCGCTCGAACAGGTCGTTGAGCAGGCCGACCAGGTTGCGCGATTCAGTGGCCGAGGTCGGTGTGTTCACGTCGTTTTCCACCTGGCCATTGGCGTAGGTGCGCACCCGTTCATTGCGGCTGGCCTGCTGGGTGACGCTGGCCTCTACCAGGCGACTTTTGTCGTAGACCAGGCGGGTACTGCTGCTCGATTGATCGTTGATCTCGTGGTAGCGGTAGTTCTGCGACGCCGGGTCAAGGCTCAGCCCCACCTGGGGGTTGAAGTCTGCATGATAGGCGGCCGTCAGCCGTGCCTGCTGATCCTGTTGCACCGTGCGACCCAACTGGGCCGTGCCGCGGATCGTGGTCGACTGGGAGACCTGATAGTCGAAGTGGTCGGTTTCTGTCGGCCGCATCGGGTTGATCTGCTGGACTGACTGGCTGATCGAGGCGCTGAAGTCGGCCAGGCCGCTGAGCAGGGCAGTGTCTTTGGCCGCCAGCAGCGGGATACGGCCGCTCGACGGTTTGCCTGTGTCGTCGGCACTGTTGAGCTGGACGAAGGCGTCCTTGAACAGGCTCACCAGGCCCTCGTCGCCGTTGCCCCGGCTTTGCGCCGCGTCGAACTGCTTCAGGTAATGACTGATCGCCGCCTGACGCTGGGCGCTGGTGCCCAGTAATGACGTGTCGCGGGTATCGAGGTTCAGTTTCACGTTACCGTCAGGCCCTTGCAGGCTGAGGGTGCGTGCGCTGTCGTTCAGGCTCAGGTCAAAGCTCAGCGGCTCGCCGCTGGGTGTGTCGAGCCTGGCGTTCATCTGCAGCGAGCGGAACAGCGCCGGGTCGAGCGTGGCCAGTTTGCCCAATTGCAGGCGTGGGGGCTGTGCGCTCAGGCCATTGATGGTCGCCTGGAAACTATCGGACAGCGCCGCCAGGCCCTCGAGCTCATCGCTGCTGAGTTGGCCGCCCTGCACCTCGGCGCTCACCGCCAGGCCTTGCTCATTGCTGGCCAGGGACAGGGTGACAGTGGCTCCGGAGGCGGTAGTCAGGCTCAGGCTCACGCCATTGGCCGGGTGTTGGCGCAGGTTATCGCCTTGAAGCTTGAGGACTTCGGCGCTTGGCTGGGCCCCGTCGGCGAAGGCGAATACCGATTGCGTAAAGGACTGCCCGCCGTTGGCCACCAGCTGATTCAGCACGGCAGCGCCAAGCCCGTGCAAGCGCGAGCCGATAGCGGAAGACTGGACGCCGCCGAGCAGGTTCATGCTGAGCTTGTTCAGGCTGTCGTGTTCCAGCACGTAGCGCATCGGCACGGCGACTGCCCCACGGGACGAATAGGTGCCTGCGTCGTCGCCACGGGGGTTCTGGCCCAGGCTGACGGTAGTACTCGGGGTCGCCGCGACCTGCTCGGTGCGGGTATTGGCGGTGCTGGCCGGTGTCGGCTGGGGGGCCGTGTATGCAGGGGCAATACGCAATCCTGCGATGATTGGGCTCATGGTCGGTACCCGTAGTTTCCATACTAGTTAAAGGGGTATCGGCGGCGTTTTGCCGAGCTTGAGCATCAGGACTGCGATGCTGGTCGCGCGGTACGGTAGGTGTTGATCAGGCCGGGCGCACCACGCTGAGCTTCGTATGGGGGGCCATCCAGTTGGCGGCGATTCATTCGCCCTGAGTGACGGCGTCGTGACTGGGCTCAGCGGCCAGTTTCAAGCGGTCAGCTTTACTGATGTATTTAGGCTTGCTCTTCGGTGCCAGTTTGGCACTGGCCTTTTTGGCATGAGCCTTTAACAGCTGCTTTATCTTCTTTTGACGATTCACGTTGTTACTCGGCTGGTAAATGCTTGAATGATATCAGCTGCGCGCCACGTTGTTTTTTGATCCGGTACATATCGCCATCCGCATGGCTGAGCAACGTGTCGGCATCCTCTGCGTCCTTGGGGTAAAAGGCCACGCCGACACTGCAGGAGGGCATTTTGATCCCGCCAAATTCAGCGCCGAGCGGCTCGGCCATGGCCGCGAGAATCTGCTCCACCTTTGCGTAAACGGCATCGTGTGACTGGATACCCGGCAGCAGCACGGTGAATTCATCGCCCCCCATCCGGGCTACCGTGTCGGTTTCACGTACGCAGCCCTCCAGGCGTCGGGCAATCATGCAGAGAATCCGATCACCCATGGCATGCCCATGGACATCATTAATGCCCTTGAAGTCATTGATATCCAGAAACAGCAGCGCCAGGGTGCTCTGGTGGTGCTGCGCCGCTCGAAGGGCCGACTCCATTCGTTGATTGAACAGCGAGCGGTTGGTCAGTGCTGTCAATGGATCATGATGGGCGAGGAAGCGTAATTCCTCCTCGGCCTGCCTGAGGGCCGTGACGTCCCGCGCCACACCGATTCGCGCACCCACCTCCTCGGACCAGAAGGCCGCCCACAGGATATGCACGACACCGCCATCCTTGCGGATGTAACGGTTGCGGAAGTCAACGTGGGATTGGCCATTCATGACCCGGACAATGGAGGCCCGCGTGACCGCCAGATCGTCAGGATGGATGTAGTCGGTGATCGGGGTACCGGTCAGCTCGTCGGCGCCGTAGCCGAGCAGTGCCTCGCAAGCATCACTGACAAATACAATCTGGTTATCCCTGTCGACCACGAAGACCGTGTCCAGCATCAGATGGATCAGTTTGGGGTAGAGCGCTTGGAGGTCTATTGGCATAGGCTGGGACGTCCGGTTCAGATCGCCCGATCATAACGCTATCGCGCTGGGCCAATACAGTGTGGATCGGAGCAACGTAAGCTGCCGCGGTCCGGCCAATGGCTGACGGTTATGGGGGACGCGAGCGACCCGCCGTTACGCCTTAGCGACGATAGTAGCGGCGATCGTCCTCATAACGGTAACGCATGGCCCGATCATGGTGGCGTTCCCAGTAACGATGGCGCTCGGCTTCGCGGCGGGCTTGCTCGCGACGCCATTGTTCCCTGCGCCAGTTGTCTCGGCGCCAATCGTCTCGACGATCATGCCAACGCTCGTCATGCCGGTAGCGGTCATCATGGGCAAGCAACGGCCCAGGCTGGTTTTCGGCCATGCTGGCGATAGTTGGCCACGGGTTGCCGGCCGCCAGGGCTGGCGCCTGGACAACTGGCGTTGGAGCGGCGACAGCAGGGGTTGAGGTCTTCATCTGTGTTGCTGATGCCGAGCCCACTGCCGCGAATGCGAACAGGGCAACGAGCACCATCCGTGGGGCTTGGAATTTCATGAGCGATGACAACCTCTGAAGGACGATTGAACGTATCCACATAGACCGATAAAAAGGGAAAAGTTCTAAGGCGCCGCTGCTTAATTAGGCGTGGGCTTGACCCGCGAATCAATATGACCGCCAAACCGCCATCGCGAGGCAGGCCTGCTCCTGGCGTATGATGCTCAACCGTCTTTGCCGATAAGGAAATCGCCATGCTCCCTGACAAGGCCTGCGCAGTGGTTCTTTCATCCACGCCGCACCCCAGGCTCCTGTTGTTTCGTCATCCGCTGGCCGGAGTGCAACTGGTGAAGGGCAGCATTGAAACCGGCGAAACACCTGCTCAGGCAGCGCTGCGAGAACTGGCGCAAGAGTCTGGCATCAATGCCGCCAGCATCGTGGACGACCTGGGGTGTTGGGATGCCGAGCACCTTGGCCAGACCTGGTCGTTTCAATTGTGCCGGGCGAGCGGACCGCTGCCTGAGCAGTGGTCTCATCAGACGCTCGACGATCATGGCCACGTGTTCACATTCTTCTGGGCGGCGCTTGAGCATTTACCCCTTGCCGACTGCCACCCCGTGTTTCAACGAGCGCTGCGGTTTGTCTGCGCGACCTTGAAAACGCGTGGTCATTGGCCAGGCAAACAGGGCTAAATAATCCGCCGCAGGGCGATATACTCCGGGCCATTGGTTGATGCCCGAGAAAAGCTTATGCGCCAGGTTTTGCTTATCGTTGATGTCCAGTCCACGTTCAGTCCACCCGAGTGGCTGGTCGATGGGGTGCGGGCGTTGTCAGAGCGAATTGTCACGATTGCCTCGGTCGAGCTGCATGATGAGCAGGTAACCCCGTTTGCCAAACAATTCGGCTGGCATCCCGCGGCCGAAGACGAAAGCCTGGTCGAAGCCGACAAAGTGTTTGTAAAGCACGGCTATGGGCAGACCGCTGAAACCATCGAGTACATCAAGCAGCTCGGCGTGGAGCGCGTGCTGGTTTGTGGCCTGCAGACCGAAACCTGCGTGCTTGCCGCCGGGTTTGCACTGTTCGATGCAGGGCTCATGCCGACGCTGGTGACCGACCTGACCATTGGCTCATCCCTGGACAGGTCAGGTCGGTTGGGCATCGATCTGTGGCAGCATCACTTCCGCCAGGTGACTACCCGGGCAGAGGTGCTTGCTGAACTTGATGCATGAGTTCTTACAGGCTGGCAGGAGCGCCTAGGGCGATCTATGTGCTCATCACGACACGCCTGCTTCAGGCCAAAACGCAGCGGTTTTGAGCTTTAGCGGGAGCGCGCGCAAGCGTGGGCCCAACGCCCATCGTTGACCGTTCGCTATCGACTTTCAAGTCGCTATGCGCTGACGAGTCTGCCTGAACGCGCACATCCCGCTGCGGGTCGCGGCCAGCGGCCAGAAGAAGCTGCCGGTGGTCGTTGCATTTCGCTTGTCGTCGGCGTGTGGCTAAGCTTAATAAACCGGGGCGAATTGAAACGTGGCTGAAAGCGGCCATCAGTGGACCTGGATTAGCATCAAGGCGGCGCCCCAAAGGAGACGAACATGTATGCGGTTATCAGAACCTATCTAGGTACTGGAGCAAAGCAGCTTTTCGAGCTTTTAGAAGTGCGCAAAGCCGACGTCGAAGCTGCCTTGCGGACAGTGCCTGGGCTGGTCAGCTATACGCTGCTGAATACGGGTGATGGCGGTACGTCGATAACTGTCTGTACGGACAAGGCCGGCAGCGATGCGAGTTTGAAAGTCGCCCGTGACTGGATTCAGAAAAATGCCTCGAGTATCCACGCGGAGCCGCCGATCGTAACGGAAGGTCCGGTCATTGTGCAGATCAAATAGCGCGTTCTTGCGCTTGATCTGGCGACACTCTCGCTGTCGCAGGCTTTGCGTGTCTGCTTCTACAGCGCCAGACAGGACGCGACCGCATCTTCGAGCATGGCCACCAACTCAGGGTCCATGAAGCGAAAATCATCCGGTATATCCAGGGTATACAGCCGCTTGTGCTCAAGCAGCCGCGCGTATTGCGCCTGCAGGCGATTCTGGTGTTTGCGTTCCATGACAAAAATCACATCGGCCCAGCGAATATCCGCCGGGCCGATGGGTTTACGTGCATTCGGGCTGGTGCCCGCCGACCGGGCATCGAAGCCGGGGCGGCGGCGCCAGAGCGCTTCTGCGGTAGGGCTGCGCCATTGATTACGGCTGCAGACGAACAGGAGGTTAGTCACTCTTGATCCAACAGTTGGCGGGTGGAGCGGATGGGATAGCTCATGCCGAGTTGGCGTGCCCTTATCAGCTTGTCGGCACGGGTGTACAGCAGCTTCCAGTTCTTTTCGGGCTTGAACTCCAGCGGATGCACCGCTTTGGTTTTGCCACTTTTACGGGCCTGTGAGCGTCTCCAGGCGCGGGTTCTTTCCATGATCTTGTCCTCGTGAGTACCGGGTTCAGCAGCCGCAGTAATACGAGTTGGCGCTATAGTAAGCGCGAATCAGGATTGTGGCTAGGTAGGCGCTGTTTTTCATGTAGGAGCGGGCTTGCCCCGCGATGAGGCCGGTACAGCCAGCACATCAGGTGGCGCCTGGATGACGACCTCTGTGGGAGCTGGCCTTGCCGGCGATGAGGCCGGTACAGCTAGCACATCAAGTGTTGCCTGGATTACGACCGCTGCGCGCTCGATCGCTGGCAATGCCAGCTCCCACAAGTCCGGCGTACACAGATCCACTGTGGGAGCCGGACTTGCCGGCGATGGGCTACGCAGTAGCCCCAAGACGCCGACTACCGCAACGGCACATAAATATCCGTCTGCCACTGCTCCTGCGGCGTTTGCGGATAAGCACTCAGGTAATGAAAAAACAGCGGCTGATCGCGCAACTCTTCACCACTGTCCGGCAACCAGTCGCGATAAAGCGGATAGATGGATTCACCAATATGGTCCGGCGAACCCACATGCCGCACCACCGCATAACGCCCGCCAGCAATCAGCCGTTCGTGCACGCCGAATTCATTCGCCGCCACCGCCTCATCAATCTCACCACAAATAGCGAAACGAAAATCCTCCGCCGGCGTGGTATCTGGGTTGCCATAGGGGATGCCAAAGCTGCGGCTCGACGCCACTGGTGACTGCCCGCTCGCCATGCGCCAGTCGATGAACTGGCGCACGCTCTCGTCGACCTGCGCGGCCGGCCCGCAGTGCTCCAGCGCTGCGACCCGGGTTTGAACAAACTCCACAATACGAACCTGCATGATGACGCTCCTGGAAAAGTGAGGGATAGCGAACACCGCATTCCAGGCCTGCCAGTTCGGTTGGCGGCGAAAGGCGCTCGGCGACATGCCCAGCGCCCGCCGAAATGCACGGCTAAACGCCTCGGGGCTTTCGAAACCAGCAGCTAACGCAGCCTCCAGCACCGAGTGATCGGCATTGGCAGCCAAACGATGCGCCGCC
Source organism: Pseudomonas sp. SBB6 (assembly GCF_024213215.1). NCBI lineage: Bacteria > Pseudomonadati > Pseudomonadota > Gammaproteobacteria > Pseudomonadales > Pseudomonadaceae > Pseudomonas > Pseudomonas sp. SBB6. The sequence goes on along the minus strand of NZ_JANAVH010000008.1, from coordinate 98,201 downwards.
TGGCGCAAGCGCATCAACTGCACATAACGCGAGACCGGCACCCCGACGTACGCCGTGAACTGGCGATGGAAGTGAAACACCGAAAAGTTCGCCACCTGGCTCAGGGTTTTTACCGACAGATCACCTTCGAAGTTGGCGTCGATGTAGGCGAGCACAGCGCTGAAGCGCTGGGTGTAGGCGGCGTTGGGCGGCAGGTCGGGCACGGCTGGAGGCTCTTGGAAGTACGGTCGGCATAGAATCGACTATACCCGCGTGGCAGTGCCTAGCCGTGTTTGCTCAAGGTGTGTTTTTCACGGGGATGAGCATTCGCTCGATGGGCCGCATCGGCGGCCGGGGCTTGGTCCTCGGCGTTTACTTGGCCGAAGCTTGATCCAGCTGTGTAGCGCGCCGCTGCAAGGCTGCAGTCATGGCGTGTGCCTCGACTTCATCCAGGCACGCCTCGACCAGCGCAATGCTCATTTCCAGCGAGTGCTGAGTAGCCCAGAGCAGGCCGCGCACTTCGGGGTCGACCTTTTCACAGGCCTGGGCGTTGGTCTGGTACGCGCTTTTGAGCAGAACGGTGGCATGGACCAGGGCGTCTTCGGCTGAAGCACCCGTGCGCACGGCGAACAGTGGAGCGTGGCTGCCGTTGCAGGAGCCGAAGGTGGTGGCGGTTTTGGTGATGAGTGGTGGATCGGGGACGGGCTTTGTCATTGTTGTGCTCCTAGAGTGGTGGAGCCAGCATCAATCGCTACCAAACGATTGGTGACGGCTGTACGCAGGTTGGTAGACCGGGACTCTAGGAACCCAGCGCGCACGAATGCGCCCCACGCACAGCCGCCATAACACGAACAGCAGGCACAAAAAAACGCCGGCTGATCAGGAGCGGCGTCTGCACGCCTTAGAGTACTCGGGCTACCAAACCCGGTCGCTGGATTTACAGCGACTGGGGGAGGGTAGCGAGGTTGCAGAATGGATTCAAGGGCTATTTTTGTCGTCTGAGCTAGGTACGCAAGGACCACTGTCTTAACATGCTGATAAATGATCAGGAATTCAGCGTCCTAGGAATGTGGAGAGCTAATAAGTATGTATTTGAATGCTGATAGCACGTGTCATAAAGAATAAGCTAAATGGATTTAGCTGTCCGAAGATTTGCCTTCTCATAGAGAAATGGTTTGTAAAAATATTAATGTGTTGCGTGAAATCAGTAGACATGATGATGGCACAAGGGCTAGCCTTGTGCTTCGGTAAATTAGAAAAGGATTTTGCTTATGAAAATTATCTCGTTATTTAACCATAAAGGTGGGGTGAGCAAGACCACAACTACCTTCAATCTAGGTTGGATGCTTGCTGAACAAGGCTACAAGACATTAATTGTTGATACTGATCCACAGTGTAATTTAACTGCGTTGGTTCTTGGATATACATCTATAGATGATACCTCAGATTTTTATGCGCGAAATCCAAATTGTGATCTTTATAGCTGTATCCTACCTGTTTTAAATGGTGAAGGTAGGCACATTCAGGCGGTCCCGGTAGATACTGCCCATCCAAAGCTATCCTTGCTTTGCGGTAATTTGCAACTTTCTGAGGCTGAAACGCAAATCAGTGTGGCGTTAACCACCGCCGCCAAGCTGCCAGCAATGCGTAACATCCCTGGGGTGCTAGGTGAGTGTATACGTTCTACCGCTGAAAAATACGGTTATGACTATGTTTTAATTGATATGAGCCCAAGTGTAGGTGCCTTAAATCAATGTTTGTTAATGTCAAGTGACTATTTTATCGTGCCCACGGCGCCAGATTTCTTTTGTGCTCAAGCGATCAAGTCGCTGACTCGAGTTATCCCAAAATGGAATCGTGAGGTGGCCGAATTTAGAGATCCAGGGTTTAACTATCATCTGCCAGTTAGTCCGCCTAAGTTTATTGGGATAATTTCTCAAAAATATAGGCCGCGAAATGGAGCGCCTGCCAAATCATTTCAGCGCTGGATTGACATAATTAACAACGAGGTGGCGAACGCATTGGTTCCTGCTTTGATGCCAGTTGGCATGTCGATTGATGAGGCGGACTTTAATAAGCATTCTGTTCGAGGTGAGCCATTTAATTTGGCAAATATTTCTGATTTCAACTCGCTCATAGCACAGGCACAAAAGCACAATGTTCCAGTTTATGCGCTAACCGATGAGCAGATCGAGCAGGGCGGGAATATTTTGGATAATATGAAGTTGAGCAGAAATGATTTTGCTAAGACATTCGAGGAACTGGCTAGTAAAGTTCGAGATCTTGCCGTTTGAGTAGGTGAGATCGCAGGCCTCCTCTCAGAGTGGGCAGTGGGCTTTGGCTTCTACCCACTCTGAGCTAATAAGAGCCTAAGGGGAGAAGTTGTTAGGTGTTAGCAGAAATTGCGTTAGGCCGGGATCTTGGGTGTGTTATTTTGTGTGGGGTGTTGTAGTGGTTTTTTAATTTTCCGGATTTTACCTTGTCGCGATTCTCAGTTGCTGTGAGATCGTAACGTTGCTCCGATCAAAAAAGCGAAGTGTTGTGTCTAGGTAATAAGTATGATTGATGCGAGTTATTTTTTTGTCCGGTCAATCATTAGTCCACTTGGAGCAAAGGTCTCACAAAAAACCTCAGCCCCAAATTTGATGGCAAGAGCTGCTGCGCTAGCTGCAATCATGGTGGCTGAGATGCTAAAAGAAGTGAAAGATGTAACTATCGCGCCTGCGATGTATTTTTTATCGTACACAACCGACAAGCCTTGACTCCAAGCTTTGTAGACTTCACTGTCCGGGCTGCATAAAGCTCGCCATGCGACACGTTTAAGAGCCGAGCTTGCTCTTTTGCCAAGTTCTAATTTCGCGTCTTCCGTCAACGGTGGTGGCAAAAGCTTTATGTCAGGCTTAGGCAGGTTGAGTTGATAGGTGGTCCTAACTGTCTTTAGTATGTCAATAGAACTTTTGGGTATCGCTTTTCCCATTTCAATCAAGATCTGATCTTCATTCTTGCTCATGATCAAAGCCACTGCTTCTTGATCTACTGTTGCAATGTCCAGAGTGGCGCCGTTTTCATCCCTTAGACCGACAAGGATGCTCTCTTCCTCTAATCTCTCTATTAGTCTTCTGTGGAATTGTTTTCTTCGCTCTTCAGATTTTATATTGCCAATGTTGCTTATCGCTTTGATTATTAATGGTGCGGCCTTTTCTAAGTTTTTTTCCCGTAAGTAGCATATTGCTAAAAGTGAGGTTGCTTCTAGGCTCAGACGGGTGCCTTCATTTGCTTTTTTTATTATTCCTTCAAAACCTAGTTTTGCAAATGAAAGATTATTTGCCTCCATCGCTGTTTCGAATAACCAGTTTTTTGAGTGGAGAAGTCTGGTTTCATGGCCGGTCGGTCTGAGGATAAGCTGTATTTTATAAGTAATGTCTTTGGCGCGGTCTAAATTTGCCGATTTAACACACAGCCGAAGCGAAGGCTCCAAAAGTGCGAGTTTTTTTAGTTGGTCTTGGCTAAGTGGTGGAGGTGTAGACATGCTTGTTTCTTTTTCCTATATCATCACTTGTGCTTACTGGGGAGCCCCTGCGTAGGGTTGCTACCGCCAGGTACAAAATTTCCCGCACTTTTATCAGTCCAAGAACCGCGCTGTGAACCTTTACGATCTTGAGTCAGTAATTGAATCCTACTTTTTGTAGTGACGAATTGCCATCAGTTCTGTCGTTGCCAGTTGGCAGAGCCACTTGACGCTCAGACAGAGACTTGAGGTTGGCTGGTTTTAGCAAGGCCTTACCCTGGCAAGCCCAGCTCCCACAGGAGTGCGGTGACAGATAATTGAACCCGGGGTTGGAGCGAGCGGTAGGTTGAGCTGTTGAGGCTAAACTCTGATGCTTGCATGCCTACAGTAGATCCGGTGATCTCTTCGCGCTCGATCGCGGGTCAAGCCCGCTCCCACAGTCGACTTCGTAGCAAGTCCATTGCTGATCTCCCCGCAACCAATGCTTCGCCACTGCTGATCCCGCAACACTCGGTTACGCAATCAGTAAAAAAAATTATACAAATCAACCCACTACCCACCTGGCACAACCATTGCGAAGCCCACCGTCTCTTCTCCCCTTGTGGAACATCGACGTTCATGACCGCTCCCTTCGCCCGCGTGCCCCTGTTACTGGCCATCGCCGCCGCCTTACCCACGCTACCGAGCTTCGCCGCCGAGCCAGCCCCCGAAGCCCTGCCCACCGTCACTGTCACCGCGCAAAAGCGCGAAGAGTCAGTGCAGGATGTGCCCTCGGCCATCTCTGTGGTCAGCGCCAAGCAGATCGCCGACAGCGGTGGCGGCTTCAGTGCCGGCAAGGCCCTGCAGAATGTGCCCAACGCCATCGCCCCGGAGTTCGCCGGGCACCAGCGGCCGCGCTGGTACATTCGCGGCATGGGCTCGGGGGACATGGCTTCGACCACCGTTTACCCGGTGGGCATCTACACCGATGACGTGTATATCGACCCTCACGTGGCCACTGGTTTTCCGCTCTATGACATGGAACGCGTCGAGGTGCTGCGCGGGCCGCAGGGCACCTTGTGGGGCAAGAACACCACCGGAGGCGCGATCAACTTCGTTTCGCGCAAGCCGGACTTCGGCAAGGCCAACAGTTATTTCAAGCTCGACCTGGGTAACTACAATTCTCGCTTGTACGAAGGTGCCTATGGCGACACGCTGATCGACAACAAGCTGGCGGCGCGGGTGGCGTTTATCGACCAGAGCGCCGATGGCCAGCTGGAGAACCAGGTCGATGGCCACACGGTTGGCGATATCCACGATCAGGCCTTGCGCCTGCAGTTGCTGGCGCAGATCAACGACGACCTGCAGGCCACCCTGCAATTGCATGGCCGCGACTACAAGGGGCAGGGCATCGCCACCCGCGCCTGGGGTTCGGGGCCGGGTGGCAGCACGCTGTTTGGCCCGGCGCCGAAGCCGGATACCGACGAGGCCGCGTTCACTGGCAAGGCCGAAGACCGCATCGAGCACAACGGTGTGCAGTTGGCACTGAAGTGGGATTTGGGCGACCTGCAACTGGACTCGATCACCGCCTTCGACGATATCCACGAAAAAGCCGAAAGCCCGAACATGAGCCTCTACGAATTCGGCCGCGGCTTTAACGATGACCGCTGGAAGCAGGTGTCCCAGGAGTTGCGTTTGTCTTCGGCGAAAAACCAGCCGGTCAGCTGGATCGTCGGTACGCATGTGTTCCAAGAACAACTCGACAGCCGCAACGACAACGGCCTGTTGCCCAAGCCCTACAACCAGGCCTTGGGCGTGGCCGACTATGGCCGCACCGATATCGACCAGAGCACCGACAGCTTCGCGATTTTCGGCAGCAGCACCTGGCAGGCCACCGACAACCTGAGCCTCACCGCCGGCCTGCGCTGGACCCGCGAAACCAAGGACATCGACCTGCACCGCGCAGCCGCGCCGGATGCCGATGCGGTCAGCTACAACAGCGAACGCGACTGGTGGAAAAACTACACCGGCGACCTGGTGACCCGCGTCGAGCAGGATGAAAAACGCACCTGGAACAAGCTCACCTACGACTTCACCCCCGAGTACCAGCTCAACGACAACGCGCGGGTGTATTTCCGTTATGCCAAGGGTTTTCGTTCCGGTGGTTTCAGCGGCGGTGCGCAGGTGCAGGCCGAGGCCTCGGTGGTGGCGCCGGAGAACGTCGATGCCTACGAACTGGGGGTCAAGAGCGAGTGGTTCGACGAGCGCCTGATCGCCAATGCCAACGTCTTTTACTACGACTACTCGGACATCCAGGTCAACGCCGTGTCGGTGCGCGACGGCCAGGTGGTGTCGCTGCTGACCAACAGTGGCCAAGGGGTGATTCGCGGGGCTGAGTTCGAGCTGCAGGCGTTGCCGTTCAGCAACCTGGAGCTGCATGGCTCGTTGGGCTTGCTGCATACCGAGCTGCAGGATTTCGAGTCCGGCGGGGTGGATTATTCGGGTAACCGCATTGCCCGCTCGCCGTCGCGGACCCTGGCCGTGGGCGGCAGTTACCGAATACCGCTGGAGAATGGCGATGAAGTGCGGTTGGGCACGGAGTGGCGCTATCAGAGCCGGATCTTCTTCTTGCCGACGGCGCAGCAGGATCACAGCGTTTCCCAGGGCGGCTATACCTTGGGCAATGCCAGTGCCACCTATCACCTGGGCGGGCGCTATGACCTGGATCTGACGGCGTATGTGAACAACCTGACCGACAAGCAGTACAAGACCGACAGCGTGCCGTTGCCGTTCGACATTGCCTGGGACGCGCGGGGCGATCGGCGCACGTTCGGGGTGAGTGCGACGACCCGCTTTTAGCCGTCAGAGCCGGGCCCGGCCGCGAGCCTAAAGCGCTTGGGGCGCTGGCGTATTGGCGGGTGCAGGGTAGAGGGGGTCAGTAGCGAATCATCACCGACTTGAGCTCGGTGTAATCCTCGATAAACGCCCCGCCAAATTCACGGCCAATTCCCGAAGCCTTCACCCCGCCAAACGGCACCGCCGGGTCGAGCAGGGTATGCATGTTCACCCACACCGTACCGGCCTGCACCTGCGGGACCAGGCGCAAGGCCTTGCTCAGGTCGTTGGTCCACACACTGGCACTCAGGCCATAGGGGCTGTCATTCATCAGGGCGATCAGTTGCTCTTCATCGTCGTAAGGCAAAAAGGTCGCCACTGGCCCGAAGGTCTCTTCAGTGAGCAGGCTGTCGTTCAGCGAATGGGCCAGGATCACCGTTGGCTCCACATAGCAACCCGGCCCTTCGATCAGGCGCCCGCCATGAATGATCTGGCTGTTCTCGCGGCGCGCCTTGGCAAACAGCGCACCGAGTTTAGCCTGGTGCTGCTTGTTGCTCACCGGGCCGAATTCACTGGTTTCATCCAGCGGTGAGCCGATCTTCAACGTTGCCAGGCGCTCGCTCAAGGCGCCGGTCACCGCCTCGATTTGCGAGCGATGCACATAGAAGCGCTCGGCTGCGGCGCAGATCTGCCCGGCATGCAAAAAGCCCGCTTCGATGATGCCGTCCACCGCTTTGTTCAACGGCACATCGCGCAGGAACCCGGCCGCATTCTTGCCGCCCAGCTCCAGGGTGGTGCGGGTCAGGTTGGCGGCCATGGCACTCTGGCCAACAGCAAGGCCGGTGGGCACGGAGCCGGTGAACGAGACCTTGTCGGTGCCCGGGTGCTCGATCAGCGCCTTGCCGGCCAGGCCGGTGCCGGTCACCACGTTCAGTGCGCCAGCGGGCAGGCCTGCGTCAATGGCCAGCTCGGCGATGCGCAGGATGGTCAGCGGGGTGAACTCGCTGGGCTTGATGATGATGCTGCAACCGGTAACCAAGGCCGAGCCGAGTTTCCACAGGGCGATCATGGTCGAGAAGTTCCAGGGCACGATGCCGACCACCACCCCCACCGGTTCGCGCAGGGTGAAGGCGGTGTAGCGCTCGCCGTTGAACGAGGGCAGCGATGGGGTGAGGGTCTGGCCGCTGAGCTTGGTGGCCCAGCCGGCGTAGTAACGCAAAAAATGCGCGGCCTGGTCGACCTCGAAGTTGCGCGCAAGCGTGATCAGCTTGCCCGACTGGCAGGTCTCCAGCTGCGCCAACTCTTCACGGTGCTGTTCGATCAGATCGGCGAGTTTCAGCAGCACGCTGGCCCGTACGGCCGGGGCGGTTTGCGACCATTGCGCAAAGCCTCGGCGCGAAGAGGCGACGGCGGCGTCGACAGTGCGCACGCAGGCTTCGGCCACGCGGCTGATGACCTGGTCGCTGGCCGGGTCAATCACCTCAAGGCGCCGGGCATGGTCTGCAGGCTGTTGGCGACCGTCGATAAAACTGCTGTGCTCGCGTTGCAGAAACGTGCGCACCTGGGGCAAAAGGCTGATGTTGCTCATGGGACGAACCTCAAGGGAAAGCAAGGCCCCGACCCTAGCGCAGCATACCGGCGCCGGCTTGACTGAGCCTGCCGCCGGCCATGCACCGGCCTGCCAGGCGCTTTGTAATCTGCAGGTTTTGCCCGTAGGCTGCGGCATCCGCCTGTGCAGGAGCGCCCCTTGAATCCGATCTTCGCTTCCCTGAGCATCGCCCACCTGCGGGCGCTGCAAAGCATGCTGCAGCTGAAAAACCTCAGCCACGCCGCCGAACGCCTGGGCAGCAGCCAGTCGGTGCTCAGCCGTCAGCTGGCACATATGCGCGAGGCGTTCGACGACCCGCTGCTGGTGCGTCAGGGCCGCGGCTATGTGTTGAGCGAACGCGGCGAAAGCCTGCTGGTGCCGCTGGGCCAGGTGCTGGCCGAGCTTGAGGCCTTGCGCCAACCGCAGGCCTTCGATCCCCAACGCTGCGAGCGGCGCTTTTGCCTGGCGGCCTCGGACTACATCGCCGAGCACATGCTGCCGCTGCTGGTCAGCACCCTGGAGCGCGAAGCGCCGGGGGTGTCGATCGAGTACCGCACCTGGCAACCGGGGCAGTATGAACTGCTCGCCAGTGGCGAAGTCGACCTGGCTACCACGCTGTTCGACGATGCGCCGGCCAACCTGCACGGGCGCATGCTCGGTGAAGACCGCGCGGTCTGCCTGATGCATCACGAACACCCGCTGGCGAGCAAAACCGAACTGACCCAGGACGATTACCGCGCCTGGAACCATGTGCGTATTTCCGGTGGTGGCGACAAGGACAGCTTTATCGACCGCCACCTGCGCGAGCAGGGCCTGAGCCGGCGCGTCAGCCTGCAGGTGCCGTTCTACTCGGCGGCGGTGCAGGTGGTCGGCAGCAGCCAGGCGCTGGTCACCGTACCCGAGCACATCGCCCGTCAGCTCAGCCGCCTGCATCCGCTGACCTGGCGGCCACTGGCCTTTGTCGAGCACAGCCAGCGCTACTGGGTGGTCTGGCACCAGCGCCTGCACGCCTCGGCCGAGCACCGCTGGTTGCGCAACCTGGTGTTCGAGCAGTGGCAGCAGTCGCAGTTCGGCGTGCACGGCGGCCATGCGCATTCGCCATAGCAGCTATGCGCCGGGCGGCGTTTTTTGTCGGTGGGCCAGGGCCTAGACTCAGGCCCACTTACCGACAACAACAGGAGCCGCTGCATGAGCCCGGAAGCATTTCGCAAACATGGCCACCAACTGATCGACCTGATCGCCGACTACCGCCAGGGTGTCGGCGCGTTGCCGGTGATGGCCCAGGTCGAGCCCGGTTACCTCAAGGCGGCATTGCCAGCCTCGGCGCCAACCCAAGGCGAGCCGTTTGAAAACATCCTCAAAGACATCGACCAACTGGTAATGCCCGGCTTGTCTCACTGGCAGCACCCGGATTTTTTCGGCTACTTCCCCTCCAATGGCACCTTGTCGTCGGTGCTCGGTGACTTTCTCAGTACCGGCCTTGGCGTACTCGGCCTGTCGTGGCAATCCAGCCCGGCCTTGAGCGAACTGGAAGAAACCACCGTCGACTGGCTGCGGCAGATGGTCGGCCTGTCGGATCAGTGGAGCGGGGTGATCCAGGACACCGCTTCCACCAGCACCCTGGTCGCCTTGATCAGCGCCCGCGAGCGCAGCAGCGACTACGCCCTGGCCAAGGGTGGCCTGCAAGGGCAGGGCAAGCCGCTGATGATCTACACCAGCGCCCAGGCCCACAGCTCGGTGGACAAGGCCGCGCTGCTGGCAGGCTTTGGCAAGGACAACATCCGCTACATCGAAACCGACGACCACTTTGCCATGCGCCCGCAAGCCCTGGCCGCGGCCATCGAAGAGGACCTGGCCAACGGTTTGCAACCCTGCGCGGTAGTGGCAACCACCGGCACCACGACAACCACCGCCATCGACCCGCTGCAACCGGTCGGCGAGATCGCGCGCCAGTTCGGCCTGTGGCTGCACGTGGATTGCGCCATGGCCGGTTCCGCGATGATCCTTCCGGAATACCGCTGGATGTGGGACGGCATCGAGCAGGCCGATTCGATTGTAGTCAACGCGCACAAGTGGCTGGGCGTGGCCTTTGATTGCTCGCTGTATTTCGTCCGTGATCCGCAGCACCTGATCCGGGTCATGAGCACCAACCCCAGCTACCTGCAGTCGGCGGTCGACAGCAAGGTCAAGAACCTGCGCGACTGGGGCATTCCGTTGGGGCGGCGGTTCCGTGCCCTGAAACTGTGGTTCATGTTGCGCAGCGAAGGTATCGAGAGCTTGCAGCAGCGCTTGCGCCGCGACCTGGACAACGCCCAGTGGCTGGCCGAACAGGTGCGCAATGCGCAGGGCTGGGAATTGCTGGCGCCGGTGCAGTTGCAGACCCTGTGCATTCGCCATCGGGGTGACGGCCTGGAGGGGGAGGCGCTGGACTCGCATACCCGCCGTTGGGCTGATCGGCTCAATGCTTCGGGGGTGGCCTATGTCACCCCGGCGACCTTGAACGGCCGCTGGATGGTGCGGGTGTCGGTGGGGGCGTTGCCGACCGAGCGTGAGCATGTGGCTGAGCTTTGGCAGAATCTGCAGAACGTCGTGGCGGGGTGAATCCATCACGGGGCAAGCCCGCTCCCACAGGATTGATGGTGCTCTCTGTGGGAGCGGGCTTGCCCCGCGATGTTTTTAAAGGTCTATGAAAAGTACAATCTTGCCTATGGAAGTTGCATTTTCCCCCTGAGCCAAGCCTCCCATACTGGCCCCTGCATCCGCTGCCACCTGCCACTTCGCAGGCCTCGGCGGACATCCAATAATAAGCAGGGCCCCTCATGAAAAAGCCAAATCCGCTGCTCGAAGACCTTCGTTCGATTTTACCCACCATCGCCGCCAATGCCACCCGTGCCGAGCAAGACCGCAAAGTCCCGGACGAAAACATCGCCCTGCTCAAAAGCATCGGCCTGCACCGTGCCTTCCTGCCCAAGCCGTACGGCGGCCTGGAAATCTCCCTGCCGCAGTTCGCCGACTGCATCGCCTTGCTTGCCGGCGCGTGCGCCAGCACCGCCTGGGCCATGAGCCTGTTGTGCACCCACAGTCATCAGTTGGCAATGTTCCCGGCCAAGCTGCAGGAAGAAATCTGGGGCGATAACCCCGACGCCACCGCCAGCAGCAGTATCGCTCCGTTCGGCAAGGTCGAAGAGGTCGAAGGCGGCTTGCTGTTCAGCGGCGAGATGGGCTGGAGCAGCGGCAGTGACCATGCCGAGTGGGCGATTGTCGGTTGCCGCCGGGCCAATGCCGAAGGCACCCAGGACTACTGCTTCGCCGTGCTGCCACGCAGTGACTACGAAATCCGTGACGACTGGTTCGCCGCCGGCATGAAAGGCAGCGGCACCAAGACCCTGGTGATCGACAAGGTGTTCGTCCCCGAGCACCGCATCCAGAAAGCCAAGGACATGATGGAAGGCAAGTCCGCAGGCTTTGGCCTGTACCCGGACAGCAAGGTGTTCTACTCGCCGTACCGGCCGTACTTTGCCAGTGGCTTCTCGACCGTCAGCCTGGGCATCGCCGAACGCATGCTCGAGGCCTTCCGCGAGAAAACCAAGAACCGCGTGCGGGCCTACACCGGGGTCAATGTCGGCGCCGCCACGCCAGCGCTGATGCGCCTGGCCGAGTCGACCCACCAGGTCGCCGCCGCCCGCGCCTTTCTGGAAAAGACCTGGCAAGAACACGCCGAACACAGCGAGCGTCACCAGTACCCATCGCCGCAGACCCTGGCGTTCTGGCGTACCAATCAGGGCTATGCGGTGAAGATGTGCATCCAGGCGGTCGACCGCCTGTTCGAGGCCGCTGGCGGCACCGCCTGGTTTGACAGTAACGAGATGCAGCGGCTGTGGCGCGACGCGCACATGACCGGCGCCCATGCCTACACCGACTACGACGTTTGCGCGCAGATCCTCGGCCGCGAGCTGATGGGCCTGGAGCCTGACCCGAGCATGGTCTGAAGTGTACCGCCGATAACAACAATGACGGCTGCCGCCCAAGGCAGCCGGGGAGTCTTGCATGTCTAGCGCAACCGCAACCGCCTTCGACAGCCGCGCCTTTCGCCGCGCCCTGGGCAACTTCGCCACCGGCGTCACCGTGGTCACCGCCGCCGACCCTCGGGGTAACCTGGTCGGCGTCACCGCCAACAGCTTCAACTCGGTGTCCCTCGACCCGCCACTGATCCTCTGGAGCCTGGATAAACGCTCCAGCAGCCTGGCGGTGTTCGAGGCGGCCAGCCATTTTGCGGTGAACATCCTCGCCGCCGACCAGATCGATCTGTCCAATAACTTCGCCAAGCCCAAGGATGATCGCTTCGCCGGCATCAGTTACCAAGCAGGCGAGGGCGGCGCGCCGATCCTGGCCGATTGCTCGGCATGCTTTCAGTGTGAAACCCACCAGATCCTCGACGGCGGCGATCACTGGATCATGCTCGGCAAGGTGGTGGCCTTCGATGATTGCGGGCGCTCGCCCTTGCTCTATCACCAGGGCGCCTACTCCATGGTGCTGCCGCACACCCGCATGACCCGCCGCGAAGAAGGCCAGCCACCGAGCAGCCACTTCCAGGGCCGCTTGAGCCACAACCTCTATTACCTGATGACCCAGGCCCTGCGTGCCTACCAGAGCAGCTACCAGCCACGGCAATTGTCCAGCGGCCTGCGCACCAGCGAGGCGCGGATGCTCATGGTGCTGGAGAATGACGCCGGGCTGAACCTGGCCGACCTGCAGCGTGAAGTGGCGATGCCGGCGCGGGAAATCGACGAGGCGGTGGCCAACCTCAAGCGCAAGGGCCTGGTCTGCGACAGTCAGGCGGCCGGGCATGTGCGCCTGACCAGCGCCGGCATCGACCAGACCGAAGGCTTGTGGAGTATTGCCCGCGAGCAGCAGGACAAGGTGTTCGGGACGTTCAGCGAGGAGCAGATTGCGACCTTCAAGACCGTGCTGCAGGCGGTGATTCGCAGCTGTTGAGGTTTGATCGCGGGGCAAGCCCGCTCCTGCAGGAGCGCTTGCGTCGCGATGCTTTTATATTTCTTCTTAAATTGTTATGTTATTACATAATTTTAAGGAGCCCCCATGAACTACCCCGTAGGAAGGTTGTCCCTAGGCCTGTCCGCCTCGCTGCTCGCCCTGCCAGCCGTTGCCGCCGACGCCGTAGTACTCGATGCCCTCAACGTCAACGAGCGCCATTACGAAGAAACCGCGACCGGCCCGGTGCAAGGCTATCGCGCAACCCGCTCGAGCACCGCGACCAAAACTGACACTGACATCCGCGACACCCCGCAAAGCATTGCCGTGGTGCCCAGCCAAGTGCTAGAGGACCTCAACAGCACGCGCATCGACCGCGCCCTGGACTTTGCCGGCGGGGTCAGCCGGCAGAACAACTTTGGTGGCCTGACCTTCCTCAACTACAGCGTGCGCGGCTTCACCACCGGTGAGCTGTACAAGAACGGCTTTGCCGTCAACCGCGGCAGCTACAGTGCCCCCGACACCTCGAACATCGAACGCATCGAAGTGCTCAAGGGTCCGGCGGCCAGTTTGTATGGGCGCGGCGATCCGGGTGGGCTGGTGAACATCGTCACCAAGCGCCCGCAAGCCGAAGCCTTTACCCAGTTCAAGGCCAGCGCCGGCAGTTGGGACCGCTACCGCAGCAGCCTGGACGTGAACACGCCGCTGAGCGAAGACGGCAGGGTGCTGTCGCGGGTGAACATGGCGGTGGAGGATAACGGCAGCTTTCGCGATTATGTCGGCAGCGAGCGGCGCATCGTCAGCCCGTCGCTGAGCTGGCAATTGAGCCCCGAGACCCTGCTGTCGATCGACACCGAATTCTCGCGCACCGAGTCGGTGTTCGACCGTGGTATCCCGGCGGTCAACAATGAGCTGGGCTCGGTCAGCCGTTCGACCTTTCTCGGTGAGCCCAATGACGGGCGCATCCGCAATGACAACCAAACCCTCGACCTGACCCTGGAGCACAGCCTCAGCGACAGCTGGACGCTGCGCCTGGCCAACCATTACACCCAGGGCCGGCTCACGGGCAACAGCTCGGAGCCGTCGCGGGTGGTCGGCAGCACCATCAGCCGCTTCTACCGCGAGCGCGATTTCGAGTGGAACGACAACATCACCCAGGCCGAACTGCATGGCCAGTTCCAGTTCGCCGGCTGGGAGCACCAGAGCCTGATCGGCCTGGAGTACGAGAATTACCGCAACAGCCAGAAGTACCCGCAGAGCGCCACCTCGCTCGGCTATGGCCTGGACATCTACAACCCGGTGTACGGCCAGGCGAAACCGCCGCTGATCAACCCCAATGACTTCTTCGAGCACACTGAAAGCTACGCGCTCAACGTGCAGGACCAGATTGCCTTTACCGACCGTTTGCGCGGCCTGCTGGGCGTGCGCCTGGAGCACATCGAGCAGACCGCGCAGAACCGCACTGCGCAGGTCAGCAACCGCCAGGAAAAGGACGTTGCCACGCCGCGTGTGGGTTTGCTGTACCAGCTCACACCTGAAGTCGGTGTGTTCGCCAATGCCTCGACTTCGTTCAAGCCCAACAGCATCGGCACCCAGGGCCAGATCTACAAGCCGGAGAAGGGCCTGGGCTATGAAACCGGGCTCAAGCTCGACCTGTTCGACAGCCGTCTGGGGGCAACCATCGCGCTGTTCCAGATCGACAAGGAAAACGTCATCACCACCGATGCCTTCGGTGACAGCATCGCCGCCGGCAAGGCGCGCAGCCAGGGTGTCGACCTGCAGTTCAGTGGCCAGCTCAGCGACGCCGTGCGGGTGATCGGTGCCTATGCCTATATCGATGCCGAAGTGACCAAGGGCGATGCCGCCTTGCCCAAGGGCAGCGACCTGCTGGGCATCCCCCGGCACAGCGGTAGCCTGATGGCGGTGTATGAGTTCCAGAGCGGCCCCTTGCTCGGTTCGGACATTGGCGCTGCGGCCAATTATGTCGGCGAGCGCTCCGGCCAGGCCGGCAGCAGCTTGCGCCTGCCGAGCTACAGCACCGTGGACCTGCTGGCCCACTACAAGGTCAGCGAACAGGCCACGGTGGGCCTGAACCTGAACAACCTGTTCGACCGCAAGTACTACGAGCGCGGCTACAACGCGGCGTGGAACCTGCCGGGGGAGCCGCGCAATCTGATGGTCAGCCTGAGCCTGGCGCTGTAAGTCGGCGGTGCGTTATTGCACGCACCACCAGCGCGGCAACTGGTCGTTGAATGAATGCGCGGTCGGCGCCAGGGCCTGATGCTGGTTGCTGTCGAAGCTACCCAGCAGCAGGGCCACTGTAGGCTCATCATCGATGGCACCCAGCGAGCTGCCGCAGGTGGGGCAGAAGGCGCGGCGGGAATAGTCCGAGGAGCGAAAGGTGGCCGGAGCGCCTGCTGGGCCGATCCAGCGAACCTGCTCGCGGGCAAATTCGACCCAGGTGGCTGTCAGCGCGCCGGTATGGCGCTGGCACCATTTGCACGAGCAGCGGTGCGGGTTCAGTACCGGCCCTGTGGCTTCAAAGCGGATCGCCCCGCACAGGCAGCCACCGCTGTAGGTTTCTGCGTCCATGGTGATCTCCGGGCTAGTTGCCAACTGGCGTGCACAGCTCCACCAAGGTGCCATCGGGGCAGCGCACATACGACAGTGTTTGCCCCCAGGGTTTGGCTTCGGGGGTTTTCAACTCGATGGCGCCGGCAGCCACGGCGCGGGCATGGGCGCTAGCGACATCGTCGGTGACCAGGGCGATTTCCATGCCCAGCGGTTTTGCCGATTCGCTGGCCGCCAGCACACCGCCCGGAAAGTGGCTGTTGCCCAGGGCCAATGAGGCGAAGGCGAGGGTAGTGGCGCCGGTGTCCAGCTCGCCATAGTCGCCGGACTCATGGAGAAAGCGCCGGCCCAGGCCGAAGGCCTGTTCGAAGAATGCCAGCGAGGCGGCGACATCCGGGACGTAGACGATGGTGTATCCGAGTTTCATCAATGCTTCCTTGATTGAAGAGGGTGTGGGCGGTTTATACAGCACTTGCCGGGGGCTTGGGTACGTCGCTAAGGTTGTGGCTGCAAAGGAGAGCCCTGATGACCGACCCGATCGAACTCAATCGCCGCAACTGGGATGAGCGTGCGCCATTGCACGCGGCATCCAAAGACTATGAAGTAGACACATTCGTCGCCGACCCTGCGCACCTGTCTGAAGTGGTGCGTTTCGACTTGCCGCGCCTGGGCGATATCCGTGGCCTGCGGGCGGTGCACTTGCAGTGTCATATCGGAACCGACACCTTGTCGCTATCGCGTTTGGGGGCCGAGGTCAGCGGGCTGGATTTTTCTGCGCAGTCCTTGGCTCAGGCGCGGGCCTTGGCTGAACGCTGTGGGGCCAGGATCGACTATGTCGAGTCGGATGTGTACGCCGCCGACCAGGTGCTGGCGCCGGCGTCTTTCGACCTGGTGTACACCGGCATCGGCGCGTTGATCTGGTTGCCGAGCATCGAGCGCTGGGCGCGTACCGTGGCGACGCTGCTCAAACCGGGTGGGCGGCTGTTCCTGCGTGAAGGTCATCCGATGCTGCTGGCGGTGAACGAAGATCATCAGGACCAGTTGGTGATCGAGTACCCGTACTTCGAGCGCGAGGCGCCGACGGTGTGGGACAGCGGCCAGACGTATGTCGAGACTGACAGGTTGCTTGAGCAAACGGTTACCCATGAGTGGAACCACGGCCTGGGTGAGATCATCAGTGCCTTGCTCAAGCATGGGCTGCAGCTCACCGCGCTGGTAGAGCATGACAGCATTCCCTGGGAGGCGCTGCCGGGGCAGATGAGCCAAGACGGGGCAGGTGAGTGGTCGCTGGACAAGGATCGCTGGCGCTTGCCGTTGAGTTACACCTTGCAGGCAGTCAAGCAGGGCTAACGGCTGTGGACCTTGAGGGCCTCATTGCGCTGCCGCCTTCGGCTTACGCGTTCGCTTGCCCGCCGCCGCGCTGCTTTTGCGTTTTTTCTTCCACGGCGCAGCACCACGTCCGGCCGGGGTGGCCGGGCCGCTGATGGTCAGGCGCATGCCGGCGCAGCGCTCGACCTGCTTGCTCATCCACGCCGACTGCTTGGCGACGAAGTCCTCCAGGCTCATCTCGCCGCTTTGCACCATGTCCAGCGCCTGTTCCCAGATCGCCGTGGTGCCCGGGTCGGCAATCGCCCGCGGCACCGCGTCGATCAGGCTGAAGGCCGCCGGGGTGGCACTCAGGGCCTTGCCGTTCTTGACCAGGTACCCACGATCGAGCAGGCCCTGGATAATCCCGGCACGGGTGGCTTCGGTGCCGATGCCGGTGGTGTCCTTGAGCTTTTGCTTGAGGCGCGGGTCGTCCACCAGCTTGGCGACGTTTTTCATCGCCTTGATCAGGTCACCTTCGGTAAATGGCTTGGGCGGCTGGGTCCACAAGTCTTTGAGGTTGACCCCGGCCACGGCACAATCCTGCCCTTCACGCAGCAGCGGCAGCACCTGAGCCACCGGCGCTTCGCGGCCTTTGCCAGGCGTCAGGGCCTCAGGCAGGGCGCGGCGCCAGCCTGGCTCGACGATCTGCTTGCCCACCGCACGTAATGCCTGGCCTGCGCAATCGAACTCGGCCTGGGTGCGATCGTACTCGTGGTTGGGCAGGAACTGCGCCAGGTAGCGGGCACGGATCAGCGTATAGACTGCCTTGTGCCTGGCCGGCAAACGCGACGGGTCGCTGGCCGCCGCAGTGGGAATGATGCCGTGGTGGGCGCTGACCTTGGCGTCGTTCCAGGCCCGTGAACGGCGTTGCGCTTGCAGGTAGGGTTGCAAGGGCGCAAGGCTGGCATCGGCACGCTGCAAGGCGGCGAGAATGGCCGCTGCCTCGCTGTGCTGGCTCACTGGCAGGTAACCGCAGTCGCTGCGCGGGTAGGTGATCAGCTTGTGGGTTTCGTACAGTGCCTGGGCGATGTCCAGGGTCTCCTGGGCGCCGAGGCCGAGTTTTTTCGAGCACAGCTCCTGCAGGGTGCCGAGGTCGAAGGGCAGCGGCGCCGCTTCGCGAACCCGCTCGGTGGCGACGTTCATTACCCGGGCACTGCTGGCCGCGCCGATGGCCGCAGCGGCCTGCTGGGCCAGGGCCTGGTTCAGGCAGCGGGCCTGGTCGTCGCAGGCGTCCTCCGGCGCCCGCCACTGGGCAGTGAACTGCTCGCCAGCGCTGTGTAGCTGCACGTCGATGGCCCAGTAGGCCACCGGCACGAAGTCGGCAATACTGCGGTCGCGATCGACCACCAGGCGCAATGTCGGCGTTTGTACCCGGCCTACCGGCAATACACCCTGGTAACCGGACTGACGGCCGAGCAGGGTGAACAGCCGGCTCATGTTCATGCCGATCAGCCAGTCGGCTCGCGAGCGCCCCAGGGCCGAATGGTAAAGGCTGAAGGTTTCGCTACCGGGCTTGAGCGTCGCCAGGGCCTTGCGGATGGACGCGTCGTCGAGCGCCGACAGCCATAGCCGGCTGATCGGCCCCCGGTAGCGGCAATGCTCGACCAGCTCACGGGCGATCATCTCGCCTTCGCGGTCGGCGTCGGTGGCGATCACCAGTTCGCGGGCCTCGCCGAGCAGGCGCTTGACCGCCTTGAACTGGCTGGCGGTCTTGGGCTTGACCAGCATCTTCCACTTCTCGGGCACGATCGGCAGGTCGGCCAGCACCCAGCGCTTGTAGCGCGCGTCGTAGCTGTCGGGCGGAGCGGTTTCCAGCAGGTGGCCGATGCACCAGGTGACCGTGACATCGGTGCCGACCCAGCAGCCGTCGCCGCGGCGGTTGGCGCCGAGCACCTTGGCGATGTCTTTGGCCTGGGAAGGCTTTTCGCAGAGAAACAGGCGCATGCCGTTCGATCTATGGCTGGTGAAGGCCATAGGATGCGCAGGATTGATAGGCGTGGCAAGTTTTATCTGTATGGATATACAGCTTGGTGTTGCCGCGGGTGGTAACGAAAACTCCTCGCATTTGGCCAGCTTGCCCTCGACGTGACCGTGGACGGGAGAATTGCCCTTGTGGCAGCGTTTGACCTTGCCCTCGGGTGTGTCAATGGACGATGTCGCCAGGGCTTTCCGCCACCTGCACAAGGATGTACCCCCATGCCTGTTTTCGATTATCGCAACCTCGACAGCGCCGCTTCCAAGGCGCTGTACAGCGACGCCATGGCCCTGACCCTCTATGCCTATCATGGCCTCGACAACGGTTTTGCCGTTGGTTACCAGCAGAACGGTTTTGGCCTGGGCTTGCCCGCCACCTTGGTCAAGGCACTGATTGGCGGCACCGACAGCCAGGGCGCGATCCCGGGCATCCCCTGGAACCCCGACTCCGAAGCCCAGGCCCTGGCCGCTGTAAAGGCCGCGGGCTGGACGCCGATCAGCGCCAAGCAACTGGGCTATCAGGGCAGCACGGATTTTCGCGGAACCTTCCACGGCGAAACCGCCGGCTACACCAGTGCCCAGGTCGAGATCCTCGGCAAGTATGACGCCGCCGGCCAGTTGAGTGGGCTGGGCATTGCCTTTCGCGGTACCAGCGGGCCACGGGAAAACCTGGTGGGCGATACCATCGCCGATGCCATCAACGACCTGATGGCCGCCATTGGCCCGGACGGCTACGCGAAAAATTACGCCGCCAATGCCTTTGGCCGGTTGTTCGACGATGTCGCCGCCTTCGCCAAGGCCAATGGCCTCAAAGGCGCCGATATCACCGTCAGTGGCCACAGCCTTGGCGGCCTGGGCGTCAACAGCCTGGCTGAGCTCAGTCACGACAAGTGGGGGGGCTTTTATGAGGATGCCCGTTACGTAGCCTTTGCCTCACCGACCCAGGCCAGTGACAGCGGCAAGGTGCTGAATATCGGCTACGAGAACGACCCGGTGTTCCGCGCCCTCAATGGTTCGAGTTTCGACTGGGCAACCGTCGGCGTGCACGACGGCGCCAAGCCTTCGAGCACCGACAACATCGTCAACTTCAATGACCATTACGCCTCCGATGCCTGGAACCTGCTGCCGTATTCGATCGGCAATATCGCTACTTGGTTGTCGCATTTGCCCACGGCGTACGGTGACGGCCTGGGCCGGGTGCTGGACTCGAAGTTCTACGCCTGGACGGCCAAGGACTCGACCATCGTCGTCAGCAACCTCTCCGACGTTACCCGTGGCTCGACCTGGGTTGAGGATCTGAATCGCAATGCCGAGACGCACACGGGCAGTACCTTCATCATCGGCTCCGAAGCCGGCGACCTGATTCATGGCGGGCGCGGCAATGACTACCTGGAAGGGCGCGGCGGCAATGACACCTTCCGTGACGACGGCGGCTACAACCTGATCGACGGCGGCGCCGGGCACGACACCCTGAAACTCGGCCAGGCCCTTGGCAGTTTCGATATCGCCCGCGATGGCAACGGCACCCTGTACCTGCGCGACGCAGCGGGCGGCATCAGCCTGGTCAATCAGGTCGAGACGCTGGTCAGCAAGGAGTCGAGCCTGGTGCTCTTCAGCAAGGAGGTCAGCCACCAGATCGACCCGCAGGGTGTGCTCAGCAGTGGCAAGCTGCACGCCTATGCGGCGAGCCAGAACGGCACGGCGGCTAATGACAGCCTGACCGCGAGCGCCCAGGGTGACTGGTTGTTTGGCCTGGACGGCAATGACCACTTGCTGGGTGGCCGTGGCAACGATGTGTTCGTCGGCGGCGCTGGTAACGATGTGCTGGTTTCAGGCGGCGGTCAGGATACCTTCCTGTTCAGCGGTCACTTTGGCCAGGACCAGGTTCAGGGCTTTACCGCGGATGATCGGCTGGTGTTCATCGGCGTCGATGGCGGCACCGCGCAGCCAGACTTTCGTCAGCACCTGAGCCAGGTGGGCAGCGATGCGGTACTGAGTTTTGGTAGCGATAGCGTGACCCTGGTCGGGGTGTCGGCAGACAGTCTGGGTTCGGCGCAGATCGTCATCGCCTGACGACAATGAGCGAAATATGCAGGCGGCTACCAGGCGGATCGGCTAAAAGATCGCCGAATCAAGCCGAGGAGTTCCTGCATGTTTCCTGTCTCAAGCGTTGTGCCGCCCCCTATGCCGCCGGTGTCGCCGGCACCTGGGGCCGAGGAGATCTCGCTGCTGTCGCTGCTGACCGGCGAGTCTCTTTCGCCCGAGCAGCGGGTGATGTATGAGCGGGTAGGGCAGGACTATCAGCAGGCAATTGTCCTGGCCCAATACTGGCTCGATCAAGCTCGGGCGGTTTACGTCAGCGACGAGCATCAGGCCGGGGTGTCGGCAACGTCCAAGCTGTTTCTTGGCAGTGCGGCAGTGCCGCTGGACTTTGAAGTGTTTGCCGGCGCCTTGCACGACTACCTGGGGACGCTTCACCAGGAGGGCAACCTGGTGGTGGTGCCTGATGGGTTCTTCGCGCGTAATCCAGCCAGTTCGAAGATGGCCGGGACCAGGACCACCGCGGCTTTCGGACCGCGATCCGGCCAGGTTGTGGTGAATGGGGATGTACATATCGGCGAGGCGCGCAGTATCAAGGCAGCCGCCATGACGTTGCTGCATGAGAGCAGTCATAGCCTCGGGTCGTTGGACATGCGCTATGCCATAACTGAGGGGCAGTACGCTGATGTCAGCAATCTCATCGACCTGGCGACTAGGCATGCGCATAGCGCCCAGAGAAATGCCGAGACCTGGATGATGTTCATCTATGCCTTGGCTCAACGCGGCAACGTGGACGAGCCTTCGCAACAGTTCTGCGCACTGATAGACAATTGGAGTCTTGAGTTCGGCCAACCGGGGCTCATCGAATTGCGAGTGTTGCTTGAGCCCTTTCTGGTGCACTTGGCTGACACAAACCTGAAGCATTATGAACAAGCCGTAATGGCCGATGAGGCGAGGGGCCTGGAGATCTTTCAGTTGCTGGGGAGCCATGACTCCTTGGGCATTGCTGATGGAGGCTGGCCTTATTGTCAGGACTTCGACACGAACTGGCTTGACGCGCTTCCCGTGCTGGTGCAACAGCAAATCCTGCTGTCACCTGTCACGTTGTCGCATCTGGTGCAGAACTGTGAGGTCCAACCGGGTCAGAGCCTCGCTCCCCGGGCTACAGCACCACTGGCCCTGGCCTTGCACCGCATTGCTCACGCCATTGCCACCGAGCCACAGGCCGGGCAGCGAACAAGCCTTGCCCGAACGGCAATGCAGCGTTTGTTCGAGCCCGGTTCCGGGCTGGCCGAGGGCATCGCCGCCGAGCATCGCCAGCCGGGCATGCGCAAGCCGTGCCTGGCGCTGCTGGATGTACTGCAAGCCAGCCTGGCGGTAGCCCCCGAGTTGCGCGATTCGGCCCGGCAGTGGCTGGGTATCGCTGCCAACAAGCCCACTGGCCTGGCGAAGCTGCTCGAACAAAAAGGTAATCCCGGCCAGGGCGCTGATGTCCGGCTCAGGTTCGACTCGCTCAGGCAGCAACTCAAGCGCGGCCTGCCCATTGCGCCTCCAGCGGGCGCAGAAAAGTCCCCGAGCCGGTTTGCCCAGGCGTTGCGAGATGACGCCAACACCGTCGCGGCGCCCTCAGTGCAAAGCACCATGAGCCCGTACTACCTGCGCTGCGAGCAGGCGCGGAAAGACAAACACGCCCGGCTTGATGCTGACGCTCGCACCCACCTGCATGCGCTCACTACCCGCGAGAATGCCCTGGCAGCAGCGCGTGCTCAGACCAGGGCGCAGGACGCCATCGAGGCAAAATCGCGCGAAGTGCAGTACAAGCATCTGGCTGGTGAACAGCGGCGCATGCAACAGCGCCAGGTCAATGAGCTGACGGCCGCCCAGTCGGTAGCGGCTTACCACATGGCAGTGCAGAAACAGGCCGGCAAAAAGGCAATCGAGCAGCAGGCGCAGCAAGCACTGGCGCTATTTTCACACGCTTCACCGGCGTTGACCGCGGTAAGCGGCTCGCTGCCAAGGCTATCGCCCGGCCCCGTTGTGGACGGTGTCCCGGTGGCGGCATTGCAAAGTATCGAGTGGGGGGACAGACGCCCCGGCAACTACAGCGACCTGGTGCCGGCCGGGTTGGCCGCACTGTCAGCGACGAGTCGCGGTTTTGACAGCAAGCTCATTGCCGAGCAGATCCGGGTGCCGGTCCGGGTACAGACCCGCGCGGGACTACAAACCCATACCCTGTCGTTCGCAGCAGGCGCCAACAGCCCCGCAGTGGTTGCCCACCGACCGTTTACTGCCGGGCAGTTGACGGCTATGCAAACCCCGGGAGCTTCATTGACCCCGCCGTCAGCAAGCCGTGCTCCGATTCTTACCCTTGCCAGTGCCGGCTGGCACGGCGCCGAGATTGAAGCGGTCAGTACGGCGGGCTGTCTCAGGATGGTTGTGCCCCAGGCAACGTTAAACGATGCCCAGGGTTCATCGCTGATATTGAGCAAAACCAACCCTATGCTGCGCAGGTGACCTGTAGCGCCTTACCCGCGACTGGCCTCCAGGGCCTGGCTAAGGTCGGCAATGATGTCATCGCTGTGCTCGATGCCGATCGACAGGCGCACCATGTCCCGTGGCACGCCCGCGCGCTCCAGTTCTTCGTCGTTGAGCTGGCGGTGGGTGGTGGAGGCGGGGTGGCAGGCCAGCGACTTGGCGTCGCCGATATTCACCAGGCGCACCACCAGCTGCAGTGCATCGATAAAACGCGCGCCGGCCTCCTGGCCGCCCTTGATCCCGAATGACAGGATCGAGGCCGGCTTGCCTTCGGTGTAGCGCCGGGCCAGTTCATGCTCGGGGTGATCAGGCAGGCCGGCGTACTTCACCCAGGCGACCTGCTCGTGGTTCTGCAGGTAGTGGGCGACCTTGAGTGCGTTCTCGGTGTGACGCTCCATGCGCAGGGCCAATGTCTCCAGGCCTTGCAGGATCAGGAAGGCGTTGAATGGCGACAGCGCCGCGCCAGTATTGCGCAGCGGCACCACCCGGCAGCGGCCGATAAAGGCGGCCGGGCCAAAGGCTTCGGTGTAGGTCACGCCGTGGTACGACGGGTCGGGGGTGTTGAGCAGGGCGAAGCGTTCTTTGTTTTGCGCCCAAGGGAACTTGCCCGAGTCGATGACGATGCCGCCGATGCTGGTGCCGTGGCCGCCGATGTACTTGGTCAGCGAGTGCACGACGATATCGGCGCCGTGTTCGAATGGGCGGCAGAGAATCGGCGTGGCCACGGTGTTGTCGACGATCAGCGGTACGCCATGGCGGTGCGCGGCATCGGCCAGGGCTTGCAGGTCGACGATATTGCCGGCTGGGTTGCCGATCGACTCGCAGAACACTGCCTTGGTGCGGCTGTCGATCAGCGCTTCGAGGGCGGCGATGTCGTCATGGGCGGCGAAGCGGGTCTGGATACCGAAGCGTGGCAGGGTATGGGCCAAGAGGTTGTAGGTGCCGCCGTAGAGCTTGGCCACCGAGACGATATTGTCGCCGGCTTCGGCCACGGTCTGGATCGCGTAGGTGATCGCAGCCATGCCCGAGGCAACGGCCAGGGCACCGACGCCGCCTTCCAGCGCCGCCATGCGTTGCTCGAGCACATCATTGGTGGGGTTCATGATCCGGCTATAGATGTTGCCGGCGACTTTCAGGTCGAACAGGTCGGCACCGTGCTGGGTGTCGTCGAAGGCAAAAGAGGTGGTCTGGTAGATCGGTACCGCGACGGCCTTGGTGGTCGGGTCGGGGCTGAAGCCCGCGTGGATGGCCAGGGTTTCCAGCTTCATGCAATCGTTCCTTGAAAGTCGGGAGGAAGGGGCTAGAGCATGGAGCGCGAAGCGAGTGACGGTCAAGGTCCGTGGGAGCGGGCTTGCCCCGCGATAGCGTTCTACCTAGCCGGCCTTGCGCAAGGTCAGGTTGATGCGCCGGCTGCCCAGCAAGGGATGGTTGCCCGGTTTGAGAGGCAGCACCCCATGAAAGCGCAGGCGGTCCTCGCCGCCCCAGACCATCACATCGCCATGGTGCAGGCCGATGCGTTGGCAGGGGTCGTTGCGGTTATGGCCGCCGAACTGGAACACCGCTGGCAAACCCAGCGACACCGAGACGATCGGTTGGCTGTAATCGCGCTCATCGCGGTCCTGATGCAGGCTCAGGCGATTGCCGGGTTT
This sequence comes from Pseudomonas sp. SBB6, assembly GCF_024213215.1. NCBI lineage: Bacteria > Pseudomonadati > Pseudomonadota > Gammaproteobacteria > Pseudomonadales > Pseudomonadaceae > Pseudomonas > Pseudomonas sp. SBB6. The sequence continues at coordinate 73,183 of NZ_JANAVH010000008.1, read as the reverse complement.
GTAGCAATTGATCAGGCAAGCGTCCGGCTGAAAATCGCTAAAGCCTGCAGACGAAGCGGCGAGGGCGGCCAGTTCGCTGAAGGCAGTTGGCAATGCCGGCCAGGGTTGCAGGCTTAGAGGATCGACCGGGCTGTAGCGATAACCGCGCCGATCACTGACCCAGCCCAGTGCTCCGCAGTTGGTCAAGCCCACGGCCATTTTCAGGCCACCGGGGGTGACCATGTGCCGGAAGGGCGCGCGGGCGATGATCTGGCGCAGCTCAGGTAGCAGGGCGTCGACCCAGGCCAGGGCAAACCCGGGCAACACTACCGCCTGCTTGCCGATCCATTGTGGCTCGGCGGGGTTGGCGGGGTTGAACAGGTCCAGTTCGGTTTGCATCATAAGCGGCGATTCAGGCAGCGGGCGGGGTGCAGAGTCTGTATAGTAACGCGCTTTGGCACCTGCGCCGTCCCCTGTTTATTGCGCGCAAAGCCCGCACTTCAGGGTGCCCAGGGCCCTTCGAAGAAAAAATAAACTTTTTGAATTCAAGGGGTTGCCAGAGCAGGGGAATGAGTACATAATTGCGTCCATCGAAAACGAGGCACTTAAAAAGCCTAGCGTTTTCAAGGGGATAGCGGTTTTAGTAAGTTGTTTCCTTAAAGAGTTGTACATGTTTGAGATCGCAGTTTCAGGGTCTCGGGCATTTGAGGCCGAGTAGCAAAGTGGTTATGCTCCGGATTGCAAATCCGTCTACGCCGGTTCGATTCCGACCTCGGCCTCCATTATTGAAAGCCCCGCAGATTAACGTCTGCGGGGTTTTTCTTTGCGCGCTCGAAAAGTCGATCATTTCCGCATGAATAGGCATCGTTTCCGCATCAGCGCATTATTTGGTCGGGCTAGGGGTGTCTGGTTCGTGCAGGGAGAGCTGGCGCTCGGTTCCGGCCTGCAGCTGGCTATCGGGGATGCAGCTGATGCCGACCCCGTTCAGTAGGTAGCAAGTGACGCCGCGCTGGCTGTCGTGCTGCACGTCGATGACGTTCTCGGTTGCGCTGGCGCCGGTGGCCAGCAGCAGGATGCGGCTGTCGCGGCGGCGCATGTGGATGCTCGGCTTCCAGGGGCCGCCGTAATCGGTGCGGTTGTCGTGTTCGCGGTACACCACCCACGTTTCACCAGGCGCTTGAGCTACGTTGATCTCGGCCCAGGCCTCGCGTACCCATAGCCGGTCACCGCGGCGGCCATATGGGCAGGCACCATACATAGCCAGTTCGCCGGCGCATTCCTCCTCGGTCGCGCCAAAAACAGCGAATCCCCAGCGCGGATGATCTTGAACCACCGCGATCCATTGGTGCTCGGGGGAGTCGGACTCGCTACGGCTGGGTACTTGGCGGCCCTTGATCGGCCGCCGCGTCACCGTCTTTTGCCCAGATAAGATTGAGCGGATCATCGCGCCGTTGAACAGAATGGGGCGCTCTTCGTGGAATGGATCTGGTGCCTTTCTCGGCTTCGCCATGTGCGCCTGGCACCGCTTGCAGCTGACCGACTCCCGATCACGGGTGCCGTCCCACTCCACATCGGAGTCCTCATTCAACCCGCAGGCCGAGAGCGACCAGCGCTCATTGTCCTGAGTGCATCCTGAGTCGACGATGAGGTGCTTCTTCCTGGGCATGACTTCGTCCTTGCCGCCATATCACGGCTGTTCAATAGAGGGGAGAGGGGTTAAAGCTGGCTGGAGTACAAATGTACTCCATGCATCAAAAGCTACTGCGGCAGCGGCAATGCGCGGATGGCCTGGGCCAATTCTGGGTAGGCCTCGGCAAGCTCAGCGGCTGCCTTTATCTCGTTCCGGTACCCATCGGCGCCCTGGGCTGTCATCTGCTCGGCGCTGAAGCCGTCGGAGGTTGGTGCAGGCTCTGTGCTGGCGGAGAGGACGGCGTCGATTCGCTTGGTCAGGGGATCATCCGGCATGTCGCAGCGCTCACGCTCGAGTGAGTAGGACGCCTCCTTCAGCAGGCGTTGCTGCTCGGCCAGTTGGCGCATAAGGCTCTCGTTCCGGCTGATAGCCGTCCTCAAGTCGTCCTTGGCGTCTATCAACTGGGATTGCAGCTGCTCAACTTCGCTTGCAGCGGCGTGGGTGTAGAGCTCTTGCCAGGCGCCGATGATGATCGCCGGCAGCGCCTCGCCATAACACCACCCGTTGCCGCCAAGCTGCTCCCATCGGTACCCCACGGGCTCGCCCTGGTGCTGGGCGGCTGGCTGGGCGAGAAGGGCGTATAGCTTCGAGGAGAAGTCGAACATCTGCGCTCGGGCGAAACGCTCGGCAGCCGCTTCGATCTCTGCGCGCGGCACGCTGACCATCTGTTCGGTGTTGCTGGATCGGTTTTCTGTGGGCATGGGGATACCTAATCAGTTGGTAGTTGCCTACTCTGTTGGGGAATGAAATCAGGAGGATTTATGAACGAGTATTGGTACGCGATCAGGCAGAAGGGGGGAGGCAATCTTTTGCTTGAGGGGCCATTCACGAATGAGAAATGCAAAAGTGGAAGGCGGAAAACCAAGTTGAACATGCCTGACTTTGATGTCTCGACCCCTTTTGCGGCTTCGTCCAGAGAGGAAGCGCGGGAGAGATCCATGCTGTTCATGCCCTAATCATGCCGCCAAGCGCTGATAAAGTTTGATGAGGTCGGAAGCATTGGCTGCAACGAGTGCCCGGGCTTCGTCCTTGCAGACGCTATTGCCCAGCAGCTTTACCTGGTCGGCGTTCGAGATGCCTTTCCAATACAGCTGGCCAGTCTCCTTATCAAGGAACAGCCCGCGGTCGATGATAGAGTCAGCCCGGAATCCCTGGGCGCGCTTTAGCTCGTGGGGTTTGAGCATCCGCAGGGTTATGTCGATCAGCACGTAGTCGCCAACCATCACGACATCGGCGTGCTCGGTGAAGTGCTGGGGCAGATGGCCGTGCCAAATACTGGCTGGCCAGTGGCGGTACCGGCTCACTGGTCGACTCGTCGCTGGCGCAGAGCAAGAAGGCTCAGCGGGTGTACCGGGTCGGCGCGGCGCTCAATGAGCTGGCTGAGGTGACCTACACGCCTACCGATGGCCTGCCCTACATCAAGGTGCGGGAGAGCGCCTCTTATGTGCTGAGCGCTTACGCGCGGGGAACCAATGGCAAAGGCTTCGCCCAGTACATGCAGTTCATCAACGCTGCTGGCGAGGTGATCAGCACCTAGAGGCCTCTGTCGAGTCTTGCCGCTAACTTTTCTACCAAAGCCATACGATATTGTTTACTGACCGTAGGCTTGGATCAGTGCCGCTGCTTGTTCGTGCTTGAGCTTGGCAGTGTCGTATACGAAGTAAAGGTATCCAAGTTTTGGGATATTTAAGTAAGACATCACAGGTTTCACTGCCTCGTTTACCCCAAGCACCGCGATAACTCGCTTACAATAGGGGGTTGCGGATGACTTGGTGCCCTCGACAGCCGCATATCCATGGTGTCGGACGCTATCAGCAGCGTTATAGGGGTTCTCGTCCGGCCTGAAGATCCTTGGCATTTTTTCCTCGCAGTGTTTTATCGGGGCTTACGCTATCACACCAAAAAGCCGTTGGCTCTGATACTGGTGGCCAGCGGCTGAGCGACGAAGCAGCCCCAATCGCCTCCGCCGTCAATAGCCCCGGCACGGATACTGCCGCTGCCGGCCGAGGTCAGTCAGCCACCCGCGTAGCCATGGTGCTCTCCCACCTGCTCGCACGGGCTGATGCTCGAGCGGGAGAGCTGGCGAAAGCGTATGACCGAGCCCGAATAGCCGGTCAGGCCTGCGAGACGTCCTACTCCTCTTTGGCCAAAGGATCTTTGATGTGAGGGACAGCTACTGGAAGCTGAATATACCTGCCATCAACTACTGCACCGGCCCTGGAAAGCTCCGGAAGTTCTAGAGAAATTTTGGGATTGGGACAATTTGGAAGGGGTTCAAGCTTTTGTCGCGTTTGGTAACTCACATAAACACTACTCGCCAATAGCAGAATCCAAATCAGTGCGAGACCAATAGTCAGGTAAGGACGCTGCCCTGACCAAAATTTCTCCCATCCGAGTCCATCGGCTCCAAGTTCACACTCGCATTTACGTAAGTATTTTCCAACCGCAACGACGTGTAGGTAGGTGAGTATTCCGAAGGAAAAGGATGCCGCCACGAAAGCTGGAGGAATCCAAATGGCGAAGGCCGCCATGTCTTTCGGAAAGGCGATGCAATCATTGCTACCTGAAAACGCACCGACTTTAGAGAGTAGCCAGGCATACAAGACGGAGCTGGCGATGATGGAGTTTCTGAACAAAAAGCCGATTCTGGCTAGAAGCGCGGAGATCTCAGCTTTCAGCTGCCTGAACTCTTCGAGATGAAATTCAAACTGTTTCTCGTTCATTTACTCTCCCTCGGCACACCGCAACATGTGCTTCATCGAAGTCAGTGTAGATGGGGAACAACAAGCCCGAGGGGCTGACGCGATATGTAGAGCCTTACATGAGATGCACTCTATACAGCCAGCAAAGGAGGTTCGCCAGTGCTCCCACATCAGCGCTTTCTGGGTTTCGGTGTAATAGATCCGTGGCCTTTGCTTCATTTGCAACACCCCTCCCGCTTACACAGAATCTAGTGTGTTGCATCCACCGGTTGAATCCACAGCCAAAAGCTGCCTGTCGAAAAACCGTTAATTTCACTCCAACTTGGTTTTCACATTCTGCCCCGCGAGCTATCAATGCTTCACTGTCTATACACCCCCCCCTTGGGTGAGTGTCGCTTTTCGCATCAACTCTTTGCGCAATTTTCCGGGGGACATGCCAAACATGTTCTGAAAATGTCGAATGAAATGGGGCGCATCGGCGAACCCGCATTCGAAAGCGATTTCCCCGATATGTCGATCCGAGCTGATGAGAAGCCATCGGCCAAACCTGAGTCGAACGTGGCGATAGAATTGGGCCGGAGTGTTACTGGTTTCAGCGACAAACAGCCGCTCCAGTTGCCGTTTACTGGTACCGACAAGGTTCGCGATTGTGTCAATACCCAAGGGCTCGGTCATGTGCTTTTCCATCAGCATCACGGCTTCGTGCAGGCGCCTGTTCGAAGAGCTGGCGTAGCCAAGTGCTTTGCGCCGGTCGACGAAACTGCCGGAGCTGCTTTTTGCGACCGTCATCTGATGAACAACTTTGCCGGCCCGATCCGGGCCGCAATGCACCCCAATAAGATGGATGGCCAACTCAATCACCGAGATACCGCCTGCGCAGGTGATCCGATCCTTGTCGATGAGGAAGTCATTGTTGCTGACAAAGCGCAATCTGGGGAACAGACGTTTCCAGTCGTCGCAATGGTAGGCATGCACGCAAGCAGTACGTCCCTCCATCAGGCCATGTCGAGCGAGCACGAAGCTGCCCGTGCATAGACCGATCAATGGCACGTCAGCGGCTGCCGCTTGATGCAGAAATGCCGGATAAGTCTTTGGTGCTGTCTCAAGGGAATCCAGCAGTCCACCAATCACCACGATGTAATCAAATTGATGAGGATGGGTGAGTTCACTGTCGATAGGTACATCCAGTCCACAACTGGAGATGACTCTTTGCCCAGGGGTACCGAGTACTTTCCATTGGCATCGTATCGGACGGCTCTGATCACCCGTATCGGCAGCATGTCGCAACGCATCGGTCAGCCCTGAGAGTGACAGCAAGGGGAAGCGCGGCCACAACACAATACCAATAGACAACTCGGTGGCGCCGCGTCGGCTTGGCGGATGTCGTGCCTGACCATTATCAAGCCCTTCCACGATGCTTTCGCTGGAGGCCCTGGGCAGTACATTTCCGAAATGTCGCAAATGTTCAATCATTCATGCAAACCATCCAACAAGTTATACCGCTGATCACCATACGATGAGCTCCTGCCTAACACCATGCTGTTCATAAAAAAACAATCGAGGAGCACGTGATGAAGAAGCCCAACGTTCAACGTTTTGCCGGTATCTATACGGGTCTGCTGGTATCCATACTGGCCTCGGTACCGGCATTCGCACTGGAAACGGTAGAGCCGGGAAGCCTGACGATCGCGTTCACTGGCGATATGCCGGGGACCGGTTATCAAGACAGCCGGATGGTCGGCTACGACGGTGAAATCCTTCAACAAATATCTGAGAATTTGGGTTTGAAGGTTAAACCTGCCTTGATGGACTGGGCCGGCACTATCGCCTCAGTACAAGCTAAACGCGTGGATGTCATGGCCGGGACCATGGGCTGGACCGAGCAGCGCGCGAAGATCATGACCGTGAGCGACCCGATTCACTATTTCAAGAACGGCATCACCCAGACCGACAAGACCAACTGGAGCAGCCTCAAAGATCTGCAGGGCAAGAAGGTCGGCACCATCACGGGTTTCTCGTTCATCCCTGAGATGCGCAAGATCGAAGGGCTGCAAGTAGCGCTGTACGACACCTCCGATGCCGCGGTGCGCGATCTCCTCGCCGGGCGCATCGATGCAGTGATTGGCGATCCCCCGGTCATGCAATACGCCATTTTTCGCAACGAGCAGTGGCACCTGCACTTCAACGCTTTCACCGATAACGATCCGAATTTCCCACTGCTGACGGGGTTGGGTCAGGTGGTGTACGGCTTCAATAAAGGGGCCAGCCCGCAGCTGGTGGCTGCCGTGAACGAGCAGATCCAGACCCTCTGGAAAAGCTGTGAAATGCGCAAGATCGGTGCCCGCTACGGTCTGACTCAGGATGTCTGGTATGTGCCGGAAGGCAAGGACCTGAGGCTGGGTGTCGACCGCCCGGCGGACTGGAAACTGCCTGGCTGCAAGTAAGCGCTTGAGCGGATGAATCGGCCTGATGGCCCGTGCCGATTCATCGCCATGTCTATAACAAAAAGAGGTTAACCAAGATGTCGACCCTGTCCGAACCTGCGTTGCTGCGAGTGCATGACCTGCACAAAAGTTATGGTGATCTGGAGGTGCTCAAGGGTATCAACCTGGAGTTGAAAGCCGGTGAAACCCTGTCGTTGATCGGCCCCAGCGGGTCGGGAAAGTCCACTTGCCTGCGTTGCATCAATTACCTGGAAAAACCCACTCGAGGCGATATCTGGCTGGGCGACGAGTTGATCGGGCAGATCAAGGACGGTAAACACATACGTCTGATGAGTGATCGGGAAATGGCTCCGCAGCGACGCGAGATCGCGATGGTGTTCCAGCTCTTCTACCTCTGGCCACATTTGAGCGTACGCGACAACGTCGCACTGGGGCCGATCAAGGCACAGGGTATGCCGCGCAAGCAGGCCTATGAGCTGGCTGATGCCATGTTGGAAAAAGTCCATCTGCGGCACAAGGCCGAGGTCTATCCCGAGCAGTTGTCCGGCGGACAGCAACAACGGGTCGCTATCGCCCGCGCGTTGGCCCAACAACCTAAAGTCATCCTGTTCGACGAGCCGACCTCGGCGCTGGACCCCGAACTGGTGGGTGAAGTACTGGCCGTGATTCGTGAGCTGGCGCAAGAGGGCCGCACCATGATCATGGTGACCCATGAAGTGCGCTTCGCTCGGGATGTGGCGGATCGGGTGATCTTCATGGACGGCGGACACATTGTCGAGCAAGGGCCTTCGGCGCAGGTAATCGACAACCCAAGCCATGAGCGTACCCGCAGTTTTCTTGGGCGCATGGCCATGGAGGGCGCTTGATGGCGAACTTCGAGGTCTTTCTCGGGCTACTGCCTCTGTTGTTGAAAGGCGCACTCACCGCCCTGGAAATCGCGCTGTGTACCTTGCTGCTGGCGAGTGCCGGAGGGGTAGTACTGGCGGTGTTGCTGACGTTCAGTCGGTCACGGGTGTTGCATGGGGTGATCGGCTGTTTCATTGAGTGGATGCGCAATGTTCCCGCGCTGGCGCATCTGTTCCTGATCTATTTCGGTCTCTCCTACCTTGGCATCAACTTGCCCGCGTGGCTGGCCGCCATCGTTGGCTTGAGTCTGGTGGGCAGCGCGGTGTTGGCTGATATTTTCCGTAGCGGCTTGCAGTCGCTGCATGTCGGTCAGCATGAAGCCGGGTTGGCTGTCGGTCTGAGCCGGATGCAGATTTTGCACTGCATTCTCTTGCCCCAGGCCCTGCGCGTGACGTTGCCTGCGTTCGCCAACTACGTCACGCAATTGGTCAAGGACACGTCCATCGCCTCGGCCATCGCCGTGCCGGAAATCATGTTCCTGGCGCGCAATCTGGTGACCTCCACCTTCCAGACTTCACTGATCTATTTGGCTGTGATGTGCATCTACGCCGCGATGATTTTACCGATCAGTGTGGGATTCATTCGGCTCGAACGTCATTTTGGGAGCGCGCGATGATCAGTTTTTTTCAGCAATACCCGGAGTACTGGAGCGACTGGATCGCTCGCCTGTTGCTCGGTGCACGGATCACTGCCGAATTGTCCCTGATGGGGTTCGCTCTGGCGGTCGTGCTGGGGGCGTTGTTGGTCTGGGCGATGAGAAGTCCGAGTGTCATCCTAAAACGGTTGGCAGCGTTCTTTATTCAGAGCATGCGCGCTGTACCTCTTCTGGCGTTGCTGCTGGCCCTGTATTTCGCATTGCCCAGCCTGGGGTTGACGTTGTCCGGCTATTGGGCCGGGGCCATCGGTCTGGGTTTGCAGGGGGCCGCTTACGTTGCGGAAATCCTCCGTGGCGGCCTGGATTCGCTGCATCGCGGCCAGCGCGAAGCCGCCATCGCCATCGGACTGACGCCGCTGAGAGCGTTTACCACCGTCATCCTGCCGCAAGCGATTCGCGGCATGTTGCCGCCACTGCTTAACGCCTACGTGTCGATCCTCAAGGACAGCTCGTTGTGCGCTCTGATCGCCACCGATGAGTTGATGCTGGCGGCGCGGGCCATCGCTTCGGAAACCTTCCTGCCAATGCATGTCTTCCTGCTGGTAGGGCTGTTCTATTTTGTTATCGCTTTCCCTCTTTCAATGCTGTCGCGTGTGCTTGAAAAGCACTTTTCACGCGGGCGCAAAACCGTGCGAGGTTGAACATATGAGCACCATAGATCGAGTTACTTCCCACAGCATTGCCCAGTTGCAGCAGGCGCTGCAGGCGGGATCGCTGACTAGCGAAGCGCTGGTTCGTGCGCAACTGGCGCGCATCGAGCGCTTTGACAAGCAGCTCAATGCCTATGTCGAGGCCTATCCCTCGCGTGCTTTGAACGCGGCCATCGCAGCTGATCGCCAGCGTGCGTCCGGTATACACCTGGGACCGCTGCATGGCATTCCTCTGGCGATCAAGGACTTGTTCGAGATCGATGGCCAGGCCATCACGGGTGGATCATTGGCACAGGCACCGCGTGTTTCGAGGTTGACCGCCACTGCAGTACAACGCCTGGAGCGTGCCGGTGCAATCATCCTTGGCAAGACCCACACCGTCGAATTCGCTTTCGGTGGCTGGGGCACTAACGCGGTGATGGGCACGCCGTGGAACCCGTGGGACCGTAACGTGCATCGCGCTCCGGGTGGCTCAAGCAGCGGCTCGGCAGTGGCCGTGGCCAGCGGGTTGGCGAGCGCTGCATTGGGCACCGATACCGGCGGCTCGGTGCGGATTCCGGCGGGCATGTGCGGCTTGGTCGGGCTGAAAACCACGCGTGGACTTATCAGTCGCCATGGCTTGATCGAACTGTGTCCTTCGCTGGATTCGGTAGGGCCTATCACCCGCACCGTTGAAGATGCAGCGTGGATGTTGGATGCACTGCTGGGCCCGGACCCGCTGGATCCGGTTTCGGCCCAGGCACCTGTATTCAGCGCCGCTGCCGGCCTCAATCAGCCGGTAGCCGGTTTGCGCATCTGGGTGTTGCCACAGGCCGAACGAGCGCAGGTCGCTCCCGGGGTGCTGAAGGCTTACGATTTGGGGCTCAAGCAGTTGGCCGCGTTGGGCATGCAACTGATCGAGCAACCGCTACCCACGTCGTTGGAGCAGTGCATGCGCATCGCTGGTGGGCTGATGAGCGCCGAAGGTTATGCCAGCCTGGGTAGCTTGTTCGAGCGCGACGATTTGCGTTTCGATCCCCATGTTCAACGTCGCATACTCAGTGGTCGCGCCATCGACGCAGCGTCGTATATCCAGTTGCACAATCAGCGCCGCGCCGCTCGGCACGCCATGCAGGAGGCCATGACCAACATAGACGCCTGCGCTTTCCCGACCAACGCTATTGGCAGTGTGCCGTTGGATGAGGTCGATGAATATGGCACGCCACTGGCCTTGTTGGGGCGGTTCGCCAACTTGCTGAACCTGTGTTCGGTGGCGCTGCCCATCGGGCTCGATGAAAAGCGCATGCCGGTCTCGATGCAGATTGTGGGTCGGGCATTCGCCGAACCGCTGATTCTGCGCATCGGCCATGCCTATCAACAGGTCAGCGATTGGCACACGCTACGGCCTGAGGGCTGGGAGCTGGCGGACAACGCGGTTGCGTGATGGATATAACTGCTTGATATATCCCTGGGTATCACCCTGCCAGCGCCCAAAGTTAAAGTGGGGTTAGGAAGTGTCGCCGATGAATCTATATAAAAATTTAACATATATCTGCCCAGTGATTTCGCGAGTTATCAAAATTTTCACCGGAAGGGTTACGCCAAGGATAGCGTTTCAATAACGTTGTTCGCCCTGAACTGAGTTTGCTTTTGTCGCTATCAGTGGTGTTTCTTGTCGCCCATAAAGTCAGGTCATTTCCTTAGTTGGGTAGTGGCTTGTGCAGAGTTATGTATGCCGTCAAATCGTTAGTTGTCATCAATAACGTTCTGTATTAGGAGGTGTACTGTATTCCTTTTGCTCGGACTGTTAGTGCTCTTTCTTTAGGTCTGATTATAGGGTAGGGGGATGCTCAGGAAGCACCGCTGCTTTTTTGGATAATGGCCAGTCTGAACGGGCCGTGGCAACCAGTAATGCATGGGTTGAAATTAACCAGGCGGCGTTTGAAAACAATATTCGTACGCGCCAGAACACCGTGACGAATAAATCACGGCTTTGTGCCATCCTCCAGGCGGATGCCTATGGTCATGGTGTCGCGTGATTGATGCCATCTGTCATGAAAATGGAAGTGCCCTGCGTAGGCGTTGCCAGCAATGAAGAGGCTCGAGTTGTACGTGAAAGTGGATTCAAGGGGGTACTTGTCCGAGTGCGTACAGCGACGTTGGCCGAGGTGGAAGGGGCATTGCCGTACAAGATAGAGGAGTTAGTCAGTAGCCTCGATAATGCTCGAGAAACGGCCGCTATTGCTGAAAGCATGGGAATCCCCTGAAGGTTCACTTGGCGTTGAACGCAGGTGGTATGAGTCGTAACGGCCTGGAAATGAGCACTGAGCACGGTCGGCAGGAAGCCTTGGCGATCAATCGTTTAGCTCCTCTGGAGCTGGTCAGAATCATGACTCACTTCGCGGTGCAGGATAAGGATGACGTTCGGCAAGGGCTCAAGGCTTTCATTGAACAAACGGCTTGGCTGATAAAGGCCGCCAGAATTAATAGAAGTAAAATCACCCTTCATGCGGCGAACGCTTACGCGACGTTAGAAGTGCCAGAGTCGCATTTGGACATGGTACGTGCCGGAGGCACCTTGTATGGGATGATGGAACCTTCGCATGCCGAGTACAAGCCGGTCATGCAGGTCAAGTCATACGTGGCGTCTGTTAATTAATACCCTAAAGGCAATGCAGTGGGGTAAGACCGAACAGTGACACTGAGTCGTGACTCAAAGCTTGCGAATATTCCAATGGGCTACTCTGATGGCTATCGTCGAGCGTTTACCAATAAAGGCGTTGTCCTTATAGATGGGCAGCGTGCTCCAGTGGTATGGAAGGTCTCCATGAATACACTCATGGTGGGCGTGACAGATATCCCTGCTGTGTGCGCTGGCGATCAAGTGGTGCTCTTCGGTAAACAAGACGACAATGAGATCGCCCAGAGTGAACTTGAAGAACTCAGTGGAACATTGTTGGTGGACCTTACTACCGTTTGGGGAGTAGCAATCCCAAAGCCCTGGTGGCGGATAAAGCCTCCGACTAACCAGTGAGGGTGCTAGGTCGCTACTGCGGTGGTAACGCTCACACAGTAACGACTTTTGGCAGTGACGCTCGCTGGTCACTGCCGACCCGTGACTACTAAAACGGTGCTGACGTTCAAGGCTGTTTTTATGCTCCAGAGCCTTGAAGCAGCCAAGGCGACCAAACAGGTCAATTCGATAGGGCTGCTCAACCCGACTTTACGGGGATGGGCGCTGAGCTGAAGCTACTGCACCGGATCACTCACCGGATTGGCAATGATGGCCTTGAGTTCGCTGCTCATCGGGAACTCCAGGTTCAAGCCTTTAGGCGGAATCGGCTGTTCGAACCAGCGCTGGTAGATCCCGTTGATTTCCCCGGAGCTGTACAGCTCGCCCAGCGACGAGTTCACCAGCGCGAGGAACTGCGGATCATCGTTGCGCACCATGCAGCTGTAGATTTCCCGCGACTGCTCTTCCCCGACCACCACCCACTTGTGCGGATCGCGGGCCTTGGCGCGTTCGCCGTAGAGCAGCGCATCGTCCATGTAGAACGCCACCGCCCGACCGGACTGCAACATCTGGAAGGCTTCACCGTGGTCCTTGGCGCTGATCACGAACATGTCGATCTTGTGATTGACGTTGTAGCTTTTCAGATAGCGTTCGTTGGTGGTGCCGGCGGTGGTTACCACATTCTTGCCGCGCAGATCGGCGAAACGCTTGATCCCGCTGTCATTGGCCGTCAGCAATTGACCTTTGACATAGATAAACCCATAGGAAAACGCCACCTGCTTTTGTCGCTCTGCGGTAACGCCGGTCGAGCCGCACTCCAGGTCAACGGTACCGTTCTGCACCAGCGGAATGCGGGTTTGCGATGTCACCAGGTTGTACTTCACCTTGAGCTGGGGCAATGCCAGCTTTTGCTGCACCCGCTCAACGATCTTGCTCGCTAGGTCTACCGAGTAGCCCATGGGTTGTCCCGAGTGATCGCCCAGGTAGGAGAACGGCACTGAAGCATCGCGATAGCCCAGGGTGATGCTATTGGCGCTGGCAATCTTGCTCAAGGTAGGACCCAGCGATGCTTCGTCAGCATGAGCCTGAGTACCTAGCAACAGGCCCAGGGTGCAGCCGATCAACGTGATTTTTTGCATTGTTATTCTCCGTTGTGGGTGAGGGGGTTAGCGGCGTGCCGCGATAACGGTTATTTCCACCCGCACTTGCGGACGCGCCAGTTCGGCTTGCAAGGTGGTGCGACTTGGTGCCTGGCCGGGCGACAACCAGGCAGACCAGACGTCATTCATCGCTGCGAAATCTTCGCCGATGTCCTTCAGGTAAATGGTCGCGCTGAGCAGATGATCCTTGTCACTGCCCGCCTCGGCCAACAATGCGTCGATTTTTTCCAGTACTTGGCTAGTCTGGCCGCCGGCATCGGTGGCGTCGCCCGGCACCTGGCCGGAGAGAAACACCAGGTCGCCAAAGGTCACGGCGCCGGACAAGCGTGGATTGGGCTGGATACGGTTAATGGTCATCGTGTGGTCCTTCTAAGGAGTAAGCGTTCAAGCCGCACGGGGCGTAAAACCCTGCAGGTCGATGGAGGGGCGGCGCTGGCCGATCAGTTCACTGAGCAATCGTGCACTGGCACAGGCCAGGGTAAAGCCCAGTGCGCCATGGCCGAGGTTCAGCCACAGGTTGCGATACGCCGTTGCGCCCAGCAGCGGCACGCCGCTGGGGGTCGCCGGACGCATGCCGGCCCATTCAATGGCCTGGTCGTAGTCGCCGGCATTGGCGAAAGTATCGCGCGCCTGGCGCTTGATCAGGGCCAGGCGTTTGGGGTCCAGCGACGGATCGAAACCGACAATGTCGACCATCGCCGCCACCCGCAACTGCTCGCCGATCCGGGCGTAGACGATCTTGCGGTCGTAGTCGGTGATGCTCAGGTCCGGCGCCCAGTGCTGGGCGCCGATCGGTACCGTCAGGCTATAACCCTTGAGGGGATATAGCGGCAGGTTGACTCCGGGCAGTGCCAGCAACGGACTGCGATGGCCGGCCGCGATGACCAACTGCTCCACCGGCAGCACTTCGTCGCCGAGTTCAATCGCACTCACCGCGCCATGGGCATGGCGAATTCCGGTCACGGCCTGGCCCAGGCGGAACTCGCAACGTCCCGACGCCTGCAAGCGCGCCGCCAGTTGCTGGCAAAAGCCGTGGCAATCACCGACTTCTTCATCCGGGGTATAAATGGCGCCGACAAAGGGCGCCCCGCTAGCGCCGGGTCCAGACGGGCGCAGTCGGCGTGCGACAGCACCTGTTGTTGCCGGGGGGCGGCAAGGCTGTTGCGGGCATGTTCGAAGCTGCTGGCCTGGCGAAAGGTCACCAGCTTGCCGTTGCGCCGCCAGTGGAAACCGCCCAAGGCATCCTCTTCACGCCAGGTTTGCAAAGTGGACTGGCTCAACAGCGCGAGGCGCAACAGATGGGCCGCGTTGGCGCGGTTGACCGAGGAGCGGCAAGCACCGAGGAAAGATGCCATCCATCGCCACTGCGCAGGATCGAAGCGCGGGCGAAGTTTCAGCGGGGAGTCACCGCGCAGCATCCATCCAATGGCCTGCAATGGCACACCGGCGTCGGCCAGGGGCGCCACGTAGCGATAGGACAACTGGCCGCCGTTGGCGAAGCTGGTTTCACTGCCCAGCGACTCGCGAGCCTCGACCAGCGTCACGTCAACGCCATCGCGCACCAGTGCGTAAGCCGTTGCCAGGCCAATGACGCCACCGCCGATGATGCATACATGCTGAGCCATGTCAGTCCTTAATCGTTGTTGAGACGAGCCCGAGGTTAGAGCCAGGTGACAGGCGTCGAACAATGAATAAAGATGGCTAACCCATAAACAAAGGTTATGGACTTGCCATGCGCCTTCGCCATATCGAGATTTTCCAGGCCATCCGCCAGACCGGCTCGGTCAGCGGTGCCGCGCAGTTGCTGCACGTTTCCCAGCCTGGCGTGACCAAGGTGCTGCAACACGCCGAGCAGCAATTGGGCTTCCCTTTGTTTCTGCGGGTGCGCGGTAAACTGCAGGCCACGCCCGAAGCGCTGGAGCTGGAGCGCGAGGTCGACAAGGTCACGGAGAGCCTGCAAGGGGTGCGACGCCTGGCGCAAAGCCTGCGCCGTGAGCCGGGCCACAGCCTGCGGATCGGTGCGACCCCGGCACTGGCCCTGTCGCTGCTGCCGCCGGCCATTAATGAGTGGACCCAGCGTTATCCGGACATCGCTTGCGAGCTGTCCAGCGCCCACAGTCGCGAACTGGTGCAGAACCTGCTGATGCGTGAAATTGATGTCGCCCTGACCCTGCAACAGCCTGATCACCCCGCGCTCAAGGCCCAGGCGCTGGCCAGCGGGGTGTTGGTGGCGTTGGCACCGGCAGGTTATTGGCCGCTGGAAGATGAAGGCAAGCCGCTGCCGTTGATGGCCCTGGCCGATGCGCCCTTGATCGGGCTGTCCAGCGCCGACCCGCTGTCGGCCCGCCTCGACAGCTACCTCGAGGCGGTAGAGCCGCCGCCACGGGTGAGCATCGCGGTGCAGACCTATTCACTGGCCAGGGCGATGGTCGAGTCCGGTGCAGGGCTGGCGGTGATCGACCCCTTCACCGCCCTTGGCGCGTCGCCTGGGGCCACCGCCATTCGCCCCCTGGCCCCAGCGCTGCCCATCACCCTGTACGCGGTGACCCGCACTGCCGAACCGCCGCCGCATACACTGAGCGAGCTGCTGAAGATCTTCAGCAGTCGTGCGCAAGGGCAATTGGATTGTTGGCGCTGATTGAAAGCTGACCCAGAAACGGGTACATCAAGCTTTCAGTGACGCTTGCGTATCGCAGGGTGGACGATGCTGCGACCGAGAGCTCAGCAGAGTGGCGGGCGAAGTCCCGGGACGTCAGCGGAGGGTTCTACGCCTACGAGTTGGGGCAGGAGCGGGTGAGCACGCTGTACGCGATTTGGCCAGGGGTCCTAACTGCCTGAGTCTTTGAGGAAAAGGGCGTTTGGTAAAACGACAGGACGCTCGGTCTCTCCCTTGCAAATCGCGGGGGAATGTCGAGCGTTCGACGGGATACGAGCATCGCTGGAGGTTCGGTCCGATGCGGTATAGTCCATCTGAGCACGAGGACGAACGGCTGGTGATGTCCGGAAGATGACACTGGTGGTTGTCGCTGATCTGGTTGACCCGCAGCGAAGCCCGAATAGCTGTTGGCCTATACTGCCCTGGTCAAATTGCCGGAGCAGTAGCGTGAAGAAGACCCTGGCGGGAGTTATCGAGGCCGGCGAGCCGCTGATACAACAGGCCATCGATGCGCTGCGACGTTACCACGCTGCTCAGGATGCCGGCGAGCCAGCGGAGTAAATCGAGCGCCTGCGGCAGGAAGCCGAATCCCTATACCAAGCTGTCACCGAGTACCAGTTGCGGTCGCTCGACGGGCCTGCACGCACACTGCACGAAGAGCTAGCCCTTCGGCGGCATTGCACCCCAGGTGGTCGGGCAGCCACCAATATGTCGATTCTTCAGTTCGGTGTTTTCTACAAGGGCATCGGACAACTCCCAGGTCATGCGCTCGACCCTGGCGTTCAGCTTGGTGATCTCGGCGGCCTGGGCCTGATGGATGGCCACCAGCTTCTCGATGTTCTCCCGTGCTTGGTCGAGTTCGTGCCGCAACTGCTTGCACTCGGCTTCGACCAGGCGCGCGTGCTGGCGCAACATTTGGGCAGGCGTGGGCATGCCCAGTGCGAAGCTGTCGTCTTCGATGATCACGGTACCGCCCACCATTACTGTTCGGGTGTACAGTAATAGGGGGTAGGGCAATTCTGACCAGATCGGGGTGACGAGCTGTAGGAGGATGGGGGATTGTGTTCGTTCGGCAGGGCGCCGGAGGAGGGGTGAAAATCAGTTCCAAAACTGAGCATGGGCACCCTTGTAGAATGCGGCTTTCAAGGGTGCTGAAACTGGAAAGCTTTGGAACTGAAAAGCGGTCCAAAGCCGCAGCGGGCGGGTTTCTTTCTATCGGATTGCAAATCCGTCTACGCCGGTTCGATTCCGACCTCGGCCTCCATTATTGAAAGCCCCGCAGATTAACGTCTGCGGGGTTTTTTCGTTGTGGCTTGAAAAGGCAGGAGTTCCGAAACTAAAAGTGTGGAGTTCCGAAACTTCAGCCTTTCGAGGGCTTAGCAATGGCCCCGACGCGACGGTAAACGCGCTAGGTTTTCCCTCTTTCGAGTGGCCTTCGAGGATGCGGATGTGGAGACGGTGGCCAAGGCGTTCAGCCCGGTGCACGACCGCCTGCCGGCAAGGCCTTCGAGCTCAGCGGCGTTGAGGCTGGCGCTGGCGCTCAAGACCCAGTGGAAGCAGCGGGAAACGACTGAAGGAGGAGCCAGAGCTGGTGTTGCTCAGCGATGCCAGGGGTGATATCCAGGCCTCGATTATCTGCCGAAATGGAAACCGGACCTAGCGCGCTCAGCCGAAGAGACACCGGAGGAAGGAGAGGAGCTGTTCAAGGCATTCCTCATGGCCAGTGTCGATAGCGAATAGCCCGTGATAGTACCTCTGCGGTTTTTCAGGCGTTAGAGCAGATGGTAGAGTGCCCCGGCTTCGCAAGGGAGATCGATGCATGGCAGCGGTTTTATGGGTTGTTACTGTGGTTGTAGTCGTGTTGTTTGCCACCTATAAGGAAATGGCAGAGTCGCCAGGCTCCGAGAAAGCGCTGCGCTGGACGCTGGGTATAGGCGTCGCCGCAATTGGAGCTATTTTGTGGGCAGCTTACTATTACTATGGCGAGCGGCCCGAGTCTGAGGTAAAGGTCAGTGAATCTGTCTTTTCCTCATACCCTAAGGAGCAGTACCCTACAATTTACAAGGCTTGGGGTGAACGTGGTGTCCAGCAAATCAAGAGGGTAGAGCGCCTTGCTGCAGTTAAAGCGGCAAGGCAAATAAGGTGTGACAATGTCCATTCTATTGGTCTGTCGGAAAAACATAGTCGTCCCACCGATCGGATCGTAGTGTTTGCCGACTGCGAAAACGGATCGCGTTTCTACATAGATCACAGTTTATTAATTTGGAATGTCAGGAAACCCTAACTGCGCGACGCGACGTAGTGCTCGGGCAGCAGGTCATCCACGCCGATGAAACACCGTATAGATGCTCGTGCTGGGATCAAAAAAAACCTATCGCTCTTACGTCTGGGCCTACGCCACCCGCCAGTTCTCGGACTTGGCAGCGGTGGTTTACGACTTCAGCCCCAGCCGCGCCAGGGAGCATGCTCGCAACTTCCTGCAAGGCTGGAAGGGCAAGCTGGTCTGCGATGATTTTGGCGGCTACAAAGCCAGCTTTGAACTCGGCGTACCCGAGATCGGCTGCATGGCCCATGCGAGGCGTAAGTTCTTCGAACGGCACACTACGAATAAAAGTACGGGTGCCGTACCCATTGACAACAACTGGGCAGAGAACCAGATCCGAGCATGGGCTCTTGGACGCAATAACTGGCTCTTTGCAGGGTCGCCACGCAGTGGAAAACGGGCAGCGGTGATCATGAGTTTGATCCAGTCAGCGCAGCTGCTAGGAACTGCTCTCTGTGAAACCCTTCATAAGACCGTCTAGCTTAGCAAGGTGACTTCGGCAGACGCTTACGAAACAAGCGCATATCCGCGTGCAATGGCCAAGCAGCTGACCAGATCCTGGCCGACCAGCAAAGCACGAACGAACAGCAATACCTGGATCGCGTCGCGGATATCACCAAGACCAACAACGAGCGCCTTTCTGGCATTCAGGATTCGTACAAGGTAGCGGTGGTCAGCACCTTCAGCCGGCTGCGCGAGCGCCGGCATGCGCGACGAGGGATTTGCTGGGGACCAAATGGAAGGCCTGTGCGGTCATAGAGATCGCGGGTGCCTCCTGCTATTTATCATCAGCATCACATGGGCAACCACCGCGACTGTGAGCCACATGAAGACAAAGAGTCGAGCTTTACGGGTTTCCTTGGCAGAGGCCCACTCCTCGCATTCGTTGCCTGAGAGGCACATGGGAGAACAGAGGTCCACTCCTTCCACTGTGCAATGCAGAATGCTGCTACCGACGAACGACAGTTCGATCTCTTTGCCTTGGGCTTTTCTAAACAGGTCCGACGGACGGAGCAGTTTGGAGTCGAGCTGTTTAAGTCGTCCCGAGTCCAGGTCCCGGAGGGTGATCTTGGGATGATTGCTAGTCGTTTGATGGACCGCCACTCCTCGCATGACTTCAATGTCGGCCCCACGATATCCATAGGACCTGCTGATGACGACCATGAGCACGACTAGCATGATCCCTCCCAGAACAACTGAGGCTAATCTTAGTTGCTTCCAAGTCTCATTTGACGGCCTCTGCATGTCCTTCCCTCTTCGCACCCAAAGAGAGTATAGGTATGGATGATCCAGCACGGCGGGGCGCCGTCGCTACTCTGCCTCCCTCCCGGCCTTGGACCTGTCACACGCCAACTTAAGCTTTTCATGTGCATCGGGCAGCATTGGTGCGGTCAGGACTCGCATATGATCCCTCCTTTAAAATGGGTGACTGTAGCGAGGACCTGGCCGGGCATCCAGATGCAAAAAGCCCAGCGCGGGGCTGGGCTCGTTACCAGTGCTTGAAATGCGTCTTGCTAGCGAAATTCGTAAATCAAAACTGCTTGAGCTAGCTCGATGTCGCTGACTGTGCTCACTTCATTCTGAGTACGCAACACCTCGAATGCTGCCTCCAGGCTCACGCCTCGAATTAATCCATCACTCGCGACAAAAGCTGCAGCATCATTGCGAGCGGCAAGAATCTTCTGGTCACCTCTCTTGCGACTATTCTGGGTACTTTCTTCGCTGTCTTGGGTAAGTGTAAAAGGAAAAAAAGTCACAGCAAAAGTCGATGAAACAACCGCTCCCATGCCTGACACTCTGACGCCACCATCACCAGCGATTACGGGAAAACTGCACGGGAAACCGAGCATAAGCACAACAATCAGTTTGCGCAAAAATCCACTCCATGGGTGAGAAGCATCCTTCAGAGACTGAATCTACCGTCTTCCTGTCCGGGCATCCAGTGTGGATGGAACGCCAGTCACTGAGCTGGCCGACGGCGCAGTGGCTTTGTGCCTCCAACGAGCTGCCCCAGTTTTGAACATCCGCAGGCATTTGCGCGAGCCATAGCGCGGATAATCGATCCTGCTTTTCTCGGGAGTTCAAGCGGCTGCTAGCCTGTTCGATCACACCCCATCGGTCGGGCGGGGATAAAGCACTACTGCCGCGCGCAATTTGTTACCGCCGAAAAGACTCATGCGCTGAAACTCTTGGTGGGTTACCGGGAGGTGCTGGCAATCCAGGGCGTGGCGATGCCGGCTATGGTCGATATCCGGGTCATGCAGGTAAACAAAGTCTTCGTCGCATCCTGTCACCAGTACCCAGTGGGGTGCTTTGCTGCGGGTCATGCGAAAACAGCTGATCAGCACCAGCGGCTGACCGCCCGCCGCCAATAGACCCGCGATGTCGATTTTCTTGCTCTGTACCTGCACCACGTCGCTACCCTGCAGCGCTGCGCAGAGTTCCTCATGTACCAGGCGGATCACTGCTTTTTTGTTCTCACTGCGTACGCCATTGAGGAACAGCGGGCCGTCGACACTCACCTGCAAAGTCACCCGAAAATTCCTGCGCCAGGCCGCCAATGCGAGCCCCTGCGGGCTGCAGCCACCATGCCCCGAGGTCATGAACACCGTGGTTGCTTCGCGCCACAGCTGAACCTCTTCACGTCTGTCCAGCGCCCGCCCGGGTTGCAGTGCGGCCATGGCCATCAACAGGCATGCCGGGCCACAGGTAAAGTCGGTGGTCTGCTGATAGTAAGGCACCCGCCGCGCATTGCCGGAAGGCTGTTCAATGATGCGTTTCTCATAGCGCAGGGCGTCAGCATGATCCTGGTAGTAGTCGTTGATCACCGCGAAGCGTCGATAGCCTACGCCTTCATAAAGGCTGATCGCCGTCTTGTTGTCGTGACGGACCTCAAGACGCACGTAGGCACAGTCGAAACAGCGCGCGTTTTGCTCCGCTTCAGCCAGCAACCGCTTGCCCAGCCCTTGACCGCGCGCGGCGGGCGAAATGGCGATGGAGTAGAGGCGCGCCAGGGATGTTCCACGATGAAACAACAGCAAGGCGTAACCCATCAACTGCCCCTCGGCCTGAGCGACGATCAGGCTGGCGTGTGCACGGCTGATCATCCATTGAAAGCTGCGAGGCGATAGCCGGTCATGCTCGAAACACTGGTTCTCCAACGACAGTAACGAGGGCAGGTCTTGGGCGCAGGCGGTGCGAAATATAAATTCCATATAGATCACCGTAAAACTTTCGTAAGGGAGCGAGACTTTTTTAATTTTCCATGCTTAATAGATAAGCACTTGGTCTTCGTTAGGCACTTGAGATGACAATGGCACCGTTAGGTTTGCGCGCAGTATTGGGTAAACGTGTTGAGTCGGCAATAGTCAGTCAACCGCGTGGCTCAATTGAAAGCAAGAGTTCAAGTCAACTTGTTATTATTGTTGAGCGTAAGGAAGATTGGAGTAAGTACTTTCCCAGTGAAGACCTGGTGAGCGCCCAGGAATACCTGGAACGGCCGCGGGATCGCGAGCCAAGCAAGCGCGTGCAGGTCATTAACCTATGCCGCAGTTACAAGTACCTTGGGCATGGTTATTACTGTTCGCTTTTGGCCGAGGCGAGAGGTCACACAGTAATACCGTCGGTCAAGACCATCAGTGAGCTCACCCGCAAGTCGCTCTATGGCTTGGCCCTGGACGACGTGGAAAAGACACTGGAGAAAAGTTTAAATAATAATGTGTATGCCAGCGCTGAAGGTTTTACCTTGAGTCTTTACTTTGGCTGGACACACCTGGAACCGTTACAGTCCATTGCCCGTCAGCTGTTTGAGGCGTTTCCCTGTCCGATATTATTGGTCGAATTTCGCAAGGCCGATGGCTGGCATATCGCTGGAGTAAAAGCCGGGTCAATGCACAAGCTGCGCGAAGATCAGGAAGATCAGTTCGCCAATGCACTGGATGGGTTCAGTCGTAAAATCTGGCGTGTCCCCCGATCCAGGCGCATGGCGCGCTACGATCTGGCCATCTTGCATGACCCCGACGAAACATTACCGCCCTCGAATGCCAAGGCGCTGGAAAGTTTCGTGCGGGTAGGCCGCGGCATGGGCATCGATGTCGAGATGATCGAGAGGAAAGACTACTCGCGCTTGGCCGAATATGACGCACTGCTGATTCGTGAAACCACCAGCGTCGACAATCATACCTACCGCTTCGCTAAAAAAGCCGAGAGCGAAGGGCTGGTGGTGATGGACGATCCAACCTCGATCCTGCGGTGCACCAACAAGGTCTACCTGACTGACCTGTTGCGCAGCAACAAACTGGCTATGCCGGCCAGCGAGATTCTCTACAAGGACAACCTCCAGGAACTGCAGCACGTGGGGGAACGCCTGGGTTTCCCGCTGGTCGTGAAAATCCCCGATGGTTGCTTTTCCCGTGGCGTAATCAAAGTGGAGAACCAGGATCAGTTGCTGCGGGCCACGGCTGAACTCTTCGAGCACTCGGTGCTGCTCCTGGCTCAGGAGTACCTCTATACCGAGTACGACTGGCGCATCGGTATTCTCAATCGTAAGCCGATCTTCGCCTGCCAGTACTTCATGTCGAAAGGCCATTGGCAGATCTTCAACCACAAGGCCAATGGCGCCGACGTTATTGGTGAATGCCGCACGTTGCCCGTCCACGAAGTACCTCGAGCAGTGGTAGAGCTGGCGGTAAAAACCGCCGGCCTGATTGGCGACGGTTTGTATGGTGTCGACCTCAAGCAAGCGGGAGACAAAGTGGTGGTCATCGAAGTGAACGATAACCCCAATCTGGACGCCGGCATCGAGGACGCTTATTTGCAGGACGACCTGTACACCCTGGTGCTGGAGGAGTTCGTGCGCCGGTTGGAACACAAGCGCCGCGGCCAGGCCTGGTAGAGGGTCGGCATCGATCCGGGAGTGCCGCGATGATTAAAAGCTTCCTGCTCGCCCAAGGGGCGCTGCATCCGAGTGAAGGCCTCGACAGCCCGGTACTGCTGTTCGTCGATCCGGACCCTGCTGAGCGCGAACTGCTCAAGCACCGCTTGCGCATTGATGAGCACGCGCTGGCGTCAGCGCTTGACCCTGATGAGGTCTCACGCATCGAGTTCCACCCAGACAGCCTGTTCCTGATCTGGAAACGTCCTGAGAACTACTCAGGCGGCGACAGTTTCTCCTTTGAAGTGTCCTCCTTCGGTCTTTTGTTGCACGCCGAGCGCCTGGTGCTGATCGCGCCGGACGACTCGCAGTTGCAAGGCCTGGGTACCCGTCATGCCTTGCAGACACCGCTGGATGTGTTGTTGGATATGCTGTTCAGTAATATCCATCACTACCTTGGGCACTTGAAGGTGATCAAGCGGGTTGCCCGCGAGCTGCAGCAGCGCTTCAACAGCTCGATGCACAACAACCACTTGATACAGATGTTCAACCTCAGTGAAAGCCTGATCTATTACATCAACGCCATCCACAGCAATGGCACGGTGCTTTCGCGTCTTCGCAATCATGCGCAGAAAAACCACTTTGACGCGCCGCTCATCGAGTTGATCGACGACCTGATCATCGAGAATACCCAGTGCTACAAACAGGCAGAGATCTACTCCACGGTGTTTGCCGGGCTGATGGATGCACGTGGCAACCTGGCCAACAACACCATGAACGAAATGCTGCGCAAGCTGACCTTGATCAACGTGGTGTTCCTGCCCTTGAACCTGATCGCGAGCATCGGCGGCATGTCCGAATTCAGCATGATGACCAGTGGTGTCCCGTGGTGGCTTGCTTATCCGGCGCTGGTCCTGGCGATGCTGCTGTTGGGCGGGGTGATGGTCTTGTTTCTCAAGCGCCTGGCCCGGGATTTTCGTGGGGGAAGTCGAGCAGGGGGAGTGGCTACAGCCACGCGTCCGGGCGGCGCAAAGCGATTGTTTACACGTGTGTTCTCGTGATCGGAGCAGCGATCTGCCAAGGAGATGTAGATGAACAATACCGTTGTTGGTTTGCTGGTGGTAAGCGCAATTCTGCTGGTGGGCGCTGTGGGCTTCTATCTGGATTTCATCAGGAACAAAGACAAGCCCAGTTGATGTTCGCAGGTTAAGCAGAACTCTGGAGATCAAGCAAATGGTCTGGCCGCAGATCAAAAACTGGATGGGCTACCTCGGCCATTGGCACGCTATAAATCAGTTACCAGGCGTGTTGATACCACGTGGGGTCGGCGCCGTACCGGATAGAAACGGAGCGGGGCATCTACATTTCTAGTTATCGTTTCTACCGTCATTAAGGATTGAGCATGACAGCAGGACAACAGGTTTTATCGGTTCGCCCAGTAGAGCAAAAGGACTTCGACACGTGGTGCGAATATTGGGCTAAGTATCAAGCGTTCTACAAGGTGGATGTGGGCATGGAGACGACCAAGACCACCTGGGCGCGTTTCTTCGACAGCACCGAACCTGTGCATTGTGCAGTCGCCTCAGACGGCGAGCACATCTACGGTTTCGTCAACTTCGTTTTTCACCGATCCACCTGGGGCCGCAATGACTTCTGCTACCTGGAGGATCTATACGTATGCCCAAGCGTACGCGGCCAGATGATCGGTAAGACGCTTATCGAATATGTGCAAGGGCAAGCGCGGGAAAAAAACTGTGACCGGCTTTACTGGCACACCCAGGAGACCAATCAAACCGCCCAAAGGCTATACGACTGGATTGCCGAAAAGCCTGGCGTTATCGAATACCGAATGCCGTTGGATGCAACTGCGTAAACGGTGCCGCCGCGAGGTTAGCTGCTGGCCGATTATTGCCTGTCGTCACGGTTAGACCCACGTCTGCTCTTCCGGCTTAACGATGCGTGTTGCGGTTTCCATGGAGGTAAAGTATGCAGACAGGCCAGGCGCGATGATGGGAGTGTCTGGCTACCTCGTCACTGACCGCCACGTCACCAGTCCATCCAGGTCATGGTTGGACTTCAGGTACTTGAGCATGTTTTGCGCCTCGGCCTTTTCTTCAAACGGGCCTGCGAAAACGTGGGGCGCTTCATCGAGAATTGTGGGTATGTCGATCAGTGTCATTTGTGCCGCCATCCGTTCAAATTCCTCATCGGTACGGGCAGTAATACGTGCTACCCAGCCGCTGCGATTTCTCAGGGCGATAGGCTCCACGTCGGCCCCGCAGCGCTTACATCGTGAGGCTGCAGCTTGGATGGCTTGGGTGCAGGCAGGGCAGGGGCGCAGATCTTCGTGTACTAGCGCGTCAACACCGGTCTTTGCCAACCGTGGCATTAACAACACGGCGATCAGGGCTACGCCGGGAAGGAAAAGCCCGATTGCAAACCATCGTGGCCCTGATCGCCCGCGTGTACTCGCAACGTAAGCGGTCACGCCCGTGAGCATGAGCCAGAGGGGGAGTGGGACGCCCATTGCACTTCCTTGTTTTGAAATTTGAGTGAGAACCCCGCTGGCCGGGCACATCAAGGTATCTAGTTTTTCTCAGCAACGCCACAAATCGAGAACAAAGGCTGTCATCGCCCATCACACTAACGATCCTATGTCTCCTGGACACTTCTCATCGCGAAAGCCACTTGTCTCCTGGTCGATCAGGGCGATCGCGTAGCGTACATGCAGGTAGCCGCGTTCCCAGGGTTACTTGACCCGTTTAGTTGTGCCCTTATGCCACTTATGCTTGAACCGCTAGCCACTGTTCATAGGCCGCCGTCATCGTTTTCCAGGTCTGCGTGTCGGCGGGAATCAGGTGCTCAATACGCAACGATGCCACAGTTATGTCCAGCGGCATGCCGAAGGTTGTAAAGGTTGAGAGGAACGCCAACTCCCCCTGTTTTGAATGCAGGCGAGTAAGCACCACGGGGGAGAGCGCCGCATCTGCAGGAAGGTTGGCAGGGGCGGGAATACTGCTTAGCAGATTAGACAGATCAGCGTTGCTTGCAGCCTCCCTCGTCGCTCGCTGCCAGGCGATTGCCCTGATCTCTTCGGCATTGATCAGGTAATCACCCAAGCCTCCCGGGCACAGTAGCGTCGTCAGCAGATTGAGGCCTGAGCGATGTCCTTGCGCAAGATCGACCATGTCAAACAGCAATCCTGTGCTGACATTGGCGGCCGTAATGTCCCAGTTGCTGGCAATGACAATGGCTGGAGCCGGATTGTTGGCCTGCAGAATATGATTGACCGCTGCATACACCATCTCCATTTCCGGTGCGTTTAGCGGCGATGCGGTATAGCGAGGTGCGTACCCCGCCGCGAGGAATACGTCGTTACTTTGCTCCAGCGGAACGTCAAGCGCAGAGAGCACTGCGTGCAAGGTGCTGGGGCTAGCGTTGGCGCGTCCTGTTTCTATGCAACTAAGGTGGCGCTGGGAAATTCCGGTCATGAGCGATAGGTCTAACTGGCTCAACCCCGCGTGTTGTCGGAACCGGCGCAGATAGGCTCCGGCTTCTGTACCGGCAGCGGCGGCTCTGCGATGGAAGTGATGGTTACTCATGCTTCTACCTTGGCTGTCCATGTGGGAAACGTCCATGACCTGTGAGGTCATTGAGCGGCGAGGAACCCTATCACTACTGTACCGGGGTGACTCACCAAGGAGAAAAACGTGAGAGCTCGCTATCTTGCACTGCCCCCACTGATGGCCTTCACGCTATATACCGGCTGGACGCTGCTGATTACAGAGCAATCGCTCCTCGCTTTCGGTCTTGAGCTGTTGTCCCGGCCTGACACCGCGCAAGTGGTTGTCGACCTCTACTTGATGGCTGCGCTGGCCTGCATGTGGATGGTAACGGACACCCGCGCACGAGGAGGCTCTCTGATTGGGGTGCTGCCTTACATGCTGATCACGCTGGTCTTCGTTTCAATCGGTCCTCTGCTGTACCTCGTAATCAGGGGGGCAGAGAGAAAGAAGGGATGACGATGCGCTGCCACCTGGCGAACATAACCACCACCGCGGCCATCAGTGCTCGAAGCCTCAATACTCCAGTCGCCGTACTGGGGTATTTCCATGTTTGAACTGCCGGTAGCCGGTGTAGGGAAGCAAGACGGTGTCGGCGATACCCGATGCGGCCATATCCAGAAGGATCGGCGCTGGCGCCCAGTGAGCAGCCGATCTGGCCGGTCCGTCAAGGTTGCAAAACTGATAGGCAACGCCACTGTAGGCGCGCGGTATCGAATGGCAGTTGGTTTCCCATTTGGCCAGATCATCTACTGCGCGTGATTCGTTCGTCACGGTTCTG
Source organism: Pseudomonas sp. SBB6 (assembly GCF_024213215.1). NCBI lineage: Bacteria > Pseudomonadati > Pseudomonadota > Gammaproteobacteria > Pseudomonadales > Pseudomonadaceae > Pseudomonas > Pseudomonas sp. SBB6. The sequence continues at coordinate 45,809 of NZ_JANAVH010000008.1, read as the reverse complement.
ACCGTTGCGCATCCGCACAGTGTCACCAGCAGCAGGGCTGCAATCCATAGCTTCATAACGGCTCACTCCTTTGATCAGTCAATCCTGGCGGGCCTGAGGTGAATGCCTATCGAAGCCAGGTCCGGGTTTGGTCGTGCTGCAACATCAGCTCCCGTCGTCCGCAGGGTAGCAACATTCCCGGCAGCCCGAGACTTGGAGCGCAGGTGGCCAACGTTCACCTGATAGATGTGAATACTAAATGAATTCCAGGACCTGACAGTTCATTTATTTCGTGATGACGGGATCACTTCGCAGGGTTCTGGAGGTCCTTCGATGAAGCAGCTAGAGTTAGGCGCTGTACTGCGGCTGCGAACTCACCGGGCAGGACTGAAAAACACCGCGTGCGCCTTGCGGCGCCAGCATTCCTGCGAACTGCCGCTGGCCCTGCGAGAATCGGCCCGGTAACGGGAAACACGGACAAGGAGGTTTGTGATGATGGCCAAGCTGCTGGTAACGATCGGGATCGTCTTCTACGCCGTTGTGGTGCCCATTCTCGAGATCAACCAGACCCATGTGTTCAACCCGGCGTGGGAACCCCATGCGCGGCTCCATGAGACCTGGCAATTGTTCACCAATACCGCGATTGGCGCCTATAGCGTCTGGCTGGTGTGGATCAAGGACAATCTCAGGCTGGCCAGCCTGCTGACCCTGTTCGTCACCGGTGGTTTCCTGATGGCTTACTGGCTGCGGGAGGGCTACGGTGGGTCAATGGTGCTTACGGACGGTTCAGAGAAGATGATCCTGGGGATTAACCTTGGCCTTTTTGCCTATAGCCTGGCTATCGTGCTGGCGGCGCTGGCGGTGTTCCTCGAGCAGCGCAAACACGCGCAGGGCTAGCGGCTCATTGTCGCTGTGGCGGTAGCGACGTGGCTGCACAGTGTGAGATAACAAACGGTATTACGAAGCATTCTCAAAGCTATCGTTCTCCTGTAATCTCGCCGCCGCTCAGGTGGCGACCCGGTCGCACGCCTGTTTTCAGTGGACGCGGGGGCGGGGATGGAGACGAAGAAAGGGATGGCGGCGATTCTTGAGTGGCGGGCCCGCTTCCTGGGGGAAGGTGCGTTGCAGGAGGCCGAATACGACCAGGCCTTGATGGCCGCGCAGCAGCTTGAGCAGTCCGGTCTGGTCAGCCCGGGGGAGTGGGTGGCCATGGTCCGCCAGGCGAATGCGGCATTGTTGGGCCAGGGATAGATCCGCCGCGGTATTGACTCAAGGCAGGAGGCCAAATGAGCGCAACGCACGACGATACCATCATCCGCAGGGCCACGCCCGAAGACGTAAGCGCCATGCTCGCATTCGATGCCTACGCCAGTGTCAACGCCGGGCGCGGGCGATTTCTTGGCGAAGCCGTCGACAAACAGCAATGCCTGGTTGCCGTGCACGCTGGGGCGGTGATTGGCTATGTCGCGCTCACCTACAGCTTTTTCGATTACGGTTTTATCAACCTGGTCGTCGTTGCCCCTGAATATCAACGTCAGGGCATGGCAGGTCGGCTACTGCTCGCCGCCGAGGCGACCTGCAAGACAGCAAAGCTGTTCATCTCGACCAACCAGTCCAACCTTCCTTCGCGCAAGTTCATCCTCAAGGCCGGTTTCGAGCCTAGCGGCGTCATCGACAACCTCGATGAGCACGACCCGGAGCTTGTCTACTTCAAACGCACCCGCTGATCGATCGGGAACTCGCGTGGGTCTGTTCGGTCTGAGCAGCCTTTGAAGGCCTTTTTTATGGACAAAAGTGCAGCGCGGGGTGTGCTTGACCTGCTCCCGAGCATCATTCTCGGGCTCTCCCTGGCCCTGGTCGGCTGGTTGTTGTTCAGTGTAGTGATCGTCGAGCTTGCACAGACCATCAGCGAAGATTCCAGTGCGTATTTCAGCGATGAGCAGGCGTGCACGTCAGAGTCGGTTGAGGTCTTGTTTGGCCAGGAAGTGGGCAAGGACGTACTGCTGGTTGCCAAAGTGTTATCGGGCGTCAGTTCGGTGCGAGTGTTGTCGATGCCGGGTCGCGACCTGAGCTTCGTGCCTGATCGGCTGAATCTGGAAGTGAATGAGCAGAAGCGGATTGTCGGGGCTTTCTGCGGCTAGCGGATACCGCAGGTCCTGGTGCATCGCGTTGATCAGCCATTGTTGAGCATAGCGCCCGACGTAGCGTGCCTTTTTGCACGTCAGCGCTAGGTGCATGGGCCTGGGTGGTCTATGTTAAACGCCAAGCGCTATCAGACAGTCGGGAGGTGGTTTATCACTGTGGTTGGAGTTTTATGGAACAGGGACCTGTATGCCCTCCTGCGATGACTTGAACGGGCACGATGCGGAGTCATTCTCGCCACGTGAAGGGCGTTCGGCGCCACTGTTTCGCTTGATTCTGAGTTTCCTGCTGCTGGTCGTGCTGCTGTTCGTCGGCATCGAAGGCTGGCGGATCTGGCGCGATTACCGGCACGCCTTCGCCAGTGCTCATGACTCGGTGACCAACCTTGCCAGTGCCACTGCCCAGCATGCCGAAGACGCGATTCGTCAGGTCGATGTGGTGACCGCGATGCTTGGGGAGCGGCTGGAAGGCGACGGGTTTGCGCGGATGAACATTGCGCGGCTGCACAAGCTGCTCAAGCAGCAGGCAACACTGATGCCGCAGCTTCACGGCTTGTTCGTGTATGGCTCGGACGGCCGCTGGATCGTTACCGACAAGAGCGGCACTCCAACCAACGCCAATAACGCCGACCGCGATTATTTCGAATATCACCGCACCCATGAAGATCGCGGCGTGTATATCGGCGCGGTGGTGAAAAGCCGCTCCACCGGCGATCTGGTCATTCCTGTTTCCAGGCGCTTGAACAACCCCGACGGGTCGTTTTTCGGGGTGTTGCTCGGCACCGTCAAGGTCGACTATTTCGTCGAGTTCTACGGTGCGTTCAAGATCGATGACCGAGGGGCGCTGGTACTGGCCAAACGGGACGGGACCATCCTGGTCCGCCGGCCTTTTGTCGAACGGGTGATTGGCGGCAGCCTGGCCAGTAGCGAGATTTTCCAGGACTATCTTCCGCAATCCCCCGAAGGTGTAGTCGAAACCACGGCAGTGGTCGACGGCACGCAGCGCCTGTACGCCTACAAGGCTCTGGACGCTTATCCGCTGGTGGTGGAAGCCGGGCTGTCGAGGGCTTCGATCATCGACCCTTGGCGTGAAGACCTGATCAAAACCGCCGTGCTGTTGCTGTTGTTGCTGGTGGGCTTGAGCAGCTTCGGCGCCTTGGTGCTCAGGCAATTGCGCGAACGTATGGTGATGGAGACCGCGCTTCGCCGTGCGCACCAGACCGTCCGCGACCTGGCCTTGAGCGATAGCCTCACCGGCCTGGGCAACCGGCGTCGGCTGGACACCGCCTTGGCTGAAGAAATTCGCCGGGCCAAGCGCCAGGGCTATCCATTGGCACTGGTGATGATGGATCTGGATTACTTCAAGCGCTACAACGACAACTATGGGCATCCGGCGGGTGACGACTGTTTGCGGGCAGTAGGCGCCGCCATTCAGAGCAGCCTCAAGCGCCCTGGCGACCTGGCCGTGCGCTACGGCGGGGAGGAGTTCACCCTGCTGCTGCCCAACACCGATGCCGCAGGTGCCAGCCGGATTGTCGAGGGCATCCTCGAAGCCATTCGCTCATTGGCTATCGAGCATGTGAAAAGCCCGTCAGGGCGGGTCACGGCCAGTGCCGGCATTGCCCTGGGTTACCCGGTCAGCGATCCGGTCACGGCGCACGTGCTGATGGGTGCTGCCGATTCGGCGCTTTACCAGGCCAAGGACAAGGGGCGTAACGGCTGGTGCCTGGTCGACGGTCTGGCCGCAGGGTGGGCGAGTAAACGGACCTAGCCATCCGCCGCTCGAACGGGACATGGCGTACAGCGAACACCTCGAATTTGATGCCGGCCACCGTGATGCAGTGCATGATAAACGTTGCGCGCATCGGTAAAATGCCCAGCCCGCACATGCAAAGGACTGATCATGGACGACCCCTTTTTGCCCCAACGCTTGTTTGCACTGGCCGCCCTTGTTGTCGCGGCGATAGGCGGCTGCGTTTTCGTGTTTATCCTGTTAAGCCCTGAAGGGCCTTTCCCGGGCCTTGGTAGCGCACTCGCGGTATTGACGCTGGGGGTAACCAATGGCTTATGCCTGCCGTTGGTGGGCGCCTATTGGTGGCTCGCCGGAAAACCCGCAGGCGCTGCTACCTTACTGATTCTTCAGGTAATAGGATTGATCGCCTTCATCGGATGGTTTGCCGCGGCTTGATAGCGACTGCGCTATTACCCGGTCGCTTGCCGCCGCCGTCATCGGGCTCTACGAGCTACCTGTCATCAGCCGCTACCCTGGGATGCGGGCGATCAATTCGGCGCCCTGATTACGCACATTGCCGACGGCGGCGCTGACCGGGTACCACTCGAACAGCGTGGCCGGCTCGCTCCGGTGCAAGGCGATCTGTTCGGCGTGCTCACCGGCAGTGGCCGGGTCCAGCCATTGTCGGGCGAAAGCCGGCGCCAGCACGATCGGCCGGCGGTCATGCACATCGAGCAGGCCGCCTTCACTGTCCGCCGTGAGCATGACAAACCCTGCGTGCTCACCGCTGAACTGGGCGATCGCGGCGCACAGGGCAGGGCGCTGATCGGCGCGGCGGATCAGATAAGGCTGTTTTTTCGCGTGGCCTTCATCGACCCATTCAAACCAGCTGTCAATCGGCACGATGGCCCGGTGTGGCCAGATGGTGCGAAAGAACGCGCCATGGGCGACGTTCTCCACTCGCGCGTTGATGGGCGCGGCGCGGTCCCTGGCCCAGTGCGGCCGCCAGCCCCAGGGCAGCAGGTCCGCGTGCAGGCTGGCGGCCGCGATATGCAGCAGGGCCACCGGTGTGCTCGGTGCCAGATTGAAGTGCCCAAGCGGTTGATCACCGACGTTGTTGACCAGAGCCCCCGGCATGCTCAGGGCGTCGACGAAATCGTGGATGCCACGGTACTGGGACAACCTGCCGCACATGCTGCGATGCTCCGCGAGGTGCCTATCGGTTGAGGATAGATCCGATCGCTGGGCAAGCCTGCGACAGTCATGTCAGCGCCCAGACCACTAGCGACACAACCAATGCCAACAAGGTACCCAGCCAGGCGCTGACTTCGAACGTCGAGCGTCGCGCGCTGGCGTGGACTTCGCGCAGGAATTGCGCCTGGGTTGGCGCCCGCTCGCGGTAGCGCAGGTGCTCGGCCAGGTCCTGTAGGCGAGCCTCGATGATCGAACCGACCACGAAAAATGTTGCCCCGTAGCTGGCGATGAAGATCAGCAGGTATTTCATTGTCGCTCCTTGGCAGGCACCGCTCCCTGGTGCCGTTACCCTGGCATGGAACCTTGTGCCTGTACAACGTCTAAGCTGCTGTGGGATATCCCATTATCGAGCGCATCGTTATGTCCAGATCACGCTTGCTGGTTATCGCTGTCACTTCGCTGAGCCTGATGCTCGGCTCGCTTGGCGCTGTTGCCGATCCGGGCAATGGCAAAGGCAATCCGGGGCATGGCCAAGGCCAGGGCAAACAGGGTGGCCAGGGTGCCGGCCAGAAAGGCGGCAAGGGCGCCGAGCAATGGAGCCGCGGCCCAACCATCGATCGCACCAGCGTTATCAAAGTGCTGCATGGCTATCCTGATTACTGGAGCCGCGACGCCGACCTGCCCCCGGGTGTGCGCAAGAACCTGGCGCGGGGCAAACCCTTGCCGCCGGGCATTGCGAAAAAACTCGATGACCGCCTGCTCGGCAGGCTACCGCACTACGATGGTTACGAATGGCGCCAGGCCGGAACCGACCTGATCCTGGTGGCGATCGCCACCGGCATCATTTATGAAGTGCTGACTCACGTGCTCGATTGAAACCGCAGTTGACGGCGTGGGCGAGTGCGCTTATACAGGCGCCCCCCACACCGGCAAGACAGGCCCTGCAATGAACGACGACGAACTGGACATTCACGAACCTGAACATGATCACCTGCTGGATCATGAGTTCGCCGAAGACGATTACCCGTTCCAGGACGAGGTCAATCCGTTGTTCGATCCGCAAGATGACGACGAGGACGAGGAGGGGCCTGGTGCTGTCGCGGGGGGCGATGATGCCTTCTGGGATGAAGGTGTAGACACCCTCGACGACCTCTAGGCGCCAGCAACAGCGCTGGCACCTGGAGGTGGTGCGCGGTTAACGTCCATCCACCGAGAAGCGCCCGGCACCGGTGACCGATAGCAACAGCAGGCCGCCGACGATGCTCATGTTCTTGAAAAACTGCACGGTGTTGGCCGCCTTGGCTGGGTCGACCATGTTCCAGAACGGATGGCCGATGACGGCGGTACCGATCACGAACAGGGCGAACAGGAAGGCCAGCGGTCGGGTGTAGAAGCCCAGGATGAGAATGATGGCGACAAAAAACTCCATGACTATCGCCACCCCAGCCGCGACTGTTGGCAGCGGAGCCCCGAGGGATGCCAGGTAGTCGACCGTGCCGTCGAAGCCGGTGAGCTTGCTCCAGCCAGACATCACGAACAGGATCATCAGCAGTATCCGCGCCAGCAGGATGATAACGTCGCGCTGGTTGTCGAACAGGGTATAGCGCATGGCGGCCTTCCTTTGTTGTTGGGCAATTTTACCTTAGCAGTTGCCGCAAGGATTTGCGGCTCGCCGGTGCAAAAAGGGCATAAGGCTGTAATTGGATAAACGCCAGACAGCAAAAAGGCGCCCGATAAGGCGCCTTTTCAGAAGATGGTGCGAGTGGCGGGACTCGAACCCGCAAGGCTCACGCCGGCAGATTTTAAGTCTGCTGTGTATACCAATTCCACCACACTCGCATTGCCTTGAGGAAAATGCATTTGCTCCCTCAATCAAGCGAGCTTTATAACCCATCGTTATATTCGAGTCAACCGCGCGCAAGGCTCTGGGCGGCGCCTGTGCTGAGCGCCAGAGCATTTGCCCTGGACCTTGGTTATGACCACCCGGTGGCGTTTGCCAGCCTGTTTCGCCGCAAGCTGGGGCAGACGCCACGCAGCCTGCGTGGTCAGTAGCTGATCGTATCGGCGACGCTGCGCAAGTCAGCCACCGACGTCTGCAGGCCAGCGATCCTGCCCAGTACAGCGGCGGCATCGGCCTGGTGTATGGAGTGCTGCAAGTGCAACACGTGCCCGCGCAAGTCGTGCGACACCCGCTCAAGGTCGGCGGCGGTGTGTTGCAGGTCATCGTGGATGGCTTTCATTCGTAGGTCTGCGGCCACGTGTCGTTCCCTCGAGGTAGGTGGCAGATAGCAAATTCGGGGCGACTATAGAGCAAGTGGCTCCTTACTGTCATTGGGCCACTGTTGCTTTCATGTTTGATCCAATTCAAGGCAGGCACACCTGTCCAGGCAGGCACCTCGCGCTGCTGAAACGTCCGTCGGCAACCCCCCGGGTCAAGTGGTATTGGCCTGTGCCGTTTGCCAAGGTCTGGCAGTGGGTGAAGAATCCGACTAAGTTTTAGACCAGCGAAGGGAATCGCGTGCAGCGTATGCTGTCATATCCAGACAAGCCATCTGCGGTTTCGTGGGGCAGCCATGGTCTTATCCGACTCCGATCTGCATGCCAGTCGCTTCGAGCAACTGGTGCAAACCGTCGCTGATTACGCCATCTACATGCTCGACCTCGAAGGTCACGTGATGTCATGGAACGCCGGTGCCCAACGGATCAAGGGCTACTGCGCCGATGAAGTGATCGGCAAGCATTTCTCGATATTCTTCACCCCGCAGGATTGTGCCGACGGCAAGCCGGCCTGGCTGCTCGATCGCGCCTTGAGTACCGGTGGCGCCCAGGATGAAGGTTGGCGCCTGCGCAAGGACGGCTCGTTGTTCTGGGCGCTGGTGGTGCTGGACGTGATCAGGGCGCCCGATGGCGAAGTGCTGGGGCTGGCGAAAATTACTCGCGACATCACCGATCGGCGCGAGGCCGCACTACAACTCGATGAAGTGCGCGCGCAGCTGTGTCAGTCGCAAAAACTCGAAGCCCTCGGCCAGCTGACCGGGGGCATGGCGCATGATTTCAACAACCTGCTGACCATCATCATCGGTTCGGCCCGGCTGGCGCTCACTAGCCGGGATCCACAACGTACCCAGCGCCTGCTCGGGCATATCCTCGATGCCGGCGAACGCGGCAGCCAGATGACCCAGCAACTGCTCAGTTTTGCCCGCTTCAAGGCGCTGAAGTCTGGCCGTGTCAAGGTGTCGGCACTGATCGAGTCGACACGCTCGCTGCTCGGGCAGGCCCTGCCCAATGCCGTGGCGCTTCAGGTAAAGCTTGCCGAGGACCTGTGGGATGTCGCAGTCGATGCCGGGCAGTTGCAGATGGTTTTGCTCAATCTGATCTTCAATGCCCGCGATGCCATCGACGGCGAGGGCGTGATCAGCGTGCACGCACGAAATTGTGAGCTGGATGGCCAGCCGGACGGGCTGGCCGGGTGCTTTGTCTGCATCAGCGTGCGCGATACCGGCCGAGGAATCGACGGCCAGGTGCTGCCGCGCATCTTCGAGCCGTTCTTCACTACCAAGAATCTTGGCAAGGGCACAGGCCTGGGCCTGAGCCAGGTTTATGGTTTCGCCAAACAGAGCAATGGTACGGTCAGCGTTAACACTGAAGCGGGCAAGGGCACCTGCATGAGCGTCTATCTGCCGTTGTACTGCGCCGCTCTTGACCCCGACCTTACACCTGAGTACGGAGGTGCATAGCATCGTGGAGCAACTCAACCGCCTTGCCACCGGCATCCCCGGGCTCGATGAATTGCTCAAGGGCGGGCTGGTGGTGGGTGCCTCCTATATTGTTCAAGGGCGGCCCGGTTCGGGCAAGACCATCTTTGCCAACCAGCTGGCCTTCGACACCCTGGAGCAAGAGGGGCTGGACGAAGTGGTGAAACTGCTGCGCGGTGAAATCAGCCGCCACCAGGCCAGCTTGCTGATCGTCGATGGCTTGCTCAATGCCCGCTCACGGGCGAAACCCCCGCTGGATAGCAAAAAATTCATTGCCCAGTTGCATGGCCATGCCGCGTTCGCCGGCTGCACCGTGCTGTTTCTGACCAGCTCGCAGCTGGATGACGGAAGCCCGGAGCACACCATGGTCGATGGTGTTATCGAGCTGGGAGACACGTTGCTCGGCAGCCGTTCGCTGCGCCGCATCCAGTTGCGCAAGCCCCGCGGCAGCGGTGCGTTGTCGGGCATTCACGAGTGTGAGATCAACGTGGATGGCCTGCAGGTGTACCCGCGCCTGGAGTCGCTGTACAGCCACCCGAGCGGCCTCAACGGGCACGCCTTCACCGGTGTCGGGATCATGAAGAGGCGGGTGGTAACACCATGAGTACCATTCTGGTCGTCGACGACGAGTACCTGATCGCCGATATCCTCAGATACGCCCTTGAGGACAGAGGTTTCGACGTGGAACTGGCCAGCAATGGGCAGAAGGCCTTGGACGTATTGAAAGACAAGCCAGTGGAGTTGGTGATCACCGATTACATGATGCCGGTGATGGATGGCGGGGCATTGGCCGTCAGCATTCGTGCAGAGCCGCTGCTACAGGGCTTGCCGATCATACTGATGAGCGGGGCACAAGCTCACATGGGGCGGGATAATCCCGGGCTGTTCGCTGCCGTGTTCGACAAACCCTTCGACATCGTTCAACTGATTGCCAAAGTGAAGGAACTGGTCGACGCGCCCGAGGCATCTTGAGACCTGGTGAGGCAGCCGCAGGGCCGTCAGTACAGGATCAAGCGCATCCGTGCGGCTTGAGTCAGCTGGGGGGGCTACTTAGTGCTCGTCGCCTCCTTTCTCCGGTGCCGGGCTACCGGCCTGAATGCGTTTGAAAATCTCCTCGCGGTGCACCTGTACATCTTTTGGTGCATCGATGCCGATCCTCACTTGCATCCCTTTGACGCCCAGAATGGTGACTTTGATGTCATCGTTGATGACGATGCTTTCGCCAACCTTGCGGGTGAGTATCAGCATGTATATCTCCTTGGTAACGTAAGTTGCCTTGCAGGCGGGGCCCGCAGAAGCCGGGATCACACAGGGGGTGAGTCCCTCTTTCCCTTCATTAAAGACGCTTTCGGCGGATATTAATTCCCCCGAACACAGATTCTGTCGTGAGTCTTTAGTCGCAGGTGCCGATTGGCTGGATGAGCGCTCCCGAACAGCGAGTGCTGCCCGTACCCGCAAGCATAGGGGGGTTGAACGAATATGGGAAATTTCTCTGCATGATACCCAAGGTGGGTTTCGCTGAATGGCTTTTCAAGGGACGGCCAGGTTTTACATGAACAGCGCCAACGCCACTTCCTCGCAGCCGCTGATGGGGCTTGCCCAATGGGCTGCAGGGTTAGCCCAGCAGTGCCACCGACTTGATCTGTGCCCACAGCGCTTGCCCGGCATGCAGCTTGAGCTGGTCGGCGGAGTAACGGGTGATGCGCGCCAGCAGGGTGGTGCCGGCCGCGTCCAGGCTGACCAGCACATGGGCGCTGTTGTCGGCCGGGCGATGGCCGCTGACGGTCACCGGCAGGCGATTGAGAATGCTCGATTGCTGGTCGGCGCCCAGGCTCAGGCTGACGTCACGCGCCTGGACCTTCAGGCGCAACGGCATGCCGACGGCCAGCGGCTCGTGGGCCACGCGCAGCTGCAGGTCGCTGTGTGGCAGTTGCAGGCTGAGCAACTGATAGTCGCTGTTGTAGGCCCTGACCTGGCCTTCGATGATCACCCCGGCATCATCGCCCTGGGCCAGCGGCAGATCGAGGCGGGCGAGGGTGGCGGCAATCGGCCCGCTGGCCTGGACCTGGCCCTGTTCCAGCAGTACCAGGTAATCGGCCAGGCGTGCGACTTCATCCTGGGCATGGCTGACGTAGATCAGCGGGATGTCCAGTTCGCTGTGCAGGCGCTCAAGGTAAGGCAGGATCTCGCGCTTGCGTGGGCCGTCCAGGGCTGCCAGCGGCTCGTCCATCAGCAGCAGTTGCGGGCTGCTCAGCAGCGCCCGGGCAATGCCCACGCGCTGGGCTTCGCCGCCGGACAGCGTCGCCGGCTTACGTTCAAGCAGGTGTTCGATGCCCAGCAGCGCGCAGGCCTGTTCGAGGCTGACCTTGCGCTGCTGGGTGGGAATGCGCTTGTAGCCGAAGGTCAGGTTGGCGCGCACCGACAGGTGAGCGAACAGACTGGCCTCCTGGAAGACATAACCGATCGGGCGTTGATGCGGGGCGACGAAATGCTCGCGGCGCGAGTCCTGCCAGATCTCGCCGTTGACCTCGATGTAGGCTTCGGGGGCCCGCTCCAGCCCGGCCAGGCAGCGCAGGCAGGTGGTCTTGCCCGAGCCTGAATGGCCGAACAGCGCGCTGATGCCGCGCCCGGGCAGTTGCAGGTCGACGTCCAGGTTGAAGTCGTCGCGGGCAAGCTTCAATCGGGCATGAATCATCGCCGCCATGCTCAGCTCCAGGCCGATTTGCCCCGGCGGCTGGAGTACAGCGCCAGCAGCACGAGGAAAGAGAACACCAGCATGGCCCCGGCCAGCCAGTGGGCCTGCAGGTACTCCATGGCTTCGACGTGGTCGAAGATCTGTACCGAGACCACCCGGGTCTTGTCGGGGATGTTGCCGCCGATCATCAGTACCACACCGAACTCGCCGACGGTATGGGCAAAGCCGAGGATACTGGCAGTGATGAAGCCTGGACGCGCCAGTGGCAGCACCACGTGGACGAAACAGTCCCAGGGGCTGGCGCGCAGGGTGGCGGCCACCTCCAGCGGCCGTTCACCGATAGCGCTGAAAGCGTTCTGCAGCGGCTGCACCACGAACGGCATGGAATAGACCACCGAGCCGATCACTAGCCCGCTGAAGCTGAACACCACGGTGCCCAGGCCCAGCGCCTCGGTGGTCTGGCCGATCCAGCCGTTGGGCCCCAGGGCCAGCAACAGATAGAAGCCGATCACTGTCGGCGGCAGCACCAGCGGCAGGGCCACCACCGCGCCCACCGGACCGCGCAGCCACGAACGGGTGCGTGCCAGCCACCAGGCGATGGGGGTGCCGACCAGCAACAAGATCAACGTGGTCAGGCTGGCCAGCTTGAAGGTCAGCCAGATAGCGCCGAGGTCGCTGGCATCCAGTGGCATCAGATTTGGTAACCGTAGGCTTTGATCACGGCAGCCGCTTTTGGCCCCTTGAGGTATTCAACCAGGGCTTTGGCAGCGGCGCTGTCCTTGCCTTTATTGAGGATGACCGCATCCTGCTTGATCGGCTCATGCAGGTTGGACGGCACGATCCAGGCCGAGCCGCTGCTGACCTTGCCGTCCTTGTAGATCTGCGACAGGGCGACGAAGCCCAGTTCGGCGTTGCCGGTGGAGACGAACTGGAAGGCCTGGGTGATGTTCTGGCCTTCGACGATCTTGGCCCTGGTGGCCTCGCTCAGCTGCAGTTTGTCCAGCACCTGGGTCGCTGCCAGGCCGTACGGCGCAGCTTTCGGGTTGGCGATCGACAGGTGCTTGAACTGGTTTTTCTTCAGTACATCGCCCTTGGCATCGACATAGCCGTCCTTGGCCGACCACAGCGCCAGGGTGCCGATGGCGTAGGTAAAGCGCGAGCCCTTGACGGTATTGCCTTCAGTCTCGAGTTTTTCCGGGGTGCTGTCGTCGGCGGCGAGGAACACGTCGAACGGCGCGCCGTTCTTGATCTGCGCATAGAACTGGCCGGTGGCGCCATAGGCGGCAACCAGCTTGTGGCCGGTGTCTTTCTCGAAATCCTTGGCGATCGCCTGGATGGGCGCGGTGAAGTTGGCGGCGACGGCCACCTGTACCTCATCGGCCCAGGCGCTGTTGAAGGTCATGAAGGTGGCCAGGGCGGCCATGGCAAAACGCGGTGCGCACTTACTCATGAAAAACAGCTCCACAGGCTGAGGGGTATTCGTTGTATAGGTGAATATATAGCGAATGCCCGACCAACGGGAAGTACTGCTTCAGCGTTTGAGCTGGGCGAGGGCTTTTTCAGCCAGGGTGCGCGTCAGTTCGTCAGCCGACAGCGCCTGACCCAGGCGCAGCGCCTGGCCCGACCAGAGGTTGCTGAAATCGCTATTACCCTTTGGCTCGCTGATTGCCCGCAGCGGCATCAGCGCACCTCCAGCCAGCGGAAAGTGTGGCGCAAGCTCACTCATAGGCCCCAGCTCGCGCATGATTCGTGTGTTGATCCCGCGCGCCGGGCGCCCGGTGAACAGATTGGTCAGGGCCGTGTCGCTTTCCTTGGCGCTGTGCAAGGCCTGGCGATGGGCCGCCGAAACCTTGGCTTGCGGGCAGAACAGGTAGGCGGTGCCCAGTTGCACCGCCGAGGCGCCCAGGGCCAGGGCAGCAACGATGCCGCGATGATCGCCAATGCCGCCGGCGGCAATCACCGGCACGTTCACCGCATCGACAACCTGCGGCACCAGCGCCAGGGTACCGACCTGGGTATTGAGGTCGCGGGTAAGGAACATCCCGCGATGGCCGCCGGCTTCATAGCCCATGGCAATGATTGCGTCGCAGCCGTGATCTTCCAGCCACAGGGCTTCATCAACGGTGGTGGCGCTGGATAGCACCTTGGCGCCAGTGGCCTTGACCCGCTTGAGCAGGCAGGCTTCGGGCAGGCCGAAGTGAAAGCTGACCACCGCCGGCTTGAATTGCTCGACCAGTTGGCAGGTGGCGTCATCGAATGGCGCGCGATTGGACACTGGCGTCGGCGCATCGAAATCGGCGCCCAATTCCTCGTAATAAGGCTTGAGTGCCAGTTTCCAGGCCGCGTCGCGGGCAGGGTCCGGCTGCGCTGGCTGATGGCAGAAGAAGTTGACGTTGAGTGGTCCGTTGCTGCCCTCGCGGAAGGCTTGAAGCTCGGCGCGGATCTGTTCCAGGCTCAAGGTTGCACAAGGCAGCGAGCCCAGGCCGCCGGCATTGCTCACGGCGATGGCCATGGCCGAGCCAGTGGAACCGGCCATTGGCGCCTGAAGGATCGGCAGTTCGATACCGAGCAGGTCGAGGAGACGGGTGTCCGGCCATTGGCGCATGCCTGGGGTTCCTTGTGCTGAGGTGGTTTTACAGCGCTTTGCTCACCTTGATATCAGTGATTTTCTTGGCGTCTTCGCCGTGGAGCTGTTGCAGCGCTGCCTGCACTTGCTCGGGAGCATCACTGGTCATCTGGGCGAAGTCGAAACGTTGCTCGCCATCGATCTTGTACTTGATGACGTACTTGGTGGTCTGGCTCATGGGCTTATCTCAGCTTCGACGACGAACGGCGAATGATCTTGATGGTGTGGGTAAAGGTCGGCTTGGTCACGGCCGACAGGGCCCGTGGGCCGACGGTATCGATCGTGATGTTCCAGAAGCCGGTGCTGGGCACGGTGATCTTGGCCGGGAAGTCAACGAAGGCACCGCCGTGGTAGGTGTGGCGGCCGCCGTTCTTGAAACTGCGGAAGTTGGCGTCGTTCATCAGGCGGATATTACAGCGCTGGGAGCAGTGAATGACCACGATGTCATCCTCGTTGAGGTGCTCGCGCTGGTGTACGAATTTCATGTTGCACTCCGCATTGGATCTGTCAGCAAATCAAAACGATACCATGATGTCGGTTACACTGTCGGCCTTCATGCCAGGCCCAGGATAAAACTGCCAATCAAGGGAGCGAAATGGTCTGCGTGTGGTCATATTCTTTTTCCGTGGTGGAGGTGTGCTTGATGAAGTGGGTCGTAGCAGCGTTGGCAGTAACGCTGGGTGGCTGTGTAAGTGTGTCGGAGCTGGAGCGCAGCCCGGAAACCCTCAATGTGATTTCTGGCAAGAAACCCCAGGAATATGCCGACTGCGTGCAGCAGCAGTTGAGTGAGACGCGCGGGCAGCTGGCCGTGGAAGAACGCCACGACGGTTTGCGCCTGGTCGTGCCGCAAAAGGTGGGTGCCGGCCCGGCCGCGCTGGTGGATATCGACAAGCGTGGCAGCGGCAGCAGCATCAAGCTGTATGAGCGGTTGAACAATTTCCCGCTGCGCCTGGGTGATGTGAAGACGGCAGCGACACGCTGTATCTCCGGGTAACACCGCGATCGAACTAACCGATTCAGCTGGCATCTAGCCATCTTTCTGCGTTGTAGCTCACGGCGTATAGGCCTACTATCCAAAGGCTTATACTTATTAAGCCTAAGCTTATAACAAGAAAATGGAGTCCGTGATGATCCCACTGGATCGCATCCTGATCAGCAGCCTGCTGCTGTTTTCTCTGCCTGCTGTACAGGCCGCCGACGGCCAAAAGATCTTTACCCAGGGCGGCCAGAACCCCGCCGCCATGGCCTGTCTGGGCTGCCATGGCCCGGACGCCAAGGGTATCGCGCCGGCGGGGTTCCCGCGCTTGGCCGGCCTGCCTGCGGCATACCTGAGCAAGCAGCTGCATGATTTTCAGAATGGCAGCCGCAAGCACCCGATCATGGAGCCGCTGGCCAAGGCCCTGAGCGCTGAGGAGATCCAGGCGGTCAGCGCAACCCTGGCGGCCATGCCCAGCGCACCGGCCGGCGACAGCCATCGCCAGCAAATGGCCGCCGACCCGGTCCAGAAGCTGGCGTTGTATGGCGACTGGAAGCGCAAAATCCCCGGTTGTGTGCAGTGCCATGGGCCTGGAGGCGCGGGTGTTGGCGAGCATTTCCCACCCTTGGCCCATCAGCCGGCAAGCTACCTGATTGCCCAGCTCAACGCCTGGCGCGACGGCAGCCGCAGCAACGACCCCAATCAGTTGATGGTCGGCGTGGCCAAGGCCATGACCGATGACGAAATCAAGGCTGTGGCCAACTATTTCGCCAACCCCGTCAGCCCGGAGGTCAAGCCATGAAACCGATGATTTTCGCCGCCTTGGCCCTGAACCTTGGCACTGTTCACGCCGCCCCGATTGCCATGGAAGACCAGTCGCAGCTCAAGCCTGCGCCTGGCGCACCAAGCTTCACCCCGCCTGCCGAGAGTGAGTTGCCTGACAATGCCTTCGGCAAGCTGGTCCGCGATGGCCATGCCTTGTTCGTCGATACCCGGCGGTTGATGCCTGACAATGTCGGCAACGGCCTTAACTGCAGCAACTGCCACCTCGACCAGGGCCGCCTGGGCAACTCGGCACCGCTGTGGGGCGCGTACCCGATGTACCCGGCCTATCGCAAAAAAAACGACAAGGTCAACACCTTTGCCGAGCGTATCCAGGGCTGTTTTCAATTCAGTATGAACGGCAAGCCGCCAGCGGCTGACAGCCCACAGATGACGGCCTTGTCGGTGTATGCCTACTGGCTGGCGAGCAAAGCGCCGATCGGCGTCGAGAGTGCTGGCCGTGGCTACCCGGACGTACCGCAATCGGCTGAAGGCTATGACTTCAAGCGTGGTGAGCAGGTGTACCAGGCCCAGTGTTCCATTTGCCACGGGGCCAACGGCGAAGGGCAGAAAGTGGCCAAGGACTACGTGATGCCGCCGTTATGGGGCAAAGACTCCTACAACTGGGGCGCCGGCATGCACCGGATCAACACCGCAGCCTCCTTCATCAAGCACAACATGCCGCTGGGTCAGCCCGGCAGCTTGAGCGACCAGCAGGCCTGGGATGTGGCGGCGTACATCAACCGCCACGAGCGGCCGCAGGACCCGCGCCTGGTAGACGGCTCGATCGAGAAAACCCGGCTGAAGTTCCATGCCAATGATGGCGTGAACCTCTATGGGCAGAAGGTTGACGGCGTGCTGGTCGGGCAGGGCATGTAGGTAGCACAAAGCCCCTGGTGATGTGCCGGTGGTCTTTCACCGGCGCAATATTTATGATCCTGGGGAACTATCTACCCCAGGATTTCTCTATCATGGCATCGGCCGCCAGGTGGTGGGGCATTGTAAGCTGACCGCCGCCTGATTAGACTGCGCCGAATTTCGTACGCAAAGCCCTTGTTAAGGACGTATATGATCAAGAAATGCTTGTTCCCGGCAGCCGGTTACGGCACTCGCTTCCTGCCTGCTACCAAAGCCATGCCCAAGGAAATGCTGCCGGTGGTGAACAAGCCACTGATCCAGTACGGCGTTGAAGAAGCGCTGGACGCTGGATTGAACGAGATTTCCATCGTTACCGGTCGCGGCAAGCGCGCCCTGGAAGACCACTTCGACATCAGCTACGAGCTGGAAAACCAGATCAAGGGCACCGACAAGGAAAAATACCTGGTCGGCATCCGTCGTCTGCTCGACGAGTGCTCGTTCTCCTACACCCGTCAGACTGAAATGAAAGGCCTGGGCCACGCGATCCTCACCGGTCGCCCACTGATCGGCGACGAACCGTTCGCCGTGGTGCTGGCTGACGACCTGTGCGTCAACCTCGAAGGCGACGGCGTGCTCAAGCAGATGGTCAAGCTGTACAAACAGTACCGCTGCACCATTGTTGCCATCATGGAAGTCGACCCGCAGGAAACCAGCAAATACGGTGTGATCGCCGGTGACCTGATCGGCGACGACCTGTACCGTGTACGCAACATGGTCGAGAAGCCAAAGCCTGAAGATGCCCCGTCGAACCTGGCGATCATCGGCCGCTACATCATGACCCCGGACATTTTCAAACTGATCGAAGAAACCGAGCCGGGCAAGGGCGGTGAGATCCAGATCACCGACGCCCTGATGAAACAGGCCCAGGATGGTTGCGTTATTGCCTACAAGTTCAAGGGCAAGCGTTTCGACTGCGGTGGCGCCGAAGGTTACATCGAAGCGACCAACTTCTGCTTCGAGAACTTCTACAAGACCGGCAAAGCGTACTGAGCCTGGTAGCTAGCGGTTTGATAAAGCCACCTTCGGGTGGCTTTTTCTTGTAGCTTGTAGCTTGAGACTTGCAGCTTGAGAGCATCGAGATGACCTACGATTTTGATCTGTTCGTGATTGGTGCCGGGTCTGGCGGTGTGCGTGCTGCGCGCTTTGCCGCAGGCTTCGGTGCGAAAGTGGCGGTTGCCGAAAGCCGCTACCTGGGTGGCACCTGTGTCAACGTTGGCTGCGTGCCGAAAAAACTGCTGGTCTACGGCGCACACTTTGCCGACGATTTCGAGCAGGCCGCAGGCTTTGGCTGGTCGCTGGAAGATGCCCAGTTCGACTGGGGCCAGCTGATCGCCAACAAGAACCGCGAGATCGAGCGGCTCAACGGTATCTACCGCAACCTGCTGATCAACAGCGGCGTTACCCTGCTCGAAGGCCACGCCAAGCTGACCGGCGCCCATGAGGTGGAAATCGATGGCCAGCGCTACAGCGCCGAGCACATCCTCATTGCCACCGGCGGCTGGCCGCAGATCCCGGACATCCCGGGCAAGGAGCTGGCGATCAGCTCCAACGAGGCGTTCTACCTCAAGGACCTGCCCAAGCGCGTGCTGGTGGTCGGCGGCGGCTATATCGCCGTGGAATTTGCCGGGATCTTCCAGGGCCTGGGGGCCAAGACCTCGCTGTTGTACCGCGGCGACCTGTTCCTGCGCGGCTTCGACGGCGGGGTGCGCGAGCACCTGAAGGACGAGCTGCAAAAGCGCGGCATGGACCTGCAGTTCAACAGCGACATCCAGCGCATCGAGCGTCAGGACGACGGCAGCCTCAAGGCCACCCTCAAGGATGGCCGCGAACTGGTGGCCGACTGCGTGTTCTACGCCACCGGCCGGCGGCCGATGCTCGACAGCCTAGGGCTGGAAAACACCGGTGTCGAACTCGACCCGCGCGGTTTCATTCGTGTCGATGACCTGTACCAGACCACCGCACCATCGATCCTGGCCATTGGCGATGTCATTGGCCGGGTGCAACTGACCCCGGTGGCCCTGGCCGAAGGCATGGCCGTCGCCCGGCGCCTGTTCAAGCCAGAGCAGTACCGCCCGGTGGATTACCAGAACATCCCCACCGCAGTGTTCAGCCAGCCGCCGATCGGCACCGTTGGCCTGACCGAAGAGCAGGCGCTGGAGCAGGGCTACCAGGTGCAGATCTTCGAAAGCCGCTTCCGGCCGATGAAGCTGACCCTGACCGAGGTGCAGGAAAAGACCCTGATGAAGCTGGTGGTCGATGCCGACACCGACCGTGTGCTGGGTTGCCACATGGTTGGCCCGGACGCCGGCGAGATCATCCAGGGCCTGGGCATCGCCCTCAAGGCCGGGGCGACCAAGCAACAGTTCGACGAGACCATTGGCGTGCACCCCACGGCGGCCGAAGAGTTCGTCACCTTGCGTACGCCTTCGCGTTAAGCGGCGTACGCTATCGCCGGCAAGGCCGGCTCCCACAGGTACAGGTACAACTGGCTTTGTGGGAGCTGGCTTGCCAGCAATAGGCTGCACAGCAGCCTCAGTATCATTCCCTTCTATTAATATCCCCGCCTTATAGCCAAAACCAATCACCAACATGAGCTTTGCCAATGAGCATTAATCCAATGCATTGGCTACGATTCTCCCATCAGTTTTTTCAACCCCCTGAAGGAGCGTCACTCATGCCTATCATCAACAGCCAGGTCAAACCGTTCAAAGCTACCGCTTACCACCAGGGCAAGTTCGTCGAAGTCTCGGATGCCGACCTGAAAGGCAAATGGTCCGTGGTGTTCTTCTACCCGGCCGACTTCACCTTCGTCTGCCCGACCGAGCTGGGCGACCTGGCCGACAACTACGCGCAGTTCAAAGACCTGGGCGTGGAAATCTACGGCGTGTCCACCGACACCCACTTCACCCACAAAGCCTGGCACGACACCTCGGACACCATCGGCAAGATCCAGTACCCGCTGATCGGTGACCCGACCCACGTCATCTCGCGCAACTTCGACGTGCTGATCGAAGAAGCCGGTATCGCTGACCGTGGCACCTTCGTGATCAACCCGCAAGGCCAGATCAAGATCGTCGAGCTCAACGACGGTGGTGTAGGCCGTGACGCCAGCGAGCTGCTGCGCAAGGTCAAGGCTGCCCAGTACGTTGCCGCCCACCCAGGCGAAGTCTGCCCGGCCAAGTGGAAAGAAGGCGAAGCGACCCTGGCGCCATCGCTGGACCTGGTCGGCAAGATCTAAGACCGTGAGCCAGCCGAGGGCGGTGGTCTACCGCACCTGACGTTGTCACCGCCCTGCAAAACGCCCGGGCGCTTTCGCCCGGGCGTTGTTATTTCTACCGTTTGAAAAAGGAATCGCCCGTATGTTGGACGCCACGCTTAAAACTCAGTTGAAAGCCTACCTGGAGCGGGTCACTCAGCCGATCGAGATCGTCGCTTCCCTCGATGACGGCGCGAAGTCCCGCGAATTGCGCGACCTGCTGGTGGAAATCGCCGGCCTGTCGAACCTGATTACCCTGCGTGAAGATGGCAGCGACGCCCGTCGTCCGTCGTTCTCGCTGAACCGCCCGGGCGCTGACATTAGCCTGCGCTTTGCCGGCATCCCCATGGGCCACGAATTCACCTCGCTGGTGCTTGCCCTGTTGCAGGTCGGCGGTCATCCGTCCAAGGCCAGCGCCGAGGTGATCGAGCAGATCAGCGCGCTCAAGGGTGAATTCAACTTTGAAACCTACTTCTCGCTGTCGTGCCAGAACTGCCCGGACGTGGTCCAGGCGCTGAACCTGATGGCGGTGCTCAACCCCAATATTCGCCACGTCGCCATCGACGGTGCGCTGTTCCAGGCCGAAGTCGAGAGCCGTAAGGTCATGGCCGTGCCCAGCGTCTACCTCAACGGCGAAGTGTTCGGCCAGGGCCGCATGGGCCTGGAAGAGATCCTCGCCAAGCTCGATACCAGCGCCGGTGAGCGTCAGGCCGAGAAGATCAACGCCAAGGACGCCTTCGACGTTCTCGTGGTCGGTGGCGGCCCGGCGGGCGCCGCAGCGGCGATCTATGCCGCCCGTAAAGGCATCCGCACCGGTGTTGCCGCCGAGCGTTTCGGCGGTCAGGTGCTCGACACCATGGCCATCGAGAACTTCATCTCGGTGCAGGAAACCGAAGGGCCGAAACTGGCCATGGCCCTGGAAGAACACGTCAAGCAGTACGACGTCGACATCATCAACCTGCAGCGCGGCGAAGCACTGATCCCGGCCACCGACGGCGGCCTGCACGAAGTGCGCCTGGCCAGTGGTGCCTCGCTCAAGGCCAAGACCGTGATCCTCGCCACCGGTGCGCGCTGGCGCGAAATGAACGTGCCGGGCGAGCAGCAATACCGCAGCCGCGGTGTTGCCTACTGCCCGCACTGCGATGGCCCGCTGTTCAAGGGCAAGCGCGTGGCGGTGATCGGTGGCGGTAACTCGGGGGTGGAAGCGGCCATTGACCTGGCCGGTATCGTCGCCCAGGTGACCCTGATCGAGTTCGATAGCCAGTTGCGCGCCGACGCAGTGCTGCAGCGCAAGCTGCACAGCTTGCCGAACGTCAAGGTGATCACCAGTGCGCTGACCACCGAAGTGCTTGGTGATGGCGAGAAGGTCAACGGCCTGCGCTACAAGGACCGTAACAGTGATGAGCTGCACGACCTGGCGCTGGAAGGGATCTTCGTGCAGATCGGCCTGCTGCCGAACACCGATTGGCTCAAAGGTACGGTCGAGCTGACCCCGCGCGGCGAGATCATCGTCGATGCCCGCGGCCAGACCAACCTGCCGGGCGTGTTCGCGGCCGGTGACGTGACCACCGTGCCGTATAAGCAGATCGTGATTGCCGTGGGCGAGGGCGCCAAGGCTTCGTTGGCGGCCTTTGATCACCTGATCCGCACCTCGGCGCCAGCCTGATCGATTGTGGGGCCGCTTTGCGGCCCATCGCTGGCAAGGCCAGCTCCCACAGGTCCAGCATCAAGCCCAAGAGCAACACCAAACCTTGTGGGAGCCGGCCTTGCCGGCGATGGCTTCAATGCGCCCCGGCGGCCTTGTTCAGGTCACTCTCCGCCCACTGGGTATAGACGCAAGCATCCGCCACCGCCCAACGTACCTTCACCGTATCGCCCGGCTGCATCGGCATCCCCGCCGCTGACAAGGCCTTGACCGTCATCGCCGTACCGCCCGCGGTCAGCACGCTGCAGGTCTGGCTCTCACCTAGAAACAAGACTTCCCCGACCTTGGCCGTCACCTCGTTCCAGCCCGCTGGCAATGCTTCACGCGCCGCTTGCTCGACACTCAGGGCCAGGGCTTTTTCCGGGCGCACCATCAACAGCACCTCCTGCCCCTCAGCCAGCCCCGGGGTAAGACGCATCGCCAGCGGCTGCCCTTCGAAACTCGCCGCGCCGTTGCCATGGGCCTTGATCCGCAAGAAGTTGGAGTTGCCCAGAAACGAGGCGACAAAGGCATTCGGCGGGTTCTGGTAGAGGTCGTAACCGCTGCCCAGGCCGACGATCTTGCCGTGGCTGAAAATGGCGATGCGCTGGGACAGGCGCATGGCATCGACCTGCTTGTCGCGTTCGGCGGCGCTGCGTTTGCGGATGGCCAGGAGGAAGGTGAGGAATTCACCGTCCTGGATGTCCAGGCTGATGTCGTCCACGGCGGCAAAATCGCCGTAGTGCTTGTTCAGGTTGCGCAGGCTGACCAGGGGCCTGGTCGGTTGCTTGTCGTTGAGGACTGCACTCATCGTGTTGTTCTCCAGGCGCTCAGGCGCTGACCGGGTTGCGCCGGCGCAGAGCGGCGGCAATCATCATCACCAGCACCGACAGGCCGATCAGCAGCGTCGAAGCGACGGCGATCACCGGGGTCAGGTCCTGGCGCAGGGTGGTCCACATTTTTACCGGCAGGGTCTGCAGGTTGGGGCTGGCCATCATCACGCTGAGCACCACCTCATCCCACGACACCAGGAAGGCGAACAGCGCGCCGGCGATCATCCCCGGGCGAATCGCCGGGAAGGTCACCTTGACGATCGCTTGCAAGCGCGAGGCGCCGCAGATCACCGCGGCGATCTTCGATCGACTGGTCGAACAGCTTCAGCGAGTTGATGATCGAGATGATGGTAAAGGGCAGGGCGACGATCACGTGGCTGACCACGAAGGCAAACAGCGTGCCGGTGTAGCCGAGCTTGAGGAACAGCGCGTACACCGCCACGGCGATGATCACCAGCGGCACGATCATCGGCAGGGTGAACAGGCCGTAGAGCATCTCCCGGCCAGGGAAGCGCCCGCGCACCAGGGCAAAGGCGCTGGGCAGGCCCAGGGCCACGGCAAACACAGGGCGTAGACCCGGCCGTTCCAGAACTGGCCCAGGCTTGCCTCACCGGAAGCCAGCAGTTGCTGCGATTGCGCACCACCGCCCCACCAGCCGAGGACGAAGGAGAAGAAGAACGAGCCGACGCCATGATCGGAGACGAAGCGTGGGTCGAGGCGATCACGCTGGATGCTATTGAAGTCCAGCGGCTCAAGCAGGCCTTCGCTTGCCGCACGCAGGGCGAAATCCGCTTCGACATCGACCACATCCCACTGCACGTTGCCGCTTTCGACCATGGCCTTGAGCTTGCCGTAGTCGGTGGGGCCGTCCTGGACCACGCGGATCTTGCTGCTGGCACTGAAGGGCTCGGCCCACGCCTGCTTCTGCGCATCCTGGGTGGTACCGCCCCAGCTGACGAAGTTCAGGCTGTCGGCGGCCAGGGCCCCCTGGCAGGTCAATGTCAGCAGGCTGGCAGCCAGCACTGCGCTTGCGCGTTTGGAGAACAGCATAGGTACGCCCTCGTTTCTTGTGTTTTGAGCGGGCTTTGTGTTGCCCGCCTTGTAGTGGGGAGCATCAACAGGTATTTCGGCCTACGGGATGTCATATCATGGTATTCCAAACTTTTGACAAGAAGCTGCAGGCTACCGGCTATCACCCGGCGCCGGTTCACGGGCGTAGATGCCCGAGACAGAGCCGTCGCGGTCTACCGTCTATAGTGAAGTAATGTGTTTCAGCGAGAGCCATTGCCATGGAATTGATCAGTCGCGAACCCTGGTGGCGCAATCCGCCCAAGCCTGGTCAACATGAACAGGACCTGGAATGGGGCTATCTGGAAATCTACAAGGATGGCCGTGCCGTGTTCGTGGCGCAGCGTCCGAGTGACAAGGAGCTGGCCGAGCGCAAGAGTTGCCGCAATTTCCCCGAGGCGCAGGACTAGCCCGGGGATCCACACTGTGGGAGCGGGCTTGCCCCGCGATAGGCCCTACAAGGCAGCGCTGAACGGGATGCTCTGCACCACTTCCAGGTTATAGCCGGTAAGTCCTGCATACTTCAGTGGCGGGCCCAGGTGACGCAGCTTGCCCACGCCCAGGTCCTGGAGAATCTGCGCGCCGGTACCCACCTGCGAGTAGCTGCGCGATTGCCCGCGCGGGTAAGGGCGCGGTGGCTGGGTCAGGTGCGGTACCCGTTCAAGCAGGGCTTGCGAGGACTCATGGTTGGCGAGGATCACCACCACCCCGCAGCCTTCGTCAGCCACTTTCTGCAGCGCCGCCCACAAGGTCCAGTTGGCGGGGCCGGTGTACTCGGCGCCGACCAGGTCCGGGCGCCGGGCCATGCTGCCGTCACCGTTAAGCACCTCGACGATCACTGAGGCCGGGCTGAAACCGGCCAGGCGCGCCAGGTCGCAACCGGCCTCGGTGTGCCCGGCGCGGGTCAGCACGCCACAGGCGCGGTCGGCGGCAGAGATGCCAGTGGTGACCCCACGCGCCGCTTCGATCGACACGGTAAAGGCGGTGCTGAAGGCGCTGCCATTGGCCGGAACCATTTGCTCAAGACCCAGTCGCTGGCAGTGCTCGTCGGTCAGGGTCAGGCAGATCAGGCCACGGTCTTCGTCGTCCACCAGCAAGACCATCTTGCCCTGGCGGTAGTCCTCGAGGATGTCTTCGATGCTGTTGAAGGGCATTGCGGCGTGCTCGCTGTCTGGGTTAGATTTTGTGGTATACCATAATACAAATTAATCTAAGGCGGGAGCGTGCAATGAAGGCTTACTGGATTGCTCATGTCGATGTCAGCGACCCCGAGGTGGGCGCAGCGAGGCCATGGAGGGCAGGGCGACGCCGCAGCGCAGTGTGGTGATCGAGTTCGAATCCTATGAGCGGGCGCTGGCGTGTTACCGGTCGGATGAGTATCAACAGGCGCGCGCGTTCAGGCAGGGAGTGGCGAGGGCCGAGGTGATTATTGTCGAGGGGGTGTGAATATCACTCATCGCGGGGCAAGCCCGCTCCAACCATGGGAGCGGGCTTGCCCTGCGATGGGGTTACTGGCTCAAGAACGCCAGGACGGCCCCGGACGCGGTTCGCCGCTTTGCTGCTGGTAAGCACTGAGCAACGGCGTGCTCAGCTCGAGCATGGCTTGCTCGACCAAGGTGGCCAGTACCTCGTAGGCTCGGGTGTATTGGACTGAGTTCAGCCGTAGACCGACGGAAAGTGCCTCTGCTACTGGCACGCCGCGTACTTGGGCCAGCACCCGGCTCAGTTGCAGGTGCTCGAACTCGGGCAGTTCGCCAGGCAGTTCTGCTTCGCTGGCCAGGCTATCCAGGTAACCCCCCACCTGCGCGCGCCAGGTGTCGATCAACGACATCTGGCGGGCATGGGCGAATCGCAGGTAGCGTTGCCAGAACGCTTGCCTGACCAGATAGAGCTCAAGCAGGTTTTGCTGCTCGGCGATCACACTGCGGGCCGCCTGCTCAAGCATGTTCGGGGTTACCCAGCGGGTGTAGACACTGAAGGCCTGCTCGGTGGGTGGGTGCCTCAGGCCCAGACGCTCGGCCAGGTGCCGGCGAAAGTACAGCTCAACCTCCACCGGGTCGCTGACATCAAAGCCCTGGCGACGCCAGGCGGCAGTACTTTCCGCCACATATTCCTGCAGCCGCGCCGAACGCCATTGGCTGATGGCAAAGCCGAGCATCTCATGGGGTGTGCTGTCTTCCGGGATGCCGGACATGATCCGTGCGGCTTCGGCCAGGTTCTGCATTTGCGAGAACATCAGCGCATCCCGGTCGACGCAGGTGATCTCGTCGACCACTTCAAACAGCGCGTGGCGTACCTCTTCGCTGAATGCCGCGCGAAGCACGGCCTGGATGTCAGCCAGCCGCGTGCGATTACGCCCGTGCATGCGCCGCAGAACCGCGAAGAAATTCGCCGCCGCCGGGTCGGCACGCAGGGAGTCTGCTTGCTGGCGATCCTGCGGTGAAAGGCCGACGAGCAGCTGTGCAGTGAGGGCCGCGGGGGTCAGGGGGCCGCCAATCCCGGAGCCACTGCTCTCTGAACCGGCACTCGAGGCGCTGGAGTGATCCGCCAGTAAAAATTCCCCGCCGGCGGCCTCCAGTTCACTGCGAAAACGTACGCGATCTTCCTGGGGGATCGACTCTTCACGGATCTGCAGGGCGGCATTGCTCCCGGCACCCATTGGCACGCTGTAGAAGAACAACCCGCGCAGATCCACTTCGGCCAGATGCCCAAGCCGCTCCAGGCCGACAGGCCAATGGGTAAGGCCGGTGTTGCGCAGGTTGAGATCCTCCAGGTCGCTCATCTGGCTGAAGTCAGGTGCGGCAACCAGTGCATTGCCAGACAGATCAAGCATGCGCAAGCGGGTCATCCGGGCCAGTGC
Organism: Pseudomonas sp. SBB6; assembly: GCF_024213215.1. Lineage (NCBI taxonomy): Bacteria > Pseudomonadati > Pseudomonadota > Gammaproteobacteria > Pseudomonadales > Pseudomonadaceae > Pseudomonas > Pseudomonas sp. SBB6. Next base: position 19,270 of record NZ_JANAVH010000008.1, on the reverse strand, counting down.
CGCTACTTCGCTTGCCCCCAGGTGCAAGTGGTTTTCGCCCAGTCTGAGGGCTACAAGGCTGGGTGCACGGCTCAGCACCTCGAAGACTCCGTCGGCGAACGAGGCGTCGGTGCGCTCTATCGTCAGGGTACTCAAGACCGGGCTTGCGCTGACAGCGGCCATATCCTGCGCAGTCCAGTGGAAACCATTGACGTTCATGTCATTGAGGTAAAGATTCTGCAGATGGCGCGCCCGGCTCAGCATGTGCAAGGTCCCGGGCAGCACTCGCGTGCGTGACAGATCCAGGTGCGTCAGGTGCGCCAGGTCGCCAAGGGATTGCGGCAGGTTGGCAAGCGTGGGGCTATTGAGGTCGATATGGCGCAGGTTGGGCAGGCGTTGCAGGAAGCCATCGCCCACCGTGGTGATGGGCACCTCGCTGATGGTCAGCGCTTCGACAGCCGGCAAGGGCACTGGAACAGGTGGCAACTCGTCCAGATTCGCGTCAGTCAGATCGAGTTGGACCATGCGCAGGTTGAGTTGCGATTCCCAGGCAAACCTCACCCGGTCTGCCGCATTGGCACGGGCAGCCCGGGTCCGAATGTCCGCGCCGCCTGCGACCCAGGCCTGCAAGCTGCGCAGGGCGTGATGTTCGCGTTCCAGTTGCTGGACCCGCTCCAGAACCGGCTCATCACGCCTGAGCAGCTCCCGAATAAAGTCTTCGGCGAAGGGGGCGCTCAGCACGAACATGCCTTGGCCGCTGTGCAGCGCGCGCAGACGCACGGCGACAGGTTCACGCTCGAACAGGCCGGGGCCGCCGCCTTGCGGGTCGCTGCGCTGGGCTGGATCCAGGGCTACGGGAGTGAGCCAGGGGCGATGCACCGGCATTCCCAACAGCAGTCGCGCGCGCACCGGGCGGGCCATGGCCAGCTCGCCAAGCTGCTGGTGCAGTCGTTCAGGCTCGTTCAGGCCAAAGCCCAGGCCCTGGCTCAGTGATTCACCCAGGGCGTACAGCACGCTGCGGTAAAAGCCCAGCGCGGTGGAGTCCTGGCTATGCAGGACCTGATGCGCACTGCTGGCGAACCAGCCTTCTTCCTCGTCCCGGTACACACTGGTGGAATCCACGTGTACCGGGCCGACCGAAGCCTGGACTGGCCCCAGGTACGTTTCGCGCAGGATCAGGCCGGTGCCCGGTGGCCAGCCCGGTAGGTATTCGAGCAAGCCCACAGCCAGCCTGTAGGTGTCCCCGTTGGCGGTGGATGGGTTGATAAAACCCTCCAGCGCCCGGGTCATGCGCACGTCTTCCTGCAACGGATCGAAGTCTTCGCTCAGGCTGCGCAGCAGACCCTGGCCGGGGGCGCGCAACGCATTGCGCACTTCTGCCCTGACGCGGTCGAGGGCAAAGCGGGTCAGGGTCAGAGGGATGTCCGGGTAGTGGCGTTGCAGTTCCACCACGGTGATGTCGACGTTGATCTGCGCCAGTTCGTAGCGGTGGTTGAAAATGGCCGCGTTCAGGCGGCTGACCCACTCCTGGTAGACGTCCTCGGGTGGCCTGTTGCAGGCCTGATCGGCCGAGCAGGTACCCGTCGGCGGGGCATCTCCCGGGCTGCGCCGCGGGCGGCTGTACGCCGGGCCGCGGTCCAGGCGAATGTCCACCCGTTGCCGGAAGCTGTACAGCACGGGCACTTCATCGCCGTCGGGCAGGGGTTTGCCTTCTTTGATCAATTGCAGGGTTTCGGCCACCGAGGCGTGGATGCGCGCGCGCAGCAGGGTTTCGCGCAACATTGCCGGCGGCGCTTCGTCGAGGCTGTAGACCCGGCGCAGTTGGGCGTTGCTGACGCCACTGATGCAGGCGAAATCCAGCAGTTGATCATCGCTGAAGCCCTGCACCATTGGCCCCAGGCGCCGCAGCAGCGCCAGCCTGTTCCAATGCTGCGGCTGCTCCAGGCTATGGTGCCAGGCACCGTGCTGGTTGTGCTCGAGGATCGGCGCGTAGCGGTTTTCTTCGGTCCGGCTGGTGATACGCCATTTTTTCAGCGCGTTGTCCCTCTCGACCAGATAGAAGTGTCCGTTGATGCAGATCGCATTGCCGCCGTTGATCTGGTAGAGGCCTTGCTCATCAGGCTCGCCGGCCTCGACATCGCCGCGCAGACGGTAGCGACTCAGGTCCACAGGCCAGCGCTCGAGGCTGCCATCGGGCAAGCGCACCCAGCGCAGGGGGGCGATGCTGTCGGAGGGGCTGCGTCCTTCCACTTCTTCGCCTGCGCTGACGCCGACGCCCGCACCCAACATCAGGTGGCTCTGAATCAGCGTGGAAAAATTGCGTATCTCGCCGCTGCTACCCAGGCCATCCGCCAAGGTGGCCCGCACCAGGGTCCAGGCATCGTCGGTGATACGTTCGACCATCTTGTCGAACGCCCAGCCGCGCAACCCGGATGCCACTGCTGCGGTGGCCAGCGCCGGGCCGGCGGCGGCATCGCTGGTGTCGTGCCAGCCGGCCCAGAAGGCTGAATGATGACGCACGGGAATGAAACGTTCGAAGAACGCCTGGAACTCGGCGTTCTCCAGTTCCCGCTGCAGGCTGGCGAGGAAGTGCCGGCGGTTGGGGTATTCCTTCAGCGGGTGTTGCGGGTGGCCCGGCACGAAGGCAACGCAGTGGCTATCGTCGCTGCTGTCGTGGCAGATCAGCAGGATCTGCGGCACGGGGACAGTACCCAGCACCGTCAGGTGCAGCAGCGGATGGCGAGTGCTCAAGAGCACCTGGGAGGGTGTTTCTCCTCGCTTGTCCTGCGCCAGATTGGCCAGGACCTGTTTGAGGCAACTCGAACCGCTCGCCTGTACATGGCCCTGGATCTGCGCAATCAGCGCTTCTTCGCGCAGGGTTGCTTCGAAGGCATCCATTTTGTCCTCGCGTAGCGATGCCAGGCGAAAGTGCGGCTTGAGGTAGGCGGTGTAGGTCACAAGGTCGGCGTTGCTGTGCCTGGCCAGGTCGGCGGGGGTGATGTCCTTGCTGTCCTTGATGCCGAAGTCATCGAATTGCCTGGCGTAGTCGTACACGGTGGAAAGCCTGGCAAAGTGCTCCATGGCCGCCTTGCGGGCCTGGCGACCGTGCTGCTGCAGTTCGGCGAGCAAACGCTTCTGGGGCGGGGTTGCAGCCAGCAACCATTGCGGTTGGTCGGCGGTTTCAAGCGGGGAGAGCAGGGTGCGAAAATGCCGCACGGTACTTGCAGAGGAGGAAGTTTGGGAAAAGGACATGATCACAAGCATCTCGTGGTGAGTGAGGTGGCATGGAATCATCGAGATAGGGGCGGCCTGCGGTAGTTAATTGTGGAGTGAGGCCATCGCAGGGCAAGTCGAGTCGTCGCACCGCCGCTCCCACTGTGCCGAGTTCGTCATCGCACGGGGCTAAAGCGATCAAGTCGGCGCAGCTGGCTTAGGGCAGGCTGGACAGTCAGCCCAAGGAGATGACCATGACCCGACTGACCCTGTCCGAAGCCCATTCGCTTGCCTGTTCGATCCTCTTGCACAACGGCTTTGGCGCCGACCACGCCCAGGCGGTGAGCGACACCATCGTCGCCGGCGAACGCGATGGCTGCGCGTCCCATGGCCTGTACCGGGTACTGGGCTGCGTCAGTTCGCTCAAAGCCGGTAAGGTGGTCGCCGATGCGCGCCCCGACGTCATTGACCAGGCGCCCTCGATCGTGCGGGTGGACGCCGGCGGCGGGTTTTCCCAGTTGGCGTTCCAGGCCGGCTTGCCGGTGTTGCAAGCCAAGGCCCGCAGCAACGGCATCGCAGCCCTGGCGATTAACCGCTGTGTGCACTTTTCCGCGTTGTGGGTCGAGATCGAGCAACTGGCCGAGGCCGGCCTGGTGGCCCTGGCATTTACCCCCAGCCATGCCTGGGTCGCACCTGCCGGCGGGCATCGGCCGGTGTTTGGTACCAACCCCATCGCCTTCGGCTGGCCGCGGGCGGGCAAGCCTCCTTACGTATTCGACTTCGCCACCAGCGCCATCGCCCGGGGTGACATCGAACTGCATCGGCGTGCGGGCCAGGCCATTCCCGTAGGCTGGGGTGTCGACGAGCACGGCCAGCCCAGCACCGACCCCAATGTGGTCCTGGACCGTGGCGCGATGCTGACCTTCGGCGGGCACAAGGGCTCGGCGCTGGCGGCGATGGTCGAGCTGATCGCCGGTCCCTTGATCGGTGACTTGACCAGTGCCGAATCCTTGGCCCATGCCGACGGCAGCAAAGCCTCGCCCTACCACGGCGAATTGCTGATCGCCCTGGACCCGCGCAGGTTTCTGGGCGATGCCGCCGATCAGCACCTGGCCCGCGCCGAAGCGGTATTCGAGAGCATCGAAGGGCAGGGCGCGCGGCTGCCGTCTGCGCGCCGTTATGCAGCACGCGCGCGCAGCCTGGTGGAGGGCGTGGAGATCCCGCAGGCCCTGTACCACGATCTCAGGGCGCTGCTGGCCTGAACCCCTGTAGGGTCGCCGCCGCTCCTACAAAGCGGCGCGGCTGCTTAGGCCGTCGACCAGGCGAGCGATGCCCAGCGGGTTGGCGTTCTGCAATGCGGGCGGCAACAGCGCATCCGGGCAGTTCTGGTAACACACCGGGCGCAGGAAGCGCTCGATGGCGAGGCTGCCGACCGAGGTCCCGCGGGCATCCGAGGTGGCCGGGTAGGGCCCGCCATGCACCATCGCATCACAGACTTCGACGCCGGTCGGGTAGCCGTTGAACAGCACGCGGCCGACTTTTTGCTCCAGCAGCGGCACCAGCCCGGCGTGGGCGTGCAGGTCCGCGGCTTCGGCGATCAGGGTGGCGGTGAGCTGACCGTGCAGGCCGTGCAAGGCCTGCTGCAATTGGCTGCTGTCGGCCACCTCGACCAGTACGGTGGCCGGCCCGAAAACCTCTTCCTGCAACAGCGCATCGCCGTCGAGCAACAGGCTCACATCCGCCTTGAACAGCTGCGGCTGCGCCTGGTTGCCCTGTTGCGGACGCCCCGCCAGGTGGCGGATACCCGGATGTGCGAGCAGCGCCTCGACGCCCTTGCGGTAACTGGCGAGGGTGCCGGCATTGAGCATGGGTTGTGCCGGTTGCTCGGCCAGTTGCGCGGCCAGTTGTTCGGTAAATGCACTGAACGCCTGTGAGCGCAGGCCGATGACCAGCCCCGGATTGGTACAGAACTGTCCGCAGCCGAGCACCACCGAGGCGGCCAGCTCGCGGGCGATCTGCTCGCTACGCTGGGCCAGTGCCTGGGGCAGTACCAGCACTGGGTTGATGCTGCTCATTTCGGCGAATACCGGGATCGGTTGCGCCCGCGCCGCCGCCATGTCGCATAGCGCACGGCCGCCCTTGAGCGAGCCGGTAAAGCCTACGGCCTGGATGGCCGGGTGCTTGACCAGCGCTTCGCCGACGCCGGCGCCGTAGATCATGTTGAACACGCCCTTGGGCATGCCGGTGAGTTCGGCCGCGCGGATGATCGCGTCGGCGACCCGTTCGGCGGTGGCCATGTGGCCGCTATGGGCCTTGAACACCACCGGGCAGCCGGCGGCCAGTGCAGCGGCGGTGTCGCCGCCGGCGGTGGAAAAGGCCAGCGGAAAGTTGCTGGCGCCGAACACGGCGACCGGGCCGACGCCCAGGCGATACTGGCGCAGGTCGGCGCGTGGCAGCGGTTGGCGATCCGGTTGCGCGCGGTCGATCCGCGCGCCGAGAAAATCGCCCCGGCGCAGCACCTGGGCGAACAGGCGCATCTGTCCGCAAGTGCGCCCGCGCTCGCCGCGGATTCGGGCAGCGGGCAGCGCCGTTTCGCGGGTCACCAGCGCGATGAAATCATCCCCCAGGGCTTCTAGTTGCGCGGCGATGGCCTCAAGAAACTGCGCTCGCCGCTCTGGCGACAGGCTGTGCAACACCGGGTAAGCGTGCGCAGCCGCCTTGGCGGCGGCATTCACTTCGTCGGCGGTGGCCTGGTGGAATTGATAGGGCAAGGCCTCGCCGCTGACCGCGTCGTGGCTCTGCAGGGTGAGGGTGCCAGCGGCGCTGCGCGCGCCGCCGATGTAGTTGTGGCCGATGATATCCGCCATGGAACACTCCTGAGAAAATGGGGGGGTCAGGCCAGCGAACGGCCTTGGCGAACAGGCACCGCTTGCCCGGCAGCGATACGCGCAGCGGCCTCGGCGTCTACCTGGTGCAGCGACTTGCCGCGGGTCTCGCGGGTCAGGCCGACGGCGACGATCGAGATCAGCGCGGCGCCGACCAGGTACCAGGCGATCGGCGTCGAGCTGTGGAACTCATTGAGCAGGCTGATAGCGATCAGTGGCGCCAGGGAGCCTGCGAAAATCGGTGCCACCTGGTAGCACAGCGACAGGGCGGTGTAGCGCACATGGGTCGGGAACAGCTCGGCCATCAGCGCGGAGTAGGGCGCATAGGTCATCGACTCGATGGCCAGGCCCAGGGTGATCGCGGCCATGATCAGCCAGTTGTTGCCGGTGTCCATCAGCGGGAAGCCGACGAAGCCCCAGAACGCGGTGAGCACCGCGCCGGTCAGGTACACCGGCTTGCGCCCGACCAGGTCGGACAGGTAACCCATCAGCGGGATCATGAAAAAATGCAGCAGGTGTGCGCCGAACATCAGCAGGAGGATCTGCGAGGTGTCCTTATGCACCACCAGCTTGAGGTAGGTGATGGAGAAGGTCACCACGGTGTAGTAGAGAATGTTCTCGGCAAAGCGCGCGCCGATCCCCACCAGCACCGCGCGCCAGTGATGGCGTAACACTTCGACCACGCCCAGTTGTTGCTCGGCTTTCTGCGCCTGGCGCGCCTGGGCCTCTTTGAAGATTGGCGCGTCGTCGACACTGGTGCGGATCCAGTAGCCGATCAGCACCACTACCGCCGAGAACCAGAAGGCCACGCGCCAGCCCCAGGCCAGGAACTGTTCTTCCGAGAGGTTGCTCGACAACAGCAGCAAGGCCACGGTCGCCACCAGATTACCGGCCGGCACCCCGGCCTGTGGCCAGCTGGCCCAGAAGCCGCGGCGGTTGTCCGGGCAGTGCTCGGACACCAGCAGGATGGCGCCCCCCCATTCGCCGCCGAAGGCGAAACCCTGGATCAGCCGCAGCAGCACCAGCAACACCGGCGCGGCATAGCCGATGCTGTCGAAGCCCGGCAGGCAGCCCATGAGGAAGGTGGTGATGCCGACCACCACCAGGCTCAGTTGCAGCAAGCGCTTGCGGCCGAATTTGTCACCGTAGTGACCAAACACCAAGCCGCCCAGCGGGCGGGCGAGAAAGCCCACGGCATAGAGGGCGAAGGCAGCGATGATGCCGTCGACGGGGCTGTCGGTCTGGCGGAAGAACAGCTGGCCGAAGACCAGTGCCGAGGCGGTACCGTAGAGGAAGAATTCATACCATTCGGCGACGGTACCGGCCATGGCCGCGGCCACGACACGTTTCAAGCCCGAAGGGCTGGTTGCGCTGGAAGGGTGACTGGACATGCTGGCGTTTCCTGTATGGACGCAAAACAGGCAGGCCGGTCTCCTTGGGCGGAGCCGGCCCGGCAATCACTCAGAGGCCGACGTCCGGCAGCTGCGGACGGTTGGCCAGGGCCTTGGCCATGATCTGTTCGACGTAGACGCGATCCGCTTCCGGCAGGGCCAGGCGTGGCGGACGGGTCAGCGCGCTGCCGCGACCGGCGATGGCTTCGCACAACTTGATGCACTGCACCAGGTCGGCGCGGGCGTCCAGGTGCAGGATCGGCATCAGCCATTCGTAGATCGGCATGGCCTCGGCGAAGCGCCCGGCCTTGGCCAGGCGGAAGATCGTCTCGCCCTCTTTGGGGAACACGTTGGACATGCCCGAGACCCAGCCCTGGGCGCCGACCGCGATGCTTTCCAGGACCACGTCGTCCAGGCCCGCGAACAGCACGAAGCGATCGCCCACTTCATTGCGCACGTCGATAAAGCGGCGGGTGTCGCCGGAGGAGTCCTTGAAGCACACCACGTTGTCGCAGTCGGCCAGGGAAATCAGGATGTCCGGGGTGACGTCGTTTTTGTAGATCGGCGGGTTGTTGTAGACCATCAGCGGCACGTCGGTGTGCTTGGCCACGTAACGGTAGTGCTCGGCGGTCTCGAACGGCTTGGAGCCATAGACCAGCGCCGGCATCAGCATCACGCCGTCGACGCCAACCTGGCGCACCGCGTTGGCCACCTTGGCGGCCTGCACGCTGGTGAACTCGGCTACGCCGCAGATCACCGGAACCCGGCCGCGGGAGGCATCGACGGCGACCTCGGTGACGGCGATCTTCTCTTCGGCGCTCAGCGAGGTGTTCTCACCCACCGAACCGCAGACCACCAGGCCCGAGACGCCGTCGCGGATCACGTTGGAAATCACCTCGTGGGTCTTTTCCAGGTTGATCGAGAAGTCGTCGTTGAATTGAGTGGTGACCGCAGGGAAGACGCCGCTCCAGTTTACGTACTTGCTCATGGTGTTCTCCGGTTGTTTATTGTATTTCGTATACGATATTTCAAGTGATTGGTGTGGACCAGCATTTTTTCACGGCTGTGGCTGATCGGTTTTCAAGGGTGGTTAGAAATCAAGGGGTTAGGCTTCAAGCGCCGGGCCAGGTGTCCGACAACCGGTAGCCTTGCGGCCAGGGATCGCTTGGATCGAGCAGCAATTGATGGGTGCCGGTGATCCAGGCACGGCCGGAAATGCACGGGTAGATGGCCGGGCGCCCGGCGATTTCGGTCAGTGATTCGATGCGGCAGTCGAACTGCGAGCCGATGATCGAGCGGCCGATGAAACGCTCGCCGACCTTCATCAGACCTTTGGCCTGCAGCACCGCCATACGCGCCGAGCAGCCGGTGCCGCAGGGCGAGCGGTCGATCTTGCCGGGGCGGATGACCACGGCGTTGGCGCCGCTGGCGACGCCGTCCTGGTACTCGACGGGCGCGGCGATCTGGCAGAAGGAAATGTGCGCCCAGTCCGGGTTCAGCGGGTGGCTGAAACCCAGTTGTTCGTTGGCGGCGCGGGTGATCTTGAGGCCGATCTCGACAATGTCCTTGGCTTCGTCGGGGCGGATCGCAAAGCCCAGCTGCCGGGCATCGGCAATGACGAAGCTGTCGCCACCGTAGGCAGTGTCGACCTGCAGGGAGCCGTGGCCTTCGACCTCGATCCAGGCGTCGAGGCGGTCGGCGAAGGACGGTACGTTTTTTACCTCCACCCGCTGCACCTTGCCGTCGCGGCATTGGGCGACGGCCTCGATCAGGCCGCCGGGGGCTTCGAGCACCAGGCGCGTCTCGGGCTCGGTCATCGGCAGGATGCCGCTGTCGAGCAGCACGGTGGACACGCACAGCGAGTTGGAGCCGGACATCGGCGGGGTGTCGGCCGGCTCCATGATGATCCAGGCCATTTGCGCGCGCGGGTCCTTGGGCGGGACCAGCAGGTTGACGTGGCGGAACACGCCGCCGCGCGGCTCGTTGAGGACGAAGTTGCGCAGGGTCTGGTCTGCGGCGACCCAGCGTGATTGCTCCCAGACGGTGGCGCCAGGGGGCGGGGCGACGCCGCCAACGATGACGTCGCCGACTTCGCCTTCGGCGTGGCAGTTGACGATGTGGATGATCTTGGATGAACGCATTCACAGGACTCCTTGTGTTGTTAGGGCAGGCCTCATCGCGGGGCAAGCCCGCTCCTACAAAGATCCCTGTAGGAGCGGGCTTGCCCCGCGATGCTTCTATTTCACCGACTTCAAGAACGCCGCCGTCTCCGGCTGCAACGGGTTGCCGATGACTTGGTCCGGCGAGCCGATTTCGTGCACCAGGCCGTTACGGAAGAACGCCACCCGGTCCGACACATCTCGGGCAAAACGTATCTCGTGGGTCACCAGGACCATGGTCATGCCGTCCTCGGCCAGCATGCGCATGGTGTCGAGCACCTCACCCACCAGTTGCGGGTCGAGCGCCGAGGTGGCCTCGTCGAACAGCATGTAGTCCGGCGACATCGCCAGCGCCCGGGCAATCGCCATGCGCTGCTGCTGGCCGCCGGACAGTTTGCCGGGGAAGGTCTTGAGCTTGTCGCCCAGGCCCACGTGGGTCAGTTGTTTCACTGCCAGCGCCTCGGCGTCTTCCTTGTTCTTGCCGAGCACCTTGCGCGGCGCGAGCATGACGTTTTCAAGCACCGTCAGGTGCGGGAAGGCGTTCCACTGCTGGAACACGATGCCGATCTTCTGGCGCAGGCGGTTGAGGTCCGTGGCCCGGTGGTGGACCTCGACGCCGTCGACGCGGATGTTGCCTTTCTGGATCGGCTCCAGGCCGTTGATGCACATCAGCAAGGTCGACTTGCCTGAACCCGAGCCGCCGATGATCGACACCACTTCGCCCTTGTCCACGGTCAGGCTCACGCCCTTGACCACTTCGAGGTCGCCGAAGGATTTGTGTACGTTCTCGATCTCAATCATTTTCCTGCCACCTTCTTTCCAGACGGGCGCCCAGGCGGGCAACCACCAGGCTCATGACGTAGTAGATGAGGCCTGCGATGCACAGCACCAGCAGGGGTTCCTGAATCCGCGTAACGATGGTCTGCGAGGCGCGCAGCAGTTCGACGATGCCGATCCACATCACCAGCGCCGTGTCTTTCATCACCCCCAGGACCAGGTTCAGCCAGCCGGGAAACGCCACCCGGGTGGCCATCGGCAGGACGATCCAGCGCAGGTCCTGCAGGTAACTCATGCCCAGCGAACGGCTGGCCCGGCGCACGCTCAGCGACACCGCCAGGACACCGCCACGGACGATCTCGGTAAAGTACGCGGCGGTGTAGACACCCAGCACGATGCAGCCGACGCTGAAGGCGCTGATGTCGAGCCCGACGATGCTCTTGAACGAGTTGAACAACACGAACTGGATCAGCAGCGGCACGCTGCGAAACACATCCAGTACCCACGCCAGTGGCAGGCTGAGCCGTGGCCACAGGGCCCGGGCCAGGCCGAACAGCAGCCCGGCAAAGGTGCCCAGGAGGATGGCCCAGAAGGTCAACTGCAAGGTGATGCGCGCCCCGTCGAGCAGGAACACCAAGTCGTTCCAGGTAAAACCGGTGGAAAACATGCCGAGCTCCTCAGTAACGGAACAGCCGCCAGGCCATCAGCCGGGCCAGCGCGACGATCGCCTTGGCAATCACGTAGTACAGCGCCGCCGCCAGGGCGAAGTATTCGAAGGTGCGGAAGGTCTTGACGTTGTAGTCCTGGGTCACGCCGGTCAGGTCGTTGTTCAGGCCCACGATCACCCCCAGCGACGTCATCAGCACCGCCCAGACCATCTGGTTGGTCAAGGGGTAGAACACCACCCGCAGCAGTTGCGGGATGACGATCATCCGGTAGGTCTGGAAGGCACTCATGCCCAGCGAGCGCGCCGCGCGCACCTGCGTGGTTGGCACGGCCTTGAGGCCGCCGCGAAAGTTTTCTGCCAGGTACCCCGCGTTGTTGAAGGTGATGCCCGCCAGCAGGGCGATCCAGGAACTGACGTGCAGGCCCAGGGAACCGAGGCCGAAGTACAGGATGTAGATCTGGAACAGCGAGGGCGTGTTGCGCGCGATCGACACCCAGCCATTGGCAAAGCCGCGCAGCAGCGGCTGCTTGCCTTCGCGCATCACGGTCAGGGCCAGGGCGATCAGGACCCCGAAGATCATCGACAGCGCGGCGGTCTCGAAGGTGACCCAGGCGCCGGCCAGCATGTCTGGCAATGCGCGCAGTGCCGAGCGCCACTGGAAGGTGTAGTCAAACATGCGCGGGGCCCTCCTTGCAGGCAGCCGGTTGCAGCCAGGCCGGCAAGCGGCCGCTGGCCTGGCCGCTGCAGGCCGACTCGACGCACTCGGCGAGGCTGGCGAAATGCACTGGGCGGCCGGCCAGGCCCGGCCCGTAGTGGGCATATTTGCCGGAGTTGGTCATCAGCGTGCGCGCCGCTGGCGGGATCACCGGTTCACCGAGCATGCACCAGCAGGTGTCGGTCACCAGCGTTACACCGAAACGTTCAAGCCCGGCGATCAGCCCGGCGGCGCGGGCCTGTTCGAGCACCGCGCGGCCGCAGGTGATGGCCACGACCACCTCCGGGTGCTTGTGCCGGCCCCGGCACAGCTGCGCGAGCGCGGCGAATTCGCTGAAGGAAAAATGCGGGTTGCCCAGCGACACCACATCCACCCGCGGCTCGCGGGCGCTGTTGAGCGCGCGCCAGCTGTGCAGCAGGTCCTTCAGTTCAATACGCTCGGTGGCCAGGCTGGCGTCAGGTTCGAGCACTTGCGCCGGGTCCAGCGCTTCGGGGGTGACCCCGGCGATATGAAACAGCGGCGCCGCCGAGGTGGTGGCAAAGGCGGCGCCAAACGCCTTGAGGTCGTCCAGGCTTGGCTGCGCCTGTTCCAGCCCGTACACCAGGGGTATCCGCGAGCCGGCCAGGGCACCGATGTGGTAGCCGAGCAGCGGATAGAAGCTGTCGTCCAGCGCTGCCAGCGCCGGCACCTGCACAATCAGCCGGGCCTTGCGCTGGCTGTCCAGGTGGCAGCCGATGCGCGGCGCGCGGCCGGTCAGGGCAATGCAGATATCGAGGTAGTCGGGGTACTTGAGGGTGCGCGCGCCGAGGACGCTGTTGGCGTAGACCACGGCGTTGGATTCGGCCCAGACGATCTGTTCACCCTGGCTCGGCGCGCTGTCGAGCAGGTACGGCGCGCAGGTGAAGCTCATCTGCGCACCCATGGCCATGTAGGCATCGCCCAGGGCACTGGCAGGCTCGCCGAGTGCCGGGTCAATGCCCAGTTCGCGCCAGCGGCGCTGGTCGACTGAAATGGAATTGAGCGTGGTCGGCACCCGCACCTTCGCCCCCCACTGCACCAGCTGTTCGGCAAAGCGCAGGCTGGCGGGGCCGGTGTAGATGCAGCCGTCGATATGGGCCTGGGTCACGTCCAGCAACTGCTCGGCGCCTTGCAGCTCGGCCATGCGCAGGACGATCTGCATCGCCATCTGCGCGGCTTTGCCATGGCTGCCATCGAGTAGCGCCTGGTCCTGCGGGCTCAGGTTCAGGGCGCTGTTGAATGGCCGGTCAGCCGGGGTAAACGACGGGGCCTGCCAGTGGGTGGCGGGCGCCTGGGCAAACAGGCTCAGGCGCTCCCCTTCGACCCGCGCAAAGCCTTCACCGCGCAAACCGGCGAAGGCCTCCTTGCCGATGCACAGCACCGGCAGGGAGCGCCCGAACAGGGTCTGGGCGACCAGCACGCCGAGGGTCAGGATCTCGTCGGCTTCGGCCAGCACCAGTGCCGCCGGTGCGTGGCCGTTGCTGATCAGTTCCATCATCACGCTGCTGCCGGTGCACGAGCCGCGCCCGCTGGGAATCGCCAGCACGCGCCCGGCGATGCGCTGGCCGCTCAGTGGATGATGACGGTCGATGACTTCGCCGCTTGAGGCGTCAACCCCGCCCCAGAAGCTCAACCCGGTATCGGCGAACAGCAAGGGGCCCTGGGCCGCGCCCTCGACCAGGCTGCGCCCGGTCAGGGCAATGGGTGTGCTGGTCATGCTGCCCACCTCAGTAGTAGACCTGTGGCACGGTCAGGTCGGTCGGGGCGATCTCGGTGCCCACCCACTTGGTGAACAGCTCCTTGTAGCGCCCGGTGCGCACCTGCTGGTTGACGAACAGGTCCAGGTAACGCAGCAGGCCATACTCGTTGCGCTTGGCGCCCAGCGACACGTAATCGATCACGTAGGGGGCATTGCCGGCGACCTTGAGATTCTTGTACTTGCCGGACTTGAGGGTGGCCGCGGCGACGGTGTTGGTGACCACGGTGGCGTCGATGTGCCCCTGGGCGACGGCCAGCAGGGTGTCGTTCTGCGACTGGTAGGCGCGGAAGGTGCCGCTGCCCCAGCTTTTCACATCTTTTTCCAGGGCAATGGCTTCGTAGGTGCCGCTGGTGTTGCCCAGCGCTTTGCCCTTGAGGTCATCGAAGCTGTTGATGCCGGTGTTGTCGCGGGTCAGCACCACCATCTGGAAGGCGAAGTAGGGCACGGTCAGGCCGACGGTCTTGGCCCGCTCGAGGGTGTCGGAGGTGGACGCCACGATCACGTCGGCACGGCCGGAGACCAGCGCCGGGATACGGTCGGGGAAGGGCGTTTCGACCACTTCCGGTTCGACCCCCAGCACCTTGGCCAGGTCGCTGCAGTAGTCGACGTCGAAGCCGGCAGGTTTGTTGGCTTCGTCGCGAAAGCCCATCGGTGGGAAGTCCAGGGTCACGGCGCAGCGCAGCTTGCCGGAACCGATGATGTCGTCGAGCTTGTCGGCCTGGGCGTTGCTAATGCAGGCGGTACTGAGAACAGCGCTGAGGGCTACGGCAAATGTGCGGTTTTTCATAGGTGCCTCGGGGGTGGGTAAGTGCTGTTAGATATCGTATTGGTAATTTCGTATACGATATTTTCTAGTGCAATGGCCGTGCCTGTTCTGTTGTGGATGTAGGAATAATTCTTCGGCCCGTGAGCTAGGGCGCCTGAAGCAAACAAGGGCGGGTGCGGGCGGTTTTAGCGCAGACGGATGGGCGTAGCGCAGGTGTTACATATCGGAGCACTGCCTGTGCGCGGCGCCCGATAAAGGAACACTTAGCGCTGGCTGTCGCGGTACTGGCTGGGCGAAAGCCCGGTGAGGGCGCGAAACTGGCGGCTGAAGGCGCTGTGGTCGGTATAACCGCAGCGCAGGGCGATGTCGGTGATCGGTAGGTCGAGGTCTTGCAGCAGGCGCGAGGCTTCCTCCAGCCGTGCCTTGTGGATCATCTGCCGCGGCGTGAGCTGGAAGATGCGCTTGCAGTGGCGCTCCAGTTGCGCCACCGACAGCCCGGCGATCGCGGTCAGTTCGGCGAGGCTGATCGGGCGGCTGAAGTGGGCGCGGATATGCGCGTCGACGGCGGCAAGCTTGTGGAACGCCGGGTGGTTCGACTGGGGTAATTGCAGGTCGCGGGAAATACCGGCGAGCCCGACAATGTTGCCCTCGGCGTCCTTGAGCGGACGTTTGTGGGTCAGGCACCAGATCGGCTGATTGCCGTAGTAAAGGTGCAGTTCGAGCTGGTCGGCCAGTTCCCGGCCACTGCTGAGCACGCGGCGGTCCTGCTCGGTGTAGAGCGGCCCGAAGCGGGCGGGGAATACGTGCTCGGCGGTGAGCCCGAGCAGTTCTTCGCGGTGCTTGCGCCCGCAGCGCCGGGCCAGGGTCTGGTTGACGAAGGCGTAGCGCGCCTCGCGGTCCTTGATGAAGAACACCACGTCGTTGAGGGTGTCGAGCAGCGGTGCAATGGGTTGCAGGCTACTGAGCAGGGTCGGCAGGTCGCAGGGCGCGAAGTGGTTGAGCGTGGCGTGCATGGCGCTGACGTTCCGGGGGCGACCGTCGGGATCATAGTGCGCCCCCGGCGTTTATCTCAAGCGTCGCCGGTTTCCTCCAGGCACAGCAGGGTGTCGATGCGCGCCGGGCTGAACGGCGGGCGTGGCGCCGAGGGTTGCCAGCCGAACAGGTGCGCGGTGGCCGCGCCGCACACCCGGCCCTGGCAGGCGCCCATGCCGCAACGGCTGGCAAGCTTGGCCTGGCGCCAGTCGCGATGCCCGACGAGGGCGGCATAGGGGACGTCTTCGCAGCGGCACACCAGGGTGTCGGCAGTGGCCAGCGACTTGAGTGCAGGGTCCAGGGCGAAGGCGTTGTTCAGCGCGCTGGCAAAACCGTGCCAGCGGGCGCGGCGGCGCCATAGCTGCTGCGCCGCCTGGCGATTGCCGGTGGCTGCACAGCCGGCAATCGCGCCTTCAACCAGCGCGCGCTCGCTGCCGCCGAAACCGGTGCATTCGCCCGCTGCATAGATGCCGGGTTGCGAGGTCGCCTGCCAGGCGTCGACGGCAATGGCCTGCTGTTCCACGGCGCAGCCCAGAGCCTCGGCGAGTTGGATGTTGGGGATCAGGCCGAAGCCGCAGGCCAGTCGGTCGCACGCCATTTCCACCACCTTGCCTTTGTGCTTCAGGCGCACGCCTTCGAGACGGTCGGTGCCCAGTGCGGCCAGTACATGGCTGGCGGTGCGGTACTGGCGGTCGAACAGGCTGATCGATTGCAACAGCTTGCGCGGCCAGCGTGGCAAATGAGCGGCGAAGCCTGTGACGGCAGCGCCCGAGGCCTGTTCGGCGATGCGCAGCACCCGGGCGCCGTGGTGTTTGGCGGTGGCGGCGCTGGCCAGCAGCAAGGGGCCGCTGCCGGCGATGACGATGCGCTGGTTGTGCACCGGCATCCCGCCCTTGATCAGTGCCTGCAAGCCACCGGCACCGGTGACGCCGGGCAGGGTCCAGCCGGGGAAGGGCAGCAGCAGTTCACGGGCGCCGGTGCAGAGGATCAGCCGGTCGTAGCGGATCTGCCAGCCACGCTCGGCGTCTTCCACCAGCAGGGTATCCGGGCCGGGCTGGGCGATCACGCGTGTGCCGCTGTAGTACTGCACATTGACACAGGCGAGTACCTGGTCGCGCAGTTGTCGGGCCTGGGCAGGTACCTTGGCCTGCGGCCCGTCGCGCCAGATCTGCCCGCCCGGCAGCGGGTTGTCGTCGAGCAGCACGATGCGCGCGGCCCGCGGCGCGGCGGCCAGTGCCGCAGCCAGCCCGGCGGGGCCGGCGCCGATGATCAGCAGGTTGGTGTGTTCGTTCATGCGCGGGTCTCCACCTGCATGCCGTCACGGCACAGGGTCTGGCAGGCCAGGCGCTGGCGGCCGTCGATGCGCACCCGGCATTCCTGGCAAATGCCCATGCCGCACAGCGGTGCGCGGCGCTGGCCGCTTACCGAGGTGCGCGAGCAGCCATCGCCGCCCAGGGCCAGGGCGGCGACCACGCTGGTGCCGTCGGCCACGCGCAGAGGGCGGCCATCGAGGGTCAGGTCAGGCATGGGCGAGTGCTCCCAGGAAACGATCTGGCAGGTAGGGTCTGGCCGCCAGTGGCGGCGTTTCGCCGAACAGTTGCGCGCTCAGCAGGTCGGCGGTCGCCGGGGCAGTGGTGACCCCCAGCCCTTCGTGGCCGACCGCCAGCCACAGGCCGTCCTGGTGCGGATGGCGGCCCACCAGCGGCAGGCCGTCGGGGCTGGCGGCGCGAAAGCCGGTCCAGGCGCGGATGCCATTCAAGTGTGCCAGGTCTGGCATGTATTCAGTGGCGCGCTTGAGCATGCGCGCGAGCATCCAGCCTTCCACGGCCGGGTCGGTGGTGCCGAACTGGCGCGAAGCGCCGATGAATAGCTGGCCGGTCGGGCGCGGTTGGATATTGCACGCGGTGGACGGGCCGCTGGCAGTGTGGGCGCTGGTCACGTAGCCCAGCTCCACCAGGGTGTGGGTGACAGTGCCGGGGTAGCGGTCGGTGATCAGCAGATGGCCTTTTTTCGGTTCGATCGGCAGTTCCGGGCATAGGTCAACGGCCTGGATGCCGTTGGCCAGCACCACGGCCTCGGCGCTCAGCCACTGGCCGTTATCCAGGCGCACGCGGTTGCCTTGCAGCGCAGTGACCCGCGCCCGGCGCTGTTCGATACGTGGCGATTGCAGCATCCAGCGGGCGGTGGCCGGCGCGTAGAGGATGCCGTCGCCATTGATCAGCAGACCCCCTTCCAGCCCCTCGCGCAGCGCCGGTTCGCGCTGGCGCAGGGCGTGCCCGGCGACCAGCTCGCAGGTCACCCCCTGTGCTTGCAGGACGTTGAACTTGTGCTCGGCCACGGCCATTTCTTCGGCGTTGGCCGCCAGCCACAGGGTGCCGTTGCTGCGGTAGGCGCAGTCCTCGGGTAGCCGCGGGGCCAGTTCGCGCCAGCGTTGCAGCGAATATTGGCTCAGCGCCAGCTCTGCGGGGTTGTCGTCGAGCACCAGCAGGTGGCCCATGCCGGCTGCCGTGGCGCCGTGCAGGCCGGCATCGAGTACCAGCACCTGCAGCCCGCGCGCGGCCAGCGACTGCGCACAGGCCGCGCCGATGATACCGGCGCCGATCACGATCACATCGGCCACGGCAGCGCCGCTCACGGGCGAATGCCCCAGGCGAACGGGTCGTCTTGCTCAAGGATCAGCGTGGCTTCGGCGCTGATGTGCGCGCGGCCGCGAATGGTCGGGATGATGCGCTCGCCGTCGGCCTCGAACGAGCCCTCGAAGGTGCTGCCGATCACGCTGGCCTGGCGCCAGCTCTGACCTGGCTGCAGCTTGCCGTCGGCGGCAAGGCAGGCGAGCTTGGCGCTGGTGCCGGTGCCGCAGGGCGAGCGGTCGTAGGCCTTGCCGGGGCAGAGTACGAAGTTGCGGCTGTCGGCGCCGGGGTCGTCGGCGAACAGTTCGATATGGTCGATCAGGCCGCCGTCTTCGCCGCGAATGCCCTGATGCTCCAGCGCCTGTTGCACGGCGTAGGTGTAGGCCGTCAGCGCCTCGATGTTGTCGCCGGCGACCTGCTGGCCGTGGTCGGCGATCAGGAAGAACCAGTTGCCGCCCCAGGCCACATCGCCAACCACCCGGCCGAGGCCCGGCACGTCCAGCACCAGGTCCTTGCGGTAACGGTAGGCCGGCACGTTGCGCACGCTGACCGAGTGGTCCTCGTGCAGCGTCGCCTGCACGGTGCCGACCGGGGTTTCGATGCGGTGCACGCCCGGCCCGATCCGGCCAAGGTGCGCCAGCGACACCACCAGGCCGATGGTGCCGTGGCCGCACATGCCCAGGTAACCGCTGTTGTTGAAGAAGATCACCCCGGCGCAGGCGCTCGGGTCCACCGGTTCACACAGCAGCGCGCCGACCAGCACATCGCTGCCGCGCGGCTCCAGCATGCAGGCAGTGCGCCATTGATCGTATTCCTGGGCAAGGCGCTGGCGGCGCTGGGCCATGTTGGCGTTGCCAAGGTCGGGGAATCCGTCGGTGACCAGGCGGGTCGGTTCGCCGCCGGTATGGGAGTCGATCACGGTAATGCGTTTCATCGAAGGCCGCGTCCGTTCAGGGAAGTGAACGACAGAGTGGCCTGTCCCTCAGCGCTCAGGCTTGATGCCTTTATGTCGCGCTGATGACGAAATCGGCATAGTGGTTGTGCCCTGGCAACTATGGGCCGGCATGCGCAACCTCTGTGGGAGCCGGCGTTGCCGGCGATGAGGCCGGTAGATCAAACACATTTGGTGTTGTCTGGATTACGACCGCTTCGCGCTCGATCGCTGGCAAGGCCAGCTCCCACAGGTTGGTGCATGCAGATCCACTGGACTGCCCCCCTAAAGTTGGACAGTATTAACCAGCAGCCTGAGCCCTGTAGTCGACAGGGCTCAGGCCATTGA